>NZ_JANUEB010000006.1:0-528681 GCF_024810095.1 Sphingobacterium sp. BIGb0165 | reverse complement strand
GCTGGAAACAGTCAAGGGCTTCTTTCGTTTACATACTGCCCAAAAGATCCCAAAGAAACATGGGTTCCAACGCAAAGCCTACAGGGATCCAGCTCTGAAATTGTACTATCCGGTACAGATTTATATGGCCATGATCTAAAGTACTGCGCTATGACTCCGTTTTATATACTTTCAAAAAGATTATAGAGAAACAATGGTTCCGCCACAAAAGCTCTAGGGATCCGATTTCGAAATGGCGCCATTAAATACGGTTCTGCCAGGTACTGATCTGAGGTAGTGCGTTATGACTTCGTTTATCTACTCTCCAGAAAACGATGCATTGAGGCAGCAGCGGAAGTTCTGCTAAAATCACTTTACTCCTGCAACATTATTATTGGACAATCGTTTGCATTCCAGAAGCTCTTTTTTACTTGGATTTACTATTGTATTATTGTTATGTTAATTTAACAGCATATTGCTGCCTATCCCAAAGATGGAAAAGCAATTGTGCTATTCAATATTATAAATTATATACATGAAGATATCTTTTTGGAGTACAAAAGCGCAAGTTAGTTTGTTGGTTGGATTGGCTTCTCCGTTTATTTTTCAAACGAATAGAGTTAGTGCCATGGCTAGCACAGTCGCTTATTATCAGATAGAACAGCGCGCTACTGTTAGCAAAATTATTGCTATACAGAAAATTAACCCAACAACAGTAGAGATTGTATATGACAACAACCAAAGACTGACATTGGATTTCTATGGAAATCATATTTTCAGGATGTTCCAAGATATACACGGTGGGATTATTCGCGATCCGGAAGCAAAACCTGACGCGAAGATCCTTGTCGAACAGCCACGGAAAGCAGTGGATAACTTGGAAGTAAAGGACGATGGTAGTAAGGCGATAATAACGACCAAAGACATCATATTCTCCATAGATAAGCAGACATCACAGTTTAGTATCCTAAATCGTAATACGAACAAAGTCGTCGTAGAGAGTTTAAAACCTATCGCTTTCGAATCTAAGCAAGTGAGCTTAGAATTAAAAGAAAACAAGGATGAGTACTTCTTTGGTGGGGGCGTTCAGAATGGACGGTTTTCCCATAAAGGTAAGGCGATCGCAATAGAAAACCAAAATAGCTGGACGGATGGCGGTGTAGCATCACCCACACCTTATTTTTGGTCAACCAATGGCTATGGGTTTATGTGGCATACCTTTAAAAAGGGGAATTACGCATTTGGTACAAAACCAAAAGGAACAGTTAAACTCGCTCATGAGACAGATTACCTGGATGTCTTTTTTATGATTAATGATGGTACTGTACCGCTATTGAATGATTTCTACCAGTTAACGGGTAATCCTATTCTTCTTCCAAAATTTGGCTTATATGAAGGTCACCTAAATGCATATAATCGGGATTTTTGGAAAGAGGATGAAAAAGGGATTCTATTTGAAGATGGTAAACGTTATAAAGAAAGCCAAAAAGATAATGGTGGTACGAAAGAATCATTAAATGGTGAAAAAGGTAATTACCAATTTTCAGCCCGTGCGGTGATCGATCGTTATAAGGCGCATGATATGCCTTTGGGCTGGATTCTACCCAATGATGGTTATGGTGCTGGATATGGTCAGACCGAAACATTGGATGGTAATATTAATAATCTAAAAGAATTTGGTAATTATGCGCGTAAAAATGGTGTGGAAATCGGTTTGTGGACACAGTCTGATTTACACCCCAAAGACAGTATCAGTGCATTATTGCAAAGAGATATAGTTAAGGAAGTACGCGATGCCGGTGTACGGGTATTGAAGACAGATGTTGCTTGGGTAGGCCCGGGTTATTCCTTTGGTTTAAATGGCGTTGCTGACGTGGGTCATACGATGCCTTATTATGGTAACGATGCACGGCCATTTATTATCTCATTAGACGGTTGGGCTGGGACTCAACGTTATGCCGGTATTTGGTCTGGGGATCAAACAGGTGGTGTATGGGAATATATTCGATTTCATATTCCAACCTATATCGGTTCTGGACTGTCCGGACAGCCAAATATCACTTCCGATATGGATGGTATTTTTGGAGGTAAAAATTTCAAAGTCAACATTAGGGACTTTCAATGGAAAACATGGACACCAATGGAACTGAATATGGACGGTTGGGGATCCAACGAAAAGTATCCTCATGCTCTGGGTGAACCCGCGACTTCCATTAACCGCCTCTACCTCAAGTTGAAATCACAATTGGTTCCTTATAGCTATAGTATTGCCAAACAGGCAGTCGATGGTTTGCCAATCATCCGTGCGATGTTTTTGGAGCAAGCAAATCAGTATACGCTTGGTAAAGCAACGCAGTACCAATATCTGTATGGACCGAATTTTTTGGTTGCACCGATCTATCAGGAAACACGTGTAGATGAGAAGGGCAATGATATTCGCAACGGTATTTACTTGCCAGATGGAGAGTGGATCGATTATTTTACAGGTGAGAAGTATAAAGGCGGGCGTATTATCAATAATTTTGATGTGCCAATCTGGAAGCTACCTGTGTTTGTTAAAAATGGTGCTATCATCCCGGTCACTAATCCTAACAATAATGTGCAGGAAATCAAGAAGGATCAGCGTATTTACGAGGTATATCCATTTGGAAATTCCGAATTTATGGAATATGATGATGATGGGAAAACTGAGGCCTATCGTTACGGAAAAGGAGTGAACACAAAGATTTCTTCTCTACAGAAAGACAACAAAGTGTTGTTCACAATAGCGCCGTCACAAGGTGAATTTGAAGGTTTCGAAAAGACAAAATCGACTGAAGTTCGTTTTAATGTGACTGGGGCACCAAAGAAGGTAACAGCCAAAGTGAACAAAAAAGGAGTAAAACTTCAAGAGGCTCATTCACTAGCCGAGTTTAATGGATTAGAAAATGCCTTTTTCTATGATGCACAGCCTAATCTGAATCAATTTGCAACAAAGGGATCAGAATTTGAGAAAGTTGCCTTGATCAAAAATCCGATGGTAATTGTGCGTATTGGTAAACAGGATGTGTCATCGACTGCGATTGAAATACAAGTTGATGGTTTCCAATTTGCGCCAGCTGATAAGTATTTATCGCAGACAGCTGTACTGACCGCTCCGACAGCCAAAGTAACGGATAGTAATACACAAGCTTATACTATAACACCAACTTGGGAGAAGGTTGCCAATGCGGACTATTATGAGATTGCTTTCAATGACCTGATCTACTCGACCATTAAAGACAATCAATTGCTCTTTGAAGGTTTAGACGCTGAGACGGATTATGCTTTTAAAATTAGGGCCGTCAATAAAGCCGGTGCTTCCGATTGGAGTACATTCACAGCAAAAACAAAAGCTAATCCGTTAGAATTTGCGATCGAGGGTATTAAAGCAGAAACTTCTGCAGACAATCAAGGTGGCAATGGCATCAATAAGTTGTTCAACTATGATGAAGGGGACATGTGGCATACCAAATGGGGGCAAACTGCTGTTCCGTTTGACATGACACTAGATCTGAAATCGGTCAATCAATTGGATAAGTTTGAGTATCTTCCTCGCACGGATGGTGGCAACGGAATCATTTTAAAAGGTAAAATATTTTATAGCAATGATAAAGACACCTGGACAGAGGCTGGAACCTTTGATTGGAAGCGTGATGGTGAAATGAAGCAATTTAATTTTAGCCAACATCCTGTCGCTCGTTTCATTAAGATTTCGGTTACAGAAGCTGTCGGAGGTTTTGGTTCAGGCCGGGAACTCTATGTCTTTAAGGTGCCAGGATCTACTAGCTATCTACCGGGAGATATCAATAATGACCGTCTGATCGACCAAAATGATTTGACTTCTTATATCAATTATACTGGATTAAGAATGGGTGATGGTGATTTTGAAGGTTATGTGAGTAATGGTGACATCAATAAAAATAATCTGATTGATGCCTATGATATCTCAAATGTTGCTGTGATGATCGAAGGTGGAGCGAAACCAACCAAAGAGGAGAAAGTTGCTGGTAAGCTGAAATTGACAGCCTCCAAGACTACCTTGAAGTCTGGTGATATCGTTGAAATAGCGGTCAGTGGTGAAAACCTTAAAGCGGTCAACGCACTTAGTTTTGCATTGCCTTATAATCAAGGAGATTTTGAGTTTGTGGGAATAGATCCATTACAGCTGAAAGAGATGAGTAACTACACCAATGACCGTCTGCATACAAACGGTAGTAAAGCGTTGTATCCTACTTTTGTGAATTTGGGCAATAGGGAAACACTGAATGGTTCTGAAATTCTGTTTAAGATTAAGCTGAAAGCCAAACGTAACATTAATTTCAATTTAAAAGCTATAGATGGTATTTTAGTCGATAAAAAACTCAATTCGATAAGCTTTTAAAATAGATTTTATACAATGAACAAATAAGCTTTTAAAAAGTAAAAGCACAGCCCTGAACATTGAATCTTTGAACAGAGACGATAGGGGATACAAATAGAATTAAACAAAAACGAGGGTATCCAATAGTTGTTTTGGATACCCTCGTTTTTGTAAAATCATGCGAACAGTGATACCGTAATTTTGCTGATCATTATCCTGAACTTGTTCGACAATGGAAGCTATGAAGCTATTCTATGTCTTGATCATCAATGGAAATAGTAGCTTCAAGGTTATATTTTGTTAATTTAATATCATGTTGAGATCCATTAAAAGGATTTCGGTATCTGCTGAGGTCGCGGTGAGTTTAATTTCCGAAACATCCCAGATTCCAAAACCATCTCTTGTTTCCAATTCTTGTCCTTCAACATTGATACTTCCTTTGATGACGAAAATATAGACACCATTTCCAGCTTGTTTGATTTTATAATTTGTGCTGATACCATTGTCAAAGTGTCCCATATGAAACCAGGCATCCTGATGTATCCATACGCCTTCGTCGGACGGATCTGGTGAAAGGATCTGTTGCAACTTATTGTGTCTTTGTGATCTATCCAGGGTAATCTGGTCGTACCGAGGTGCTACATTGCGTTGATTCGGATAGACCCAGATCTGTAAAAATTTAACAGCCTGATCGTTATTTTTATTGTATTCACTATGCATGATGCCTGTTCCTGCACTCATGACTTGGATATCTCCTTTTTGAATAATGGCTTGATTCCCCATGCTATCTTCATGTTCCAAGTCCCCTTCTAAAGGAATACTGATAATTTCCATATTATCGTGCGGATGTAATCCGAACCCTCTGCCTGCGGCAACGATATCATCATTCAATACACGGAGCACACCAAAATGCATGCGTTCGGGATTATGGTAATTGGCAAAGCTAAAAGTATGATTACTCTGCAACCAACCATGATTTGCATGACCTCGGCTCGTTGCTTTATGGAGTACACTATGGTTTTCCAATTGTCCTGAATCGTAATAATGGACGGCATCGGGATCTAGTGCTTCCAAAGGTTCTATTTCGTCTATGTCATTCTTCATAATACGTGCTGAGGCAGCGCTTGCAGCGAATATGCCGGAACCTAAGAGCCCCTTTTTTATGAAATTTTGTCTATTCATGATCTTCGTATTGATGTATTCAAAATTAATCTACCAAGGATTACTTTTCATTGAACTAGTTTAATAAAAGCCTTGTAATCGAAATTTATAGCTTTCGGAAAATTGGCAAATATGCCTGATGATGGGATTATTTGCCTTTGAGAAATTTTAGGATATATCTTGAAAGTCTCTCGCTTATTTATCGGGAATCAAATCAGGGAATAAGCTATAAATTTCATTTTTCAAAAGCCCGCTTCCGCCGCCATAATGTTTTATTAAACCTATAGAATGGTTTAAATGCGCTAAATAATCTGTGATTTCAGCCTCTTCCTGAGTCGATAGACCAGAGCTCAACAACAGGATATCACCAGGATATTCTAAGAGGTAATTCTTACAGGTGGAAAGATCCTGTTGAATGATGGCCTGCCATCCCTGATTGCTTTCTATAATCCGCTTTAACGTTTGGAGAATTTCTTCGTTTTTTCCAAATACGATAATGACCAAATTTTTCATCTAAGGGTTGGTTTTCATAGTTGTATTGACGATGGCGTTGCCCTTTAGTATCTTAGAAATCGGACATTCGTCGGCAATTTGCTGAAGACGCAATACAGTGTCTTCTTCAACAGCCTGTCCGAATGAAATTTCTCGGTCAAAATAAGTAACCACTTGTTCTTTTTCAATTCGTAGATACATATTTGCTGATACCTGAATCTCATCGATGTTAAGTTCCTTTTTGTCAATATACATACGTAAAGTTGCCAATGTACAGGAAACGAGGGAAGAGATCAATAGCGTATACGGATCAGGACCGAGATCTTTTCCACCAAGTTTCTCAGGTTCATCCGTAATAAGTTCACCATTTCGCCATAAGATGGTCGTTTTATATTTTTGTTGACCGATATGACCGCTGACGGGATTCTCTAGAATATATTTCATACGATTTTCTCTTTTGCTTCTTGTAAAACAAAATTAAAGTCGAATTGATTCAATTCCATTGATGTAGTTCAATAAATATGGAAAAGATCAAAAAAATAGCTTTTTATTTACCCGCTTATACCCATAGCTATCTGTTGCACGATGGAATGAAAAATATCTCTTCGAAAAATTAAATGCTAATGTAAGTTCAATCGCATAAATTTTCTTAATTTTAGTTTGTTTTTACTTTTTTTATGATGAAGAGATTTTTATTTATTGCATGTATAGCTAGTACAGTTCCATTTGCAGCTTTTTCACAGTCCCACGAGCTTCGTGTTGGTATCACTTCGGGGGTTTCCAATTTTGCGGGATCTGGAAGCACTGCCAAGAGTAACCTCAATGGTTCGAGTCAACAGGAGTATTATACCAATAGTCCTTACGGTAAGAAGTATGGGATTAATTTGGGGGGTGCAGTGAATTACCGTTATGTCTTTGCGAATAATTTCCTTTTAGGGGTAGAGGGGGCTTTTGAACGTCTACAGACCAAGGTTGACCTCGAAGGCAGCGAATTCGCCAATGGTAGTCGCGGACTGACCAAACTCAATCAACAGTTTTTGAATTTTAATCCCTTTGTTGGTTATCGCGTTTATTTTGAACCGATGACAATGGATATGCAATTCGGTGTTGATGTAGCGAAGACCTTAAGCATCAAAGAAAATGGAAGTATTGAAGACAAGAATGGCAATAAAACAAGTTTTACACATGATAGAGGAAAAGTAATTGATGTGGATATCCGCCCGCGACTACAGTTTAATGTCAATTATGATCGTTATACGATTTTTGCTGGCTATTCGTGGGGTTTAAAGGATTATCTCGATGGGGTAGATGGTGCTAACCCAGGTCCGGCTCGATTGAATGTATTTCGCTTGGGATTGCAATATCAATTTTTAACACCAGTTTATAAAAACAACTAAAAATTAATTAAAGATCAATAATCTGCTGATTTGAGTGCTTCAATTATAAATTGATAACGTTGTTCGACCGTTGTTTTAGGTGTTTCTACAACCTCATATCCAAGCTGCTCATATACATTTTTCATCTGCTTGAATGTGGCTTCGGCCTCTTCCCATGTTTGTTTTCTCTCATTATCGGTTTCATAAATTTCCCGCCAAGGGGGGAGGATAAATATCTTTTTATGATAGTGGTGTGCTTTGGCTTCGGCAAGCAGGGATTCTTCGACAATTAGATTTTCCATTTCGATATAGGCCAGTGTATCCGGAATACCACGGTCAAAAAAGACATAGCCTGGATCTGTAACGCTTTCTTTTAATTCATGAAGGAAACTGTTCGTGGACGCAGCCAACATCAATGTGGCATAATATTGTCTGTTTTTCCAGGGTAAACCATCACCATTGCTCTCCAATTGTTCTTTAATGATTCTACGTGCATCTTCCGGTACAGTTCTATACCCCTGCTTTTGTAGTTCGTTAAGTAGTGTGGTTTTGCCTACACCGGGTCCCCCGGTTAGGACAATAAAATAATTTGTCTGATTCATATAAAAAAAATGTCATACCCCTCCAGTACAGCCCAAAATTGTCGGTTTGAAGGATATTATTGTGTAATAATCGAAAATGATTAAGCGTATTGTTTGGCTATTTTCTTCTCTGGTTCTATATATAACGTATATAAAAAGAAAAGAAATATATACTCCAGTGGTTTCATCATCATGTAGGTCAGATTTGATGCCCTGACCGAGTTGATTCTGGTGGAGATATTATATCCGTACCTGTCGTAAAGAGAACGTACATAACGATGAAGGACTGGAGATAGATCACTTAAAATTTCTTCAAAAGCATTAGCTACCAATAGTTGACGGTTAACAATGATCGTATTTCCATGTCGCTTACCTAAGCGTAGTGGCTTTACAACTGTTGGATCCCCTTTGGCAGCCACTGTACAAAGGTAATGTCCACGGTGATCTAAAATAGGAGGATGCATTTTTTGAGAGAAAGCCCAGGTCGTGGTCTCTGTGAATACCTTGGCCATTGAATCGCTATCTTGACCAAATAGAATAAGAACCGCGGTCACCACGAGAAAGACAGGAACGAGCAGGATAAGCGCCCATAGCGGGTAATCTAGTTTGGATGAAAGCAATATGTTGATCTTGTTCAGTATGGGATTGCGATAAGTTCTGTGCAACGATGTTTCTCTCTCCTGGCGGATGATCTTCCAGATAAAGCCTATGCCAAAACAGAAACAGAAAAGAGGAGTAAAAATAAAGTAAAATGTTCCTTCATTACCAACATAGATACTTAGGGTAGATGTATCGTGATAACTTACCTGAGTCAATACAAAGATACTGATTATTGATCCTATCATCAAAATAATGAGGGCGAGGACAAGAGGAATAGGTGGTATTTTTCGGCCTTTTATCCAAATAGCCATCACAGCGACATTGAAAGCAACAAAATAGATAAACAATGATAAGGCGTGTTTTCCGCCAAAAGGTAAGTAACAAGCACCGTCAACAGGATCAACAGCCTCATGATATTGACTGGAATGGGTTAATAGACCAACTCCAGAGATCGCTAAGGACAGGATATAACCAATAATAACAGCATATTCAACAGAGGATATCTTTTTATTCTGTCTTTTAATTGCTGAGCGCAGTAGATAGTTCAATCCGGCAAATAAAGCAACAACAATGAAAAATATAATGTACATGATAGCAAATAAAATTATTAGGCGAATGTAATCAAATCATTGTTTCTAATTCATGTTCAAGGCGATCAAAGTTTTCTTCATTTTTATCCACGACAAAGCTTTTTATTTTGTTGCATTCTTCAGTAGTATTGAATATCATTCGAAAACCGAATTTTGTTTTACCAGGAGCAATATCAGTCAGCGATAGCTCCATTCGGAAAAGTGGTTTGGACAGTCTGTCCCAGGTAATTAATTTGGGGTAAATTATTTCGGAAAAAATGCATTCATTTTGATAATTACCTTTATCTGGACCATGCATGATAAACTTCCATCGTCCTCCGGGTCTAAAGTCAAATTCTTCGAATGTATTGGTAAAACCAGCTGGCCCCCACCAATTTTCTAAATGAGAGGGATTAGCACATGCCTCAAAGACGAGGTCTATTGCTGCATCTACTATTCTCGAACTGACAATTTCATTATCAGGTGAAAGTATGAAAGGGGGTGTGACCATTGTCTCTACTGTGTTTATGTTAACCAAATAATCGCTTCCAGAAGCCTTTCTTTTGGATAACCTCATTGGTTTTCTCTGTACCAGTCGTTGTACTTGCGGGCTCTACATGAACTTTTTCGACTTTGACATTCTGTAGGATCTCATTTTCAGGGAGACCGTTGCGTTGTTCGATATTTTTGATCTGTTCGAATGCTGTGGTTTGATAGAGCAGTGGACCTTCTTTATCACAGTTAAAGAGGTTGGAATAACTTTTAGATTCATTCAAATCAAGGGGCTGAGGTTCTACAACTTCTGTGGCCTCCAAGAGACCCAATCCGCGCTCTTTGGCAAAATTCAAAGCCTTTAGGAAAATGCTGATGCGTCCATCTGAAAATAATTGATCCAATTCCGATTTAATTTCCAGATTGTGGTGATAATCGTCCAATAAACGTACGACCTGATCAGCAGAAATATATACACCTGAGCAATAATTTTCAACAAGCCTGTTTTGTACTTTTTTTGTGAGGGATCCAATTGGGATAAATTCTTCCCATTTTTTATAGTAGGAATCTAACTGCTTGTTCTCTGAAAAGGACAATGCACCGCCGCGGACGTAAAAGTAGGTTTCAAAGAATCCCTGAACAACGGCGATAAAGAAACCATGCGTTTTGTCAAAATAATCATTTTGATCTGTTTCCCGACCTGCGTTTATTGTATCCTGATATTTGGTTTTATAGAAGTCGTCAATTTGGTGATCGGATGCTAGTGCCTCTATTTTTTCTGGATTTGCAATCACTTCAAAATACCAGGTATTAATCTGTTCTTCAGAAATAGGGTGGTAACTAATATCAAAGCCCATAATTAGCGGTTTTTAATCTGTTGTTTTTGTATTTACTAAAATATTAAAAATTAGCGTGTTGGACAAGTAAAATATAAAAGATCGTGAAGTGCTTCATTCAATATAACGATTTGCTGACTATTTCGGATGAAGGAGATGGGCACATAAGGGTTTGTGTGTTTAGGTAATATTAGCTACTTTGGAACAAAATAAAATTTATATGAAGCACTTACTATTTATTATTTTCATGTCGGCGAGTTTATTTTTCACCGCTTGCCAATCCCCAAGTCCGGAAAATTTTTTCGGAAAAGTTGTTCTAAATACAAACCTTGTAGCCGACTTTGCTCCCGAGCGTTTTGGTAAACGTCTTGAACAGGAAACTGTCGAATTTCCAGATATCCCCTCCAGTAAGAAAGAAGGGAATGAGGCTCAGAAAACAGTGGAATTTAAAATTCAAACTGTAGAGAAAGCATTGAAAGACATCAATGAACTTCATGTTTCAGATGATGATGCAAAAGCCTTAAAAGAAAAGTCTATCACCTTATTTGAGAAGGTACTTCCGGTTTATAAAAATGAGTATACTGCTTACGCCAAACTTTGTGATACCAAGGGATCTGCCGAGGAAAAGCAGGCATTGCTTGAAAAGATTCAAAAAGATGCTATGCCTGAGATCGACAAAGTATTTGATGAAGTATATGTTTTAGGAAAATCGTATGCCGAAAAACATAACCTTAATGTGAACTGGGGTAACTAAGATGGATCAGGAAACTAACTTATATAGAAATAGAAGCAAAACCGTTAAGCTTCTCGCTATGTCAGGCGGGATTTGTGTCATTCTTTTGTTGACCTTTTTGTACTGTATTGGACTCTTTGATGGTGAGTTAAAAGTCAAACCTGCCGTATTTTCGGGTGCTGCATTACTGGTGATGCTGATTCTGTTGTTGAGCAGTTTATTAAACCTTCGGGACAAGTCTGCTCAGATCGTATTGAATAAAAACCATTTCTCGGGAAAAACAACCCCATTGGCAAAAGCTTTTGGCGCGGGAAATTGGGAAGATGTCACAGCCATTAACTTGCAAAAAGTAGGTGGTGATACTTTGGTGATTGTCACTTTGAGCAATGCTTCCAATTATAAAGACCGGCTTCCATCGATGTTATGGAAAATGGCTTATTATGAAGCTACACAAGAATTAAATATCATGTATTCTGCTTCTGTGATAGCCATCGAATCTGCCGAACTCTACGAATTGTTTATGAGTTATTGGCAGCACTCGAAAAAAGAATCGGGGATACACTAAGGGGCAGTAATTGGAAGAGTACATGCATTAGCATGCATTAACACTGTACACTGGCTCGCGAACTTTACAGCATATCGATCTTGCGTTGAATAGTCTCCTGCTCTAAGGAGTTTTTTGCCAATGCTTGCGCACGCTGAAAGTTCGCGATTGCTTTCTGTCTATCTATATCCTTATAGAGTTCTCCTAAGAGTGCAAAATAGAAGTGATTGTCTGATAGATTCAGTTTTTTTGCTTCAACTAGTGCCCTTTTTGCTCCTTTTGCCTTATATAAAGCAAATGTTCTGTTGAGTACTGCGCCCGGTGAATAATTGACCAGTAACAAACGGTCGTAAAGCTGAAGGATTTCGCCCCATTTTTCTGCTGTATCTGCTTTTGTACAATGGCATTGTGCAATTTTTGCTTCGATATGATAAGATGTCAGCTGATCACCATCGGCCGATTGATTCAAAAAATAAACCCCTTGATTGATTAATTTTTGGTTCCATAGTTTCTCGTTCTGTTGCTCATATAAGATAAATTCGCCATCGGTACTGTGCCGAGCGTCGAAACGTGAAGAATGAAAACAGATTAAGGCGATCAACGCATTTGTTTTTGGAACATTTGTCTTCTCATAGGCGGATAGCATTAACGCAAGACGCAAGGCTTCTATACACAGATCTTTGCGTAAAATCTGGTTTTGCGTTTTGGAATAATACCCCTCATTGAATAAAAGGTAGATAATATGCAGCACATTGTCCAGTCTTTGGACGATTTCCTTTTCGGATGGCAACTCCAGCTGGATCTTTTCTGTGCGGAGCTTTTCTTTTGCCCGGAATAAACGCTTATTAATTGTTTCCTTATTTGAGAGGAAGGCTTCGGCGATTTCTTCGATACCAAAACCACAGAGAATCCGTAGTGCCAGTCCGATCTGAGCCTCACTAGCAATAGCAGGTGTACAGATGGCAAACAGCATCTTCAACTGACTATCTTTGATGTTTTCCTGCGTGAAGCTAAATTCATCGCTATGATCCACTGCGATTTGTTTTTGATGTATTTCAGGGATTACTTTGTCTTCGAAAATCTTATTCCGTCTAAAGTGGCTTAAGGTTTTCTGTTTGGCTACCGTGTAAAGCCATGCCGTTGGATTTGGAGGCAAGCCCTTTGTCTGCCACGATTCCGTAGCCAGCAAAAATGTTTCACTGACGATATCTTCCGCAATTTCAATATATTGTAGACCAAAACCTTTTGAAATTACAGCGACAATCTTGGTGAATTCCTGTTGAAAAAGCTGTTTTAGAAAGTTAGACTCCATCATACATAATAAGGCAGTTGTATACTATACAACTGCCCTTTAATTTTTTTAAACTAAAAGTGCCCTGATCTCAACACTACCATTAGATTCTAAAATCGGACAACCATGTGCCAATGTCGTCGCTTCCTCAAGGTTTTCTGCTGAGATGACAATAAACCCACCAAGACTTTCCCGGATCTCTACAAATGGACCATCTGTAATGACTCCACCGGGCTTTAATACCTTTCCGGCTTTTTCAAGCCGTGAACCATGGTCGGATAGCTTTCCCTGCGCTTCAATGTCGCCGATCCAATCCTGCCATTTTTTGTTTATTCTGGCAATTTCTTCGTCATTCAAAAGAGGCTGCTCATTGCCTGCTTGCCTAAATAATAAGATGAAATCTTTCATGCTTATAGTTTAATGTGTTAAATAATTTTATTTACCTGGTTTCTTGTTATTATGCTGTCTGCACCTTATGTTGACCGACTTTGTACCCGCCAGCTTCAGTGCGGAAAGAAATATTAAAACGGTTGTATGCATTGATTGTTGTCACCGCCAAAGTCAGATCGATCAGTTCCTCTTCAGAAAACTCTTGGTTTGCAATGGCGTAAACCTCATCAGGTACATCACCATTGGTTATTTTTGTTACGGCTTCGGCCCATTCCAAGGCGGCACGTTCACGTGCACTGTAAAGTGGCGCCTCACGCCAAGCGTCCAATAAAAATAGGCGCTGTGGATTTTCGCCAGTAGCAAGCAAATCTTTTGAATGCATGTCTAGGCAATAAGCACAACCGTTGATCTGTGATACTCTAAAATAAATGAGATGCAAAAGCTCTTGTTCGATTGCACATTTACCTAAATAAGCACCCAATCCAAACATAGCTTTCATAGCATTTTGGCCTTTTGCGAAAAAATTGATTCGTTGTTTCATTTTATTATTGTTTTAAGTGTAACTGTTTTACATTACAATAATGATTGAAGTTAAAGAAATTGGACATAAGGCCTGAAATATTTTTTTATTTCTTTTTAAATTATTGTTTTTCAGGTGTTTAGCCTTGTTATTTTTCTAATAAAATTCTAATGATTTTCTATAAGATCTCTAACGGTCATCCTAGTAACGATTGCTGACCTTTGCACGCAAAGGAGGATGAGCTATGGTTATTTTTGAATTTGCACTACGATTATTGGCAGCATTACTTTTGGGGGCCGCTGTTGGTTCCGAAAGGCAATGGCGCCAGAAGAATGCCGGACTTCGTACCAATACATTGGTGTCGCTAGGTTCAGCGGCTTTTGTACTTCTTTCTATTGAAATAGGTGGTGATGCTACTGGACGTATCGCTTCCTATGTCGTCAGTGGGATTGGTTTCCTCGGTGCCGGAGTAATTATGAAGGATGGATTGAATGTGCATGGTCTCAATACTGCGGCTACGATCTGGTGTTCAGCTGCAGTCGGTGCATTATCGGGTTTGGGTTCGTATCCACAGGCAGCGTTGGTAGCTGCAACCATTATTCTGACACATTTGATCTTCCGGCCCATCGGCCAACGGATGGGTTTCATCAAATTTACTAAATCCGCAGTAGCACAAACCGACTATCTGGTATCTATTCGATGCGGCATTGCTATCGAAAATCATATCCGTGTGCTACTAATCCAAATGTTGGGCAATGAGGAGAAGGTATTATTGACATCACTATCCAGTGATGATACTGTGGAGACGAATGCGGCCGCAATTACAGCTGTTATCAAAGCTGTCGGACAGCAGGATAGTCTGATTGAACGGATAGCCAGTCGACTGACGATGGAAGAAAAGGTAAGCAAAATAAGCTGGGAAATTATCGGCACTGAAGCCGATCTGTAAAACTGTTGCGCCACTTCCTGTGGCGGTAAGTTGTATCGCATATAAATTAAACAAAGACTAGGGTTATGATCAGCGTTAGAAACAAAATAAGAAACCCATTGCATAGCATGATTAGTTCAAATGGTATGAACGTGGGAACGATCACCAAATTGCATGAAGTCGCGAGTCAGGATGAAAAAATGGCTTGTGCTATGCTGGAAAGTAGTGATGAGGGGATTACAGATGATATGGCCAATGAGCGCCGCCAAAAATTTGGACTGAATGAGATACAACATCAAAAGGCTCCCAAATGGTATATCCAATTGATAAAGGCATTTGCTAATCCCTTTATTTACATATTGCTTGTCATTGCTGCTGTGTCTTTCGTTCTAGATGTCTGGCTTGCATCACCGGATGACAGGGATTATAAGACTGTTCTTGTGGTTTCCATTATGGTATTGATCAGCGCCCTCTTACGTTTTATACAGGAGTATAGAAGCAATGCAGCCGCTGAAAAACTCAAAGGCATGGTGAAGACCACAGCTACTGTATTGCGAAAATTCAAAGGACGACGAGAGATCTCTATTGCTGAGCTCGTACCCGGCGATATTGTTTATCTCTCTGCAGGCGATATGATTCCCTCCGATTGCCGGATTATACAGAGTAAGGATCTTTTTGTGAGTGAAAGCATGCTGACGGGAGAGGCGCTCCCTGTAGAGAAGAATTATTTGCCAATTCGGAATGCAAAAGAAAAGCAGGCCATCGAGCTTAGCAATATCTGTTTTATGGGAACCAATGTTGTCAGTGGTTCAGCTATAGCGGTTATTGTAACGACAGGCAACTATACTTATTTCGGGAGTATCAGTAAATCCATTACAGGCGAACGGCCTGAAACAAGTTTTGACAAAGGGATAAACAAGGTTAGTTTTCTACTTATTCGCTTTATGTTGGTGATGGTTCCACTGATCTTTTTGATCAACGGCCTGATGAAAGGGAATTGGACCGAAGCGTTGTTATTTGCAATTGCTGTGGCCGTAGGGCTCACACCTGAGATGCTCCCCATGATTGTGACGGCAAATCTAGCCAAAGGAGCGGTTAATATGAGTAAACGTAAAGTCATTGTCAAACGCTTGAATTCCATTCAGAATATCGGTGCGATGGATATTCTCTGTACGGATAAAACAGGTACACTGACCTTGGACAAGATTGTGATGGAAAAGCACCTCAATGTCTATGGTATAGAAGATGACGAGGTACTAAAATGGGCCTACCTCAATAGTTTTCATCAGACAGGCTTAAAAAATCTGATGGATAAGGCTGTACTGGAGCATGTTGAACTGCATGATTATCTAAAAGTGGAAGATCAATACCTCAAAGTGGATGAGATACCTTTTGATTTTCAACGGCGAAGAATGTCCGTCATTCTCAAAAAGCATAACGGTAAACATCTCCTGATCTGTAAGGGGGCAGTAGAGGAAATGTTGGAATTGTGTACCCACGCTTTTGATCCTGGGGATGATCGTAGCCTGCATATTGAAAATGACCGTACTGTACCTATGGATGATACCATGCGGAGAATCGTGCTGAATACATCCAAAAAGATGAATGAAGAAGGTTTGCGCGTGTTGTTGGTTGCCATTCGGGAATTTGAGGGGTCACATCCATTGACTTATGCCATCGCAGATGAAGCCAGGTTAACATTGACTGGTTTTATCGGTTTTTTGGATCCAGCCAAACCTTCTGCAGCACCAGCAATTGAAGCTCTGCATAAATTAGGGGTAGCTGTAAAAGTGCTGACAGGGGACAATGAGATTGTCACACGTAAAATCTGTAATGACGTGGGGATCCCTGTGCAACGTATTATTAATGGAAGCGAATTGGATCAGATCAATGATCAAGAATTGGATCAATGTATCGTTGACGTTTCTGTTTTTGCAAAATTAAGTCCATTGCAAAAAGTACGTGTGGTCAAAGCTTTGCGGTCCAAGGGACATACCGTTGGTTTTATGGGGGATGGTATCAACGATGCGGCTGCAATTAAAGAAGCTGATGTGGGCATTAGTGTGGACACGGCAGTGGATATTACCAAAGAAAGCGCGGATATCATCCTATTGGAAAAAGATCTGATGGTTCTTCGAAAGGGCGTGATCTATGGTCGACGTACTTTTGGTAACATCATTAAATATATTAAGATGACAGCCAGCAGTAATTTTGGAAATATGTTCAGTATGCTCGGTGCAAGTGCGTTTCTGCCTTTTTTGCCGATGTTGCCGATACACCTGCTGATACAGAATCTTTTATATGATATTTCACAGGTTTCTATTCCTTGGGACAGTATGGATGAAGAATTTATTCAGGAACCGAAAAAATGGGATGCGGGGAGCGTGTCAAAGTTTATGCTTTTTATTGGTCCGATCAGTTCTATCTTTGATTTTGCGACTTTTGCATTAATGTATTTTGTCTTCAAGGCAAATACGGTCGAACATCAGACGCTTTTTCAATCGGGGTGGTTTGTCGAAGGACTGCTTTCACAGACTTTAATCATCCATATGATCCGTACACGCAAAATACCTTTTATACAAAGCTGGGCTGCAACTCCCGTCGTGGCATTGACCTCCTTGGTAATGGTTATCGGTATTCTGCTGCCATTTTCACCTTTTGCTGAGGCTTTGAAATTACAGGCGCTACCATTGTCTTATTTCCCTTGGCTGATAGGCATTTTGATCGGTTATTGTCTGTTGACACAGTTTGTTAAGAACTGGTTTATTCGAAAATTCCATACCTGGCTGTAAGTAAAAATGATGGGACTATTTTTAATTGTAAAATCCTTGAGGTGGTTTGATTAAAAATCAACAACAATTGTTATTTTTAATCAAATTACTCCAATGAAACTGATAACATATACATTCACTGTCCTGGGTTTGGGAATCCTGGCTTCCTGTGGGTCGGGATCCAATACAAAAAAAGCCCTTGCGGATACGACTTCGAATGCAAATTTTAAAGCTTATGAAGATCGATTCATCGAACAGCTCTGGAAAGAAAATCCAGAATGGGCCACACAGGTGGGTTTTCATCGATACGATTCGCTGCTAACGATCCCCGATGCCAAGAGCAGGGCATTACGTTTGGAATTTTCTAAGCAACATTTAGATCAATTGAAAAGTTTTGATCTGAACGAGCTGAATCTCTCACAACAGACCGATTACCACCTGATTCAGAACTACCTGGAATCTAATGTATGGTCAATCGAGAAAGAGCGTTCTTACGAGTGGAATCCTTCATCTTACAATGTAAGTGGAACTATCGCCTTTATGTTGGCTGAGAATTATGCCCCATTGCATGATCGTCTTCACGCTATTGAACAACGGATGGCACAAATTCCAGCTTATTATGAGGCTGCGAAAGGACAGATTAAGAATCCAGCGTTGGTATTAACAGATCTGTCCATACAGCAGAATTTGGGCGGATTATCTGTGTTTGAAACAGATCTGCGTGATTCCTTGAAAAAATCTAGTCTTCCAGCAACTGAAAAAGCAGCTATTCAAGCGAAAGCCGATCAAGCCGTAAAGGCAATCAATGGATTTGTAACGTTTTTAAAAACGAATCCGAATCCATCACCACGAAGCTTTAGATTGGGGCAGGAGCTATACGATCAAAAGTTCAAGTTTGATATCCAGTCGGGGTCTACTGCTGCACAGATCTATGATGCGGCAATGGCACGTAAGAGCTATTTACATGGCGAAATGTATAAAATCAGTAAGGAACTGTGGCCAAAGTATTTTGGAAAGACGGTACAGCCCACAGATAGTTTAGTGCTGATTCGCAAGATGATTGATACCTTGTCTGTCAATCACGTCAAAGCAGATGAATTTCAATCGGCCATTGAAGCGCAGATACCAAAATTGGTGGAATTTGTGAAAAAGAAAGATCTCCTGTACATAGATGATAGCAAACCTTTGGTCGTACGGAAAGAACCTGCTTATATGGCCGGTGTTGCTGGAGCGTCTATCAGTGCTCCGGGGCCCTATGATAAAGGTGGGAATACATATTACAATGTTGGTAGTCTTGCCGGATGGACCAAAGAAGCTTCAGAAAGCTATCTGCGGGAATATAATCACTACATTTTGCAGATTCTAAATATCCACGAGGCTATTCCGGGGCATTATACACAGTTGGTTTATGCCAACCAGTCACCTAGCCTAATCAAGAGTGTTTTGGGGAATGGAGCCATGATCGAAGGCTGGGCTGTATATACCGAGCAGATGATGTTAGAAAATGGCTATGGCGATAACGCACCTGAAATGTGGTTAATGTGGTATAAATGGCATCTACGTACTGTATGTAATGCTATTTTGGACTATAGTGTGCACGTGAAGAATATTAGTGAGAAGGATGCTATGCATTTATTGGTTGACGAAGCATTTCAACAACAGGCCGAGGCCGCCGGGAAATGGAAAAGGGTATCTGTCAGTAGCGTACAGCTAACATCTTATTTTACGGGATATAAAGAAATCTATGATTTAAGAGAAGCTGTGAAAAAGGAGGAAGGTGCTCAATTTAAGCTAAAAGCCTTCAATGAGAAATTTCTGAGCTTTGGTAATTCGCCCGTAAAATATATCCGGGAAATGATGCTGAAAAAATAGGTATAAGAAACCGCATTGGAAAGCCACCTGATATCGGGTGGCTTTCTGATTTTATTGCTATGCTATACAGCTACTTTTTGTTAATAAGTCTTTCTCTCTTAAGCGACTTTAGCAAACTTGTTTCGATACTCTATCGGAGTGAGACCTGTTATTTTTTTGAAAATATCCCGAAATGCCTTTGTATCTGTGTATCCGACATCATACATCACTTGGGAAACATTCTTCCTTGAAGCTTCAAAAAATTTCTTTGCGGCCTCTATGCGTACACGCTGGATATACTCCACAGGTGTATTATTTGTTGCTTCTTTAAATCTTCGTTCGAAAGTTCGACGGCCAATATTAACAAAATTGGCTAAATCTTCGACCGTAATTTTTTCCTCATACTTTAGTTCAATGTAGTCCTGTGCTTTTTGGATATCCAGGTCTTCGTGATTGCGTTGGCCGCGGAATATCGCAAATTGGGACTGGCTGTCACGGCTGATATCCAGCGCAAAATATTTGGCGATCATAACCGCCGTTTCACGGTCGGAAAATTTTTCGACAAGATATAGAATCAAATTCCATAGGCTGCTGGCACCACCACTGCTGTAAATATTATCGTTTTCTGTAATAACGGCTCCATCTTCGACTTCTATTTCAGGGTATTTTTCCTTGAATTCGCTGACATAGGCCCAATGGGTTGAGCATTTTTTACCATTTAATAAACCCGTTTCAGCTAAAAGGAAAGCTCCTACACATAAGCTAGCCAGGCGGGTACCTTTTAAATGGAGTTTTCTGAAATAAGGTATGGCCTCAGCATTATCCCTTATTCCGGTGTCAATATCTCCGAAAGTCGGGGGAATGATTAATAGATCTGTCCGTTCCACATCTTGCAGCAAACGATTGGTTTTTATGGTATACTCACCACTATTGGCAGGAACATATTCACTAAGACCTACATACTCAACATTGAATATCGGTTTTTTTCCAAAAGCCGAAAGAAATTCGTTGGCCGTAAGAAAGGTTCTAAATGCTGGTGTAATGCCTTCAATAGTACCATATTGGGGAACAAAAACAGAGATTTGCATATCTTTTTGGTTTATAGGATAAAGGTACAAATTGTTTTTGTCGTAATCCACCCCTAAAGTTGTCGTTTTTACAATGTGCCTCCCCTTAAAATCCTTCGCATCTTTGCTATATCATCATCAACAAATAAAAAGAAATCATGGAAAGAGAAACAAAAATTAAGGTAGAAGCAGCGGTAAACGCGCCAGTAGAAAAGGTATGGCAACAATGGAATGCGCCAGCAGATATTATGCAATGGAATGCTGCGGATCCAAGCTGGCATTGCCCAAGCAGTCAAAACGACTTGCGTGTGAATGGCACTTTTAAAAATCGGATGGAAGCAAAGGATGGAAGTTTTGGATTCGATTTTGAAGGAACTTATGATAAGGTTGAATTGCATCAGGAAATCGCCTATACCATGTCTGATGGTCGGACAGTAAGCACAGTATTTTCTGAAAGAGATGGAAAGACAATCATGAGTACCACTTTTGATGCGGAGCAGAAGAATCATCCCGAATTTCAGAAGCAAGGTTGGCAAGCTATTCTCAATAATTTTGTAAAACACATTGAATCAACAAATTAATCACCATAAAATACCAACATCATGAAAAAAAATAAAATTATCTTCTGGATAGCGACAATATTTATTGTTATCTGGGAAGGCGTTATGCCACTGGGCACATTACTATTTGCACCGCAATATATGAACGCAGGAACCAAACCCTTGGGGTATCCGGATTATTTTGCCTATGCACTTATTCTCTGTAAAGTTTTAGGGGTCATTGCCATTGCCATTCCACAGTTTCCGGCTAAATTAAAAGAATGGGCTTATGCGGGATTGACATTCAGTTTACTATTTGCCTTTATCAGTCATGCTTGTGTGGATAAAAATATAACCTATATGTTATTGCCACTTATTGTATTGGGTATACTGATGTTATCTTATGTCTATCGGTCAAAGATAGCTGGTGCAAGTCGTACCTCGCAGCAGAATGCATATACTGGCGCATCGGCGATATCCTAATATTTCCATCCGAAAGGATAGGTTTATTGAGAATTTATTAAAAAGAACAAAAAGGTAGTATTATCTATTTACATTATAAATAATCAATCGAGATGAAAACAAATAGTGTTTCTTTACATCGGGTTATTCAGGCAAGCCCTGAAAAAGTCTTCCGCGCATTCGCGGATCCAGTAGCACACGCTACTTGGTTACCCCCTTATGGCTTTGTCTGTACTGTACAGCAGATGGATTTTAAAGTAGGCGGTCAATTTAAGATGACATTTATCAATTTTGGCACAGGTAATGGTCATTCCTTTGGTGGGGAGTATTTGGAAATTACACCCAATGAATTTATCAAGTATGTCGATCGCTTTGATGATCCAAATTTACCCGGAGAAATGACAACGACAGTTTCTTTGCGTGCGGTCAGCTGTGGTACTGAACTTAAAATAGAGCAAACAGGAATTCCTGAAGTTATTCCAGCAGAAATGTGTTACCTGGGATGGCAGGAATCTTTGGAAAAAATGAAAAAACTTGTGGAGCCTGTTATACCAGACGCATAGTTTAATTCAATTTGTTTAGGATATGGAACGGTTAAGAAGCGGGGTTTTTATCACATTTTCGGGAAATTGTAGAAAGGCGCTTACCTTTTATCAGTCATGTTTTGGCGGGAGCCTAGATTTTGACAGGCTGGATAAAAAGATAAATGGGTATTCAGAGCTGCCCATTGTAAGTGCCTCTCTTACTTCCCCAAGTGTGGTCATCTACGGCTCGGATCTGGTACACGATGATGGACGAAAAATCGGTAATTATCTTTCGGTGTTTTTGCCTTGTGCAGATGTGATTGATCGCGGTCAGCTTGTCACCAAGCTTGCGGCAGAGCGACAAGCGGTATTGGGAAATAATGAGACGGACCAGCTGGTAGAAGTAACGGATATTTTTGACGTAAGATGGATATTGGGGATTCAATAGTGTTTTTTAAATCTTATTTTTTTGTTAAGTTAAGGCAAAATCAGTAGTATTATAAAAAAGCTTTATTGTTATGGTATATGTAGAAAATGAGTTTGCTCCTTTACAAAAAGTGATCTTGGCGGTTTCAGAGTTTGGATTTCCAAAAGCAGTTCGAGCGGAAGATCTCCGTTTTCTCCCCGATACCGATACTGAAAGTGATGTTGCAAATGCAGGAAAAGATTTCGCAGAAATGTATCCAGGGCAACAAAAAGCATGGGATCTTGAACGTGCAAATTTTGCTACTGTACTGGAAAAATATGGGGTAGAAGTGTTGCGCCCCCGTCAATTGACAAGCTTGGAAAAAGAAGTGGGAGCTGAAGATGGTTATGCCAACTTCTTTGTGCGTGATCCATTTTTTACTGTCGGTCATGCTGTCATTGAAGGTTCCTTGCGTTTTCTCCAACGGAGAAATGAAGTCTTGCCGATGCGGGATATTTTTGAACAACAGGTCTATCCGGATGATTGCCTCTATGTTGCTGCACCCCAACCTGCGATCAATGATCATGGCGATCTTTCACGTTGGCACGGGCCTTTTATCGAGGGTGGGGATGTGTTGGTACTTGGCAAACAGGTATTTGTCGGTAGCTCTGGGCTTGCATCCAATAGTTTGGGCATCCGTTGGCTGTCAAAATTACTTAAACCCTATGGTTATCAGGTCGAGGAAATAAGATTGCATCCGGATATTTTACATTTGGATTGTGCACTCGGACTTATTCGTGAAGGGCTAATGGTTGTTTGTGAAGATGCATTTCTTGACGGCATACCGGAACATTTAAAGCAATGGGATAAGATTAACGTTACCCTAACCGAGGCGGGACAGTTGGCAACCAATGGTCTATCGATCAATCCCAATGTATACGTCACTGACCCTGTATTTAAACCTATTGGCGATAAGCTTTCGCTTTATGGGATACATGTCGAATATGTTGACTTCAAGATCAGCAGAAGTTTTGGTGGCTCATTCCGCTGTAGTACGCAACCCCTATTGCGACGATTTTAAGCTGATGATATTCTTTCGGACAGCGGGACTGAGACCGTAAGATGTATCTGATCTGTACCCATTACAATTATCAGCAGGAGTGTAACTTTGTATATGCTTTAGGCACAGTTTTATTTCCTTATAAATAGCTTAGTCATAATTATGGAACTACAGATACAGAATAGCACACTTTACGATATTGATTCGATCTTTAAGTTTTATAGGATTGCAACTGATTTTCAAAAGGCAAAATCCATGGTTTATTGGCCTGAGTTTGATCGGAAGCTTATCGAACAGGAGCTGGAGGAGAATAGGCAATGGAAAATGATTGCGGATCAGGATATCGCCTGTGTCTGGGCGACAACATTCGACGACCCTGACATTTGGGAGGAGAGAAATGACGATCCGGCAGTTTACATACATCGCATCGCAACGAATCCCAATTTTAGAGGTAAGAATCTTGTTAACAATATTGTGAATTGGTCGATTGAATATGCTCGTGCAAATAATAAGAAGTTTGTTCGATTGGATACAGTAGGTGAGAATAAAGGACTTATTGACCATTACACCAAATGTGGTTTTGATTTTTTGGGATTAAAGAAGCTTCGTAATACAGCGGGCTTACCGGCGCATTATGACAATGCTACCGTCAGTTTGTTTGAGATAAAACTTTGAGAGATGTAATCAAGCCAATTTGTTTACACCGTTTTTCCGACATGTGGAAGCCGTGTAATCAATAACTGTTTTTAGTTGGTATTGCGCTGAAAAATAGATAGATCTACGGATTTTCTTGTGAACTTTTGTTATATTGTTGTAACAAATTGTCGTTTTAGCATACTAACGCATTATTAACAGTTAAACTTATTTATGAACTTATCAATAGAAAGCCTCAGTAAAACCTATCCGAATGGTGTAAAAGCCCTTGATAAAGTGAATTTGGAAATTAAACCGGGTATGTTTGGTCTTCTCGGACCAAATGGAGCGGGGAAGTCATCCTTGATGCGTACTATCGCGACCCTGCAAAAACCAGATAGCGGTCGTATTACTTTTGGTGATATTGATGTGCTTGGTAGACAGATGGAACTGCGAAAGGTTTTAGGTTACCTACCGCAGGAATTCGGTGTTTATCCGAACCTTTCAGCGACAGATTTATTGCAATACTTTGCAAAGCTCAAAGGCATTAAAACAGGTGCCGACCGACAGGCGATCATCAAACGCGTGCTCGAGGTTACCAATCTTTGGGATGTTCGTAATAAGAGTGTCAGTGGCTATTCAGGTGGGATGAAACAGCGATTTGGAATAGCCCAATTATTATTGAATGATCCAAAACTGATTATTGTTGATGAGCCCACCGCTGGACTGGATCCAGCTGAAAGACATCGTTTTTTGAATGTATTACGGGAGATAGGTACCGATCATACCGTTATTTTCTCTACACATATTGTGGATGATGTACGTGAATTATGTCACGAACTTGCTATTCTAAATGGTGGTAAGATACTATTGCGGGGGACGCCAAAGGAAACGATAGAACAATTAGAAGGCAAGATCTGGGTGCGTATTATTAGTCGCGATCAATTGGATGAATATACCCAGAAATATAATGTCATTTCCACCAACTACAATCAGGATAATACGCTCAATATCCGGGTTTATAGCGATGTGCAACCAGATGAATCTTTTGTCAATGCGCAAGGGCAACTGGAAGATGTTTATTTTGTAGCACTAAAAAATGACCAGCGCCATGTTTAGTCCGATTTTTAAATTTGAGTTTACGCGTTGGTTTAAGAATGCTGCCGTCTATATTTATATGGCTCTATTCTTTGCGCTATCGCTGTTCATCATGCTCTCTTCATTGGGGATATTTGACGGGGTCACAGCGACTACTTCATCCAATACGATCAGAAATTCCCCTTGGGCAATTAACGGGATGATCAATGGAATGTCCTCATTTATCTATTTCTTGATCCCTTCAATTGTGGGGGCCTGTGTGTACCGAGATTTTCAATATAATGTACATACCATCCTTTTTAGTTACCCATTTACCAAAACAGACTATTTACTGGGTAAGTTTTTTGGTTCAGTTGCTGTTGTACTTATAATCGTACTGGCATCCACGCTAGGTATTATTGTCGCACAGTTTGTCCCTGGTATCAATCCAAACTTATTGGGGCCGGTACATGTTTTAGCTTACTTTCAAACCTATCTGATTCAGGTTATTCCTAATCTAGTTATCCTAAGTGCCATTATTTTCGTGTTGGTAACCTTCACCCGCAATGTGTATGTCGGTTTTGTCGCCGTTTTGGTGCTTATCATTTTACAGGTGCTTATTCAAAATTTGACTGATAATGCCGATAATCGTTACTTTGGGGCATTGATAGACCCTTTTGGCGATAGTGCCATTTCTTACTATACGCAATATTGGTCTCCCGAAGAAAAGAATACAAACAATCTTCCTTTTCTTGGTGTAATAATTTATAATCGACTGATTTGGCTAGCTGTAGCGGCTTTATTTATCGGTGGATTTTACCTGTTTTTTTCTTTCTCACAGGATTCCATCTCGATCAAGACAGGGAAAAAAGGAAAGTGCTTGACAAAAAATAACTTTGACAGCATTTTTCGCATCAGCCTCCCGAAAGTGAGTTACGATTTCTCAATAGCTCATTACTTGAAAACGACCTGGACACTGGCACGGTATGATTATCGCTATATTGTTAAGAATCCAGTCTTTCTGATTTTGACTTTGGTCGGTGTACTTTTTATCATCTTGATGGCTAGTACAATCGGTACAATATTCGGTACCTCGACTTATCCTGTTACCTGGAAAATGCTGATGATACCAGGTACGACTTTTAAGTTCTTTTTGTTGATCTTGACCTTCCTCTTCAGCGGTTTATTGGTTCATCGCGGTAGCATTACACGAATGGGCGGATTATTGGATGCGACACCCGTTCCGAACTGGGCACTCATGGGGTCCAAAATAATCGCGATCATCTTGATGCAATTAACCCTGCTTGCAGTGGTAATGCTCACCTGTATGGCATTTCAGGTTTACCATCATTATTATAATTTCGAAATCGGACAGTACATGATGCACCTGATGGTATATGGTATGTTGGGGAATATCGTATGGCTATTTGTGGCCATCTTTGTACATACGCTCTTCAAGAACTATTTGGCTGGTTTTTTTATTCTGTTAACCTTATTTATTGGATTGCCATTTTTGTCTTTTATAGGGGTGGAGCAGGCGATTTATCAATTTAATCAGGGGCCTGAGCTCGATTATTCGGATATGGACGGTTTTGGCTATATCTTGCCTTTTTTAACCTATCGGGTGTATTGGCTGTTGTTCGCTGTGTTTTTTCTGACCCTAGCCCTTTTGTTGTGGCGTAGGGGTGGATTCTCTGGTATAAGAGAGCGCTGGGCTATTTTACGATCGAATGTAAAGGCGAGTAGTATGACCGTACTTATCCTGAGTTTTGTTGGTTTTGTTGCTATCGGTAGTGGGATATATTATGAAGATCATATTAAAAACCCATATTATACCAGCTTGGATCACGAAAAACAATCTGTGGAATGGGAAAAGAAGTATAAAAAATATCAATTTCGGCCACAGCCCCGTGTTGTTGATATTAAGTTTAATATGGATATCTATCCTTCTGGGCGTAGTTTTAAAGCGCAAGCTTCTTATGTGTTAAAGAATAAGACTGCAGTCGCTATAGATTCTATTTTTGTCAATTATAATGATTATGACTATACTTTCTCCTTCAATGTTTCCAATAAGTTGGTCTCTGCAGATGATATTTACAATTTCAATATCTATAAGTTAGCCAAGCCAATGGCTCCAGGAGATTCCATCGTCTTAAATTTCAGTACAACGAGCCCTTCCAATACCTGGGTGAACGAGAAGTCTCCTGTCAAAGGTAATGGAACCTTTATCAACAATATGCTGTTTCCAAATATCGGTTATCTGGATCGGGGCGAACTGGTGGATAATGATATCCGCAAGAAATACGGATTACCTCATCGAGATCGTATGGCTCCACCCACTGATTCAATGGCACTGCGGAATAATTATATCTCAAATGATGCGGATTGGGTCCGGTTTGAGGCGACTGTGAGCACGGATCCGGACCAGCTGGCCATAGCTCCGGGGTACCTGACCAAGCAATGGGAGAAAGATGGGCGAAAATATTATCAGTATAAAATGGATTCGTCGATTTTGAATTTCTTTGCGTTTAACTCTGCTCGATATGAAATTAAAAAAGACAAATGGAATGGTGTCAATTTAGAAATATATTACCACAAAGGGCATACCTACAACCTTGATCGGATGATGGCTTCGAGCAAGGCCTCTTTAGCTTATTATACCACGGAATATAGTCCTTATCAGCATCGGCAGTTGCGTATTGTTGAATTTCCCCGGACAGCCGGAACTTTTGCGCAGTCTTTTGCCAATACCATTCCTTTTTCCGAGGCAATAGGCTTTATAGCAGATGTGGATGAGAAGAAAGACGATGCGGTGGATTATCCTTATGCTGTCACAGCGCATGAGATAGCCCACCAGTGGTGGGCCCATCAGGTGGTAGGTGCCAATGCGCAAGGAGCAACTTTGATGTCTGAAAGTATGTCTGAATATTCGTCTTTGAAAGTCCTGGAAAAAAGGTATGGAAAGGGACAGATGCGTAAGTTTCTCAAAGATGCGCTGGATGGCTACTTAAAAGGTAGAGGGGCGGAGACATTGGGTGAAAGGCCATTGATGTACAATGAAAATCAGATGTATATCCATTATCAAAAAGGGTCGTTAGTATTGTACGCACTGAGTGATTATCTAGGTGAAACTGTTTTCAACCAGACAGCAAAAGCGTATCTGAAAAGTACAGCCTTCCAAAACCCGCCTTACACAACATCATTGGAGTTTGTGGATTCTTTTCGAAGAGCTACACCTGATTCGTTGCTTTATCTGATCAAAGATATGTTTGAAACGATTACTTTGTATAACAATAGGGTGGAGAGCGTAAGTTCTAAAAAGCTGAAAAATGGAAAATACCAAGTTGATATTCAATTTGAAGTGGCCAAATATCGCGTGGATGCCAATGGAAAAAAGAGCTATAATGATCAAGGGAGCAAACCACTCGTGTTTAAGAAATCTGATCGGGTGACACTAGAATCTTTGCCCCTTAGGGACTATATTGAGGTTGGGATTTTTTCAAAATCAACGGATAAGAAAAACGGAAAGCCACAGGAGCTATATCTGAGAAAACATCGTATTGATCAAATTAATAATAAGTTGACATTGATAGTTGATCAGCAGCCCATTCAGGTCGGTATCGATCCATATAACAAACTGATTGACATCGACTCGGATGATAATAGAAAAGATATTTAGTTTGGAGACGATGAAAGCAGTCTACGGAGCATTCAATAGTTAAAAAACAGGTTTTATCCAGCGAATAATAAATAGGGATCTACGAATTTTAATTGTCTTTATCAGCCGATGACAATAGCTTGTATATTTGATATAGGTGTTCGGTAGATGATTTTATAGTAATTGCATGGATATGTACTATTTGACCTTACTTTGTTGGTTGTTTATTGTTCCCCTTGACGATGTTACATCAAAGGAGTGTGGAGACCGTGGCGAGATTTTAACAATGGAATATGGAAATATTCGGACTGATACTTTGCGGGTCTCACAGCATGATACGACCATTTTTAGACGAGTAGAGCGTATCATAGCTCGCCCCTGTAGTAAGCCCGAGTTGGTAGAAAGCTACGAACTGATTGCCCCGAAAGATGGGGTATATTACCTTATCAATAATGATAAACAACAACTGGTTTTGGAAGGAAAATTTAGTGCCAGTTTTACTTATGAAGGTGTCACTTACAAGGAGGGAAACTTTTATGATTCAAAGCGATATACCTATAAAAAGAATGGTGATTTGAAGGCGATCTATATTCAGGAGGAGGGTCGAAATAAGACAGCCGAATTTTACGATTCTAAAAAGCAACTGACCAGCATACGTTATTTTAATAAAAAATCCGGTGACACCGAAAAAATTGAACTATATAAAAAAGGCAGACTAAAAGAAACCCGAGTATATTCAGGCTTTAATACCTATAAGACGACTAAAGCAGATTAATAACGATAAACTGTTGTCTTATTATTATTGTGTTATTTAGTGAAACGAGTAAATCAATTCTGAAATGAGAATAAAATATCTTTTTACCCCGGTCGTGTTCTTCGCATGTACCTGTAGTTTATTGGCGCAAACAAAACAGGATAGTGTAGCGATCAAGCAAGCTGCCCTTGATTATATTGAATCGCAGCATCAGGTGAAACCTGAGCAAATGGAGCGAGCTTTACATCCGCGGATGGTGAAACGAACTTTTTGGAAAGATAAGGCTACCGGTAAAGACTATTTGCGCGAGACAACCAGTGAATCCATGATTCTACTGGCAGAGAGTTACAATAAAAATGGAGATAAATTTCCCGCTAATCCAAAGAAAGAGGTGAAATTTCTCAATGTTTCGGCACGTACAGCCTCTGTTAAGCTAATTGCGGATGAATGGATCGATTATATCCATGTTGTGAAATTGAATGGTGTCTGGAAAGTCGCAAATGTCCTGTGGCAGTATAATGATGTCAATCAACATTAAGATTTAATGAAATGCCACACCTATGACCGGACTTTTGTTAACAGGATTCTTGACGTACTCATGTTGCCATTTGCTTTGCATAGCCTGATGGAAATCAGATTTGAAAGAGTTAAATGGGAGAAATATTAAAACGGTTGGAATAAAGATGGGAATATTTATGAGCGGAGGCATTCGTTTTAGGACAAAAATCAGCTTATTTCTGGTACTTGGAATAGGCTGGATGGTTTTTGTCCTTTATCAGTCCGCAGAATTATTTCTTTCCGGTCGTGAGAAGAGCAAACTGACTGCTTTATATGGGCTTTGGCTTTTAGTTCCCGCGGTCTTGATTATCGTTGTTGATAGGTTTGCAGTCGGGAAATTTGGCGCTAAAAAAGTAAATGAAGTGCAATTTTTTATTTTGGTTGCTGCGGTTATTATTAGCGTGTTTAACCGGTATTTACGATAGTAAGGTATCAATAAGATAATTTGACAGTAGCTCCTTTGGGCAAGGGTCTGAAATATGAAAATATTGAGAAACAAGAAAATCTATATTTTGATTATTGCAATTGTCATTGTAAGCACAATTGCGTTTTCTATGGGGTATCGAATACCAGAATGGGATAAACATCGGGATTGGATTTTTATAGCCCAGAACAAAGATTCATTTTTTGAAATTGAAAAAACGGATATAGAAACGGATATTGTACTCCAAATGCCCAATTCCCAACAAGATATTCTGTTCATAAAATACGGTGATTCTATACAAGCGACTTTGACTACTGAAAAGGGGCGGAGGATAAGAGAAATCATTAAAACAAAGGATTTCTATATTGATTCACTTAATCAACGATTTATTTTTTCTAAGGAGATTTTTAAAAACGATACGCTCTTTGAAAAGCAGTATATAGGTGCCAGTTTTTCAGGTGATTATAAGATGGAAAGGCTCCTAGCTGAGGATTTTATTCTGGAAGAGACACAGGCTGAATTTTTGAAAAGGAAAAACTATCCTCAAACGAGCAACCCCACTGATGAAGAGAAAGAAAGGTTAGATGCGGCTTATATAAAAGAAAAAACAAAAGAGATTGATTTTTACCGAACACTTTATCCTATAACCAAAATGCGGAGTGGGAATGAAACGGACACAGAGTTCTATGCTGATGCAAAAAAAGGAAAATTATATACTGTTGGAAAGACGAAGGTGAAGTCAGATCATTTCCACGATATATGGCATAGTCTATACCTTCTTTTTCCGCGTTATAATAAAGATGTAGACCTGAAAACTTTTGAACGCAGAAGTTTTGCTTACGAAAGGGCAGAAGAACCAACCATAGAAAGTAATTTTATCCAGACACAATTCCTCGAAATTTCTATTAGGCAAAATGAAACAGAATATTATCGCGTTAAATTTGGAGATCGGTATTTCAACTTTAAGTACAAGAATAAGATGATGGCTTTTCCAACCACGGTGTATCTGCCAAAAAATGATAAGGACACACTTTCGTACATCTCTGATGGTCAACTCTATTGGATATATGCAAAGTCGAATAAATAAAAATAAAGGTTTTTAACAGACCGCCCCTCATAAGCTTGTTATTTCTATGAGGTATTTGGAAAATCCCGAGGGGATAAAAGGATTATAAAAAGGAATTTACAAATGAAAAATAACGCTAACTCAGTCAGCAAGTGGCTTAATTTATGTAACAATAGGCGTAGTCCCTGGAAAAAACTAATTCTAACTGTACTTCTTGCTTTTGCATTGCAATCCTGCCATAAGAAGAAGCCGCTGGGTGACAATTATTTTATTGCAAAAAACGGGAGCGAAATTCTTTATCTCTATGACAAAAACTCGTCTCCTGGAGCGCCGGATATTCCCTGGGACGATAAATACAGAGTCGTGAATGCAGATATAAAATCATTTGTCATACTGCAAGCAGATTACGCTAAAGACAAAGACCATTATTTCCACAAAGGCATTATGCTTACTAATGTGGATTATGCTACTTTCCTGATTAGCGATCACAAAGAAGATAGAATGGTTATAGCTGGTATTGTCAGAGATAAAAACCACGTTTACTCATTTCGTAATCCCCACAATATTATTGAAGAAGCTGACCCTGAAACCTATCAGAAGACCGATTATGCTGTAGGTAGTGGTTATTGGTATAAGGACAGTAAGCATTATTTCGTTCATGACACTGTTGTGAATACGGATTATAATACTTTTAAACCTATTACTGAATATATCTATCACGACAAAGACAATATTTATCTTCTTCACACATCCGGATATTCGGATAAAGCCACTTATCTGAAAGCCATTCCGGAACCGGGCTTATCCAACCCGAAAGAAATCGTTCCCGGTATTATAGAGTCGGACAATGCGGTGTTTGTTTCACAGAAAGAAGGCCGTTTTATAAGAATACCTGTTGAAGATAAGCAAAGCATAAGATACTTTCAGCCCGATTACACCTATATGATAATTGACCGAAAAATCTATTGTCAAGGAGAACCTTTGGAAGATGCAGATATAGCTTCGTTTTCGGTTTACAAGTACCCTGGTAATAACGGCTTCAGTTCTTATGCAAAAGATAACAACTACGTTTATTACTATGACGACAAGCTTTTGGATGCAGATCCTAATACTGTTCGTTTCGTAAAAGACGGAAACCAAAACCTCATAAAAGATAGCCATTACAAGTGGGTCCCACAATACGGCAACATCAATCATTTTACACGTAAAATGCCGATTGAAAAGTAAAATGAAAATCCATCCAACCGGCCGAGAAGCTGCGAAATCAATAATATAGTTGTAGTTTAGACAGTGGAAAATACTGTTGTCTAAAAAATGTATAGAAACAAAAAAGTCGCTTTCTTATTCAGAAAAGCGACTTTTTTGTTTTGTGCTCCCACCTGGGCTCGAACCAGGGACCAAAAGATTATGAGTCTTCTACTCTAACCGACTGAGCTATAGGAGCAGGTCGTTTGTTTTGTCAATTTTGGCATTGGTTATGCTGTTTTGACGATGCAATTATCGATATTTGTATCGGTATTTCAAAATAATTCGATGGAAAAAATTAAAAATATTGTTCTTGATTATGGGAATGTAATCTTCATGATCGACTTTGTAAAGTTGAAAGTTGCTTTTACTCAGTTAGGTATAGAAAATGTTGACGAAGTTTTTGGGCATCATGGTCAAAGTGCACTTTTTGACGATTTTGATAAGGGAAAAATTGATGCTAAGCAATTTCGGGATGGAATCCGGGAGGTTACCAAAAATCCAGCATTGACCGATACAGAAATCGATGGAGCCTGGAACAGTCTGTTGATTGGAGTCCCTAAAGGATATCATGAACTATTGTTGCAATTGAAAGATAAGTACCGTACTTTTTTGTTGAGTAATAATAATGCGATTCATTATGCCTATTGTATGAATGATATTCAAGAAAAATATGGTGTGGCCGATAATGCTGGATTTTTTGAAAAAACTTATTATTCGCATTTAGTCGGCATGCGCAAACCCGACGCCGAGATTTTCGAATTGGTGATGATGGAGCAGCAGTTGAATCCCGCGGAGACACTGTTCGTTGACGATAGCCCTCAGCATTTGGCTGCAGCAAAGCAGTTGGGCTGGCATACAGCACTGTGTACCAAGGAAAAACCATTGCAATTGATTCTAGCGGAATTTGGACTGCTATAAAAATTATTTTTCTTTTCATATTCAATAGAAATATTGTACCTTTGTCCCACTTTAAATTTTAAAAGCGACGAAAGGAGGTATATACAACGCATGATTATCGTAAATGTAAAAGAAGGAGAATCTTTAGATAGAGCATTGAAACGTTTCAAGAAGAAATTCGAGAAAACAGGAGTTTTAAGAGAGCTGCGTTCACGTCAAGCTTATGAAAAGAGATCTGTAACTCGTCGCATTCAAGTGAAAAAAGCGATTTACAAACAATCTTTGAATCAAGATGTGGCTAACTAATTGATTCGCTGAGAATTTAAAAATATAAAGGGAAAAGCATTGCTTCTCCCTTTTTTTTGTGCTTTTAAGTTTGTAATTTAAGGATAGTATAGCGAGGGAAATTATGTTGGAAAAGGAATTTATCCGGTATTTACAGATTGAAAAAAGATATTCAGAACATACCGTTATTGCTTATCGGCATGAACTGGAAATGTTTCAATCCTTTTTGAATGTGGAGGGGCTGGTATTATCGGATGTTGTCTATCGGGATCTGCGTCATTACTTTGCTCAGATGATGGAGTCAGGTAAAAATGCAAGTTCTGTCAATCGAAGTATGTCTTCGCTGCGTACCTATTTTAAATTTCTTCAACGTGAAGAATGCCTTGATAAAAATCCGATGACCCTTATTAAGGCGTTAAAAACTGCGAAGAAGCTACCCGTTGTTGTGGAGAAGGAAAAGTTAGTTCAGCTGTTGGATCATCTGGAACAGGAGAAGGATGATTTTGAATCATGCCGGAATTATTTGGTAATGGAATTGCTTTTTGGGACAGGGATTCGCTTGGCTGAATTGTTGAAAATAAAGGAGCAGGATATCGATTTTTTTAATAAAAATATCCTTATATTAGGTAAAAGGAGCAAAGAACGTCTTGTTCCGATAAATGATCTTTTAGTAAAAGAATTGAAAAACTATTTGCAACAAAAAGCGTCGCAATTTGTTGATACTAATAACAGCTTATTGATTGTTACAAAAGAGGGGAAACCAGCCTATGCCAAGCTGATTTATGATATTGTGCATCGGTATCTGACACTGATTTCTACTCAAGGTAAACGAAGCCCTCATATTTTGAGGCACACGTTCGCAACGGCCCTATTAGATAATGGGGCGGATTTAAATGCAATTAAGGAACTGTTGGGACATGCGGGACTTGCCGCAACGCAGGTATACACGCATAACTCAGCAGAACGATTGAAGTCTATTTATAAACAAGCTCATCCAAAAGCTTAAAAAAAGGAGGAAAAATGAACATTACTGTGCAATCCATTCGATTTAATGCAGATCAAAAGTTAATCGAATTCATTAAAAAGAAAACAGGAAAATTAGAGCAGTTTTTGGATTCAATCATTGGTGGTGAATGCTACCTGCGATTGGAGAATGTCGATGACGAGGCAAATAAGATTTCAGAAATCAAACTGAATATCCCAGGGAGCCAACTTTTCGCAAAAGGGCAGGCGAAGAGTTTTGAGGAGGCAACGGATATCGCCGTAGAGTCCTTACGTAGGCAGATTAATAAACATAAAACAAAGACAAAAAATACAGCCGTTACTAATCGCAAAGAAGTACTTTCCGTAGAGGAAGAAGAAGAGGAAGAATACGATTAAAATATAACACATACATTTTAACAGAGGAGGTCAATCTATAATTGACCCCCTTTTTTTTGGGGGGGTGCCGTATTGATTGCTATAGATTTTTATGTATTGGCAAGTCCGTTAATTTATAGATCTGTTTAATCGGTTCAGGACTATCCCGAGCTTTTCGCGCTATTTATAATACGATAGAGGAGGGCAGTTTCGCGATGGTATCGATAATAAAATAGTTTATTTATATTAAATCAAAATAATCACTTATTTTACTTGGATTGATTATAAATAATATTTATTTTTGAACAGTTTAAAAGAGAAGGGTAATAGAAATGTCAGAATTGGTTTGTCCATTAGCACATGTTGAAGAAGTGTTTTCCACTGCAGCTGGTAAGGTTTATCAATGTAGTCGTAAAAATTGCTTCTGGTTGGAGTATAATAATGAGACTACATCTTTTTCGGTGTCGGATTTTTTGAAATTCAAGAAGCGTATGGATTCAATTGATGTGGAGCGGATGATTAATGATACAACACGTTCTTCTGATTTTGAAATTGTTATGCCTTTTCGTACAGAAAGATGTTTTATTCTTGCTGTAGAGGATGTGCTTCAACTTCGTGAATTACTGGATGGAGCTAAATTTATGATGGAATTAAATTCCGTCATCAGAACATGTCTACAGGTTTCTCCATTTGCTGTCTTAGCATAAAGAAGAATACTTTATATAAAAATATCAGAAAAGCGGTGTATGTCCAATCAGGGTGTGCACCGCTTTTTTCTATTATGCTAAACACTTATTTAAATTAAAATTAAATAAGTGTTTAGCGTCTCTTTGCTGTGTTTATTGTGATTCGGTATTTATTACACCTAAATGCCTTCCTATTCTTTAAATTTATGGGCTATTGAAAGTATCAATGAACGGTATTTGTAATTGTATTGATTCTAAACAAGTTGTGGTTTATTTGTCTAATTTAGACTGAATTTGTATTGCATATTATTTATACAGATTTTCGAAATCCGATGTATCTTTGTAATGTAATCAGATGGTAAGGTATATCACTTGATGTTGTTTTAGAAATTAAACTTAAGGTAAATATGAAAGATTTATTGAAATTAAAATCTTCTTTGAAAGAAGAGATCGAAAATATACTAAATGCACAAATTAAAGTTGAAGCACATTCTTCAGCGTTATATTTGGCAATGTCTTCATGGTGTGACGATCAAGGTTTGGAAAATGCAGCTGATTTTTTTGCAAAACAGTCCAATGAAGAGCGTGAGCACATGTTGAAACTTTTCAACTACATCAATAATCGTGGTGGTCGTGCAATCTCTCCGGAGATTACAGGTATTCCACAAGATTTCGAATCATTCCGTGGTGTATTTGAGCAAACATTGGAGCAAGAGATGTTTGTAACAGAGCAATTTAATAACATTGCTGACAAATGTGCAAAGGCTAAGGATTACGTGACGTTCAACTTCGTACAATGGTTCTTGGAAGAGCAAGTAGAGGAGGAATTTGTTGCAAGACGTATCCTTGAATTATTTGATGTAATTGGCGAAGATGGTACTGGCCGTTGGGAAATTGACAAACACCTTGTTAAGGTAGCCTTTGCTGGTGAGTAACAAATTACAAGAATTTTAGTAGTAATAACGAGTTGTTTTCCTGACAACTCGTTTTTTTTTATACAAAATCACAACTTTTTACGTTAATAGCTTAAGAATTTCTTATATTGAATTGTATTATTGCAAAGTCTGTTTGATGAAACTAAGGGGCGGGAATATTATCCGGTTTATACTTTTGTTAACTATTATAAGCTTGTTTTTTCTGCCAAAGAATACGTTTGGTCAGGCGACAAAAAAAGAGGTTTATGGAATTGTTATAGATACTGCGGGCAATCCTCTCAAAGGTGTTAGTGTGCATTTGACGAGTTCTCGGGACACACTGTTTTCGTCAACATCAGCGACGGGATATTTTCACTTCGGACGTGTTTTAGGAAACGATATTCGGATAAGCTGTACGCAAATAGGTTTGAGTATTCTCGAACGTAGTTATCCGCTTTACAATAGTAGTACGGCCAAACTGGACGTGGGGAAATTGACAATGTTTCCGCATGTTTCCTTATTAAAGGAGATTGTTATTCTCAAATATAAGCCTATTGTCTATAAACAAGATACTGTACAGTTTAATTTAGACGCTTTTCAATTCGATCGGCGTGCACTTTTAGAGGAGGCGCTTAAAGCCTTACCAAATGTGCAAGTATCTAGAGATGGATCTGTCTACGCTTTCGGAAAACCCATATCTTCGGTAAAAGTTGATGGTAAGCGATTTTTTGGAGGGGATGTTCTGACTGCTACACGAAATCTCCCCGCGGATTTTGTGAAAAGTGTGCAGGTTATTGATTTTTATGGAGACGAAGCGACGGCTAAAGGGATTAAAAGTACCGAATCCGAAAAGATATTGAATATTGTACTTCGAGAGGATAAGAAAAAAATCACTTTCGGACAGGCAACATTGGGCGGAGGTACCGCCGACCGCTACCTTGGAAGTATTGGTGTAAATAGATTTGATAATGGAAAGGAATATTCTATTGTATCCTCTGTCAATAATACAAATACCAATCTCTTCTCTTTTGGCTCTCCAAATGGAGGCGAGCGGGAACGGGAAATGGGGGAGCTGGCAGATTTTGCTGACCCCACAGATGGTGTTAATAAAATAAGTTCAATCGGGGCTAGTTTTTCCAGTCCACTTTCAAAGACTGTCAATGCCAGTGGAAAATATTCTTTTACTCAGCGTAACAATTCTACTGTAGGAAATTCTTTTTTGCAATCCATCTATGGGTCTGGAAAAGGAGTGAATACCTCGATCAGTAATTATGAGGACTATAGGATAAAGTCTGTTGATCGGACACATAAAATGGATTGGGATTTCGATATGAAACTCTCACCAAAAGACCAATTGAAGATTTCTCCAAAGCTCTCCTGGACTAATTCGACAAGTCGAACATTAAAGGATCGACGGATCAAGAACAACAGGTTGAGCAGTACAGGTAATTATGAAGCTGCTAATAGTACAGAAAGCCCAGCAGCGGCTCTTGATCTGTTTTATACAAGGGGTTTTGATAAGCCAGGCCGGAAAATATTATATACTTTTCATGCAGATTTCAATGCGTTGGATAAGGACGAAGTACTGCAAGATCAGAACGAAGGGATAGACAGTACTGTGACTCCGCCTAAAATAACGAAAACCTTTCTGAATCAAATGATCCGAACGGATAATGAGAGCAAAAATATTCAGAGCCGCCTGTCTCTTGTCGAACCAGTAGATCTGGGAGGTGTGTTAGAGATCAACTATGACCTCGATTACACAAAAATAGATGCCAGCCGCTCAACTTTTGATCATACGAATTCTGAGAAAGAGCCTATAATGATCGACTCACTCAGTTTAAAATATAACTATTCTTTTGCGAGTAATAAGGTCGGAATGATTTATCGGCAGGATGTGGGGAAAAACGTCAAATTAAATTTTGGCTTTGCTGTTCAGGCTTCAGAATTGAAAGGTGCCCTAACCGGTCAAGATAATCCAGCCTCCTATCCGAATGTAAATTTTGTGCCCTCAGCCGGATTAAAGTGGAAGTTTACCAAAGAGGAAGATCTATCCATAGATTACTATGGACGTAATAATCAACCTAACTTCTATCAGATACAACCCGTAGTAGATAATACAAATACACAAAATATTGTTGTTGGAAACGGGGAATTAAAATCAGAATTTGCAAATACAATTGTTTCAAAGTACCGCAAATCAATGACGGGAAAAGGACAGTATTTTGAGGCAAGTTTTGCTTATAACCTGGTAAATGATAAAATTGTTGCAGATCGTACCATTGAGCCTAACTCTACAATACAAAAAACAACCTATCGGAATACGGATGGGTATTTTGATATTAAAAGCTATTACCTTTTTACAGCTTCTTTATTCTCGGATAATTTGCAGATGAGTCTCAATGGAAATGGGGATTACTATAACAATATCTCTTTCATTAATGATAAGAAGAGTTTTGGTGGACATATTTTAATTACTCAGGCCATTCAATTTCGTTATGCTTGGAATGATATTTTTGAGGCCGAATTAAACGGTAATTATTCGTTGAATCGGGCGACTTTTGATTGGCCTTTTCGGGACAATATCACTGCACATTCTGGAATTGTAGGGCTTGGTTCCAAGGCGTATTTGGGGAAGCATTTCACGATGGGGCTGGAGCTATCCCAAAAGTTTAACGCAGGATATTCAAGTTCATGGAGTAATATTAGTCCAACGATAATCAATGCATATATGGAATATACTTTTGGACGTAATAATCTGGGTATGTTGCGGTTTCAGGGCTTCGATTTAATGAATCAGAATACTGGAATATCCCGTGCTGTTGTTGGAAATGATATCTTGGATGTTCAAAATAATCGCTTGGCCCGTTATTTTATGCTCTCACTGAATATTCGTTTACAAAAATACCCGAAGAAATCCTGATAGGCATTCATGCATAACATTGTTATCATGATTGAATGTGAGATAATAAAAGCGTAATTAGAAATTATTTACAGATGAAAGCAGTTGTGATAAGCAGACCGGGTGATCCTGAGGTATTAACGGTTGAGGAACTGGAGCGACCACAGATTGGAGATATGGAGGTGTTGATCGCAGTCAGGGCGGCGGGTGTGAATAGGCCAGATGTTTTCCAGCGAAAGGGAAATTATCCGGCACCTCCAGGTGTTGATCCACGTATCCCGGGGCTCGAAGTGGCAGGTGTTATTGTGGAGAAAGGCTCTTTGGTCGATAGCTGGAATATTGGTGACTCGGTATGTGCACTGGTTGCCGGTGGTGGGTATGCTAGTTACGTTTCTGTTTACCAGGGGCATTGCCTACCTATTCCGGGGAATCTAAGTTTTGAAGAAGCGGCAGCACTCCCAGAGACTGTCTTTACAGTGTGGGACAATGTCTTTCGAAGGGGAAAACTACAATCTGGAGAACACTTCCTGGTGCATGGTGGAGCAGGCGGAATTGGTAGTACAGCTATTCAATTAGGGTCACTATTCGGTGCGGAAGTTTATACAACTGTTAGTTCGGAGGAGAAAGGTCTTTTTTGCCAATCACTAGGTGCATCAAAAGTGATAAACTATACGACCCAAGATTTTCAAGAAGTGCTAGCCGGCTTGGGAGTTGACGTGATTTTAGACAGTATAGGTGGTGCCTATTTCGAAAAAAACATCAATCTCTTGAACCCCGATGGACGCCTGGTCTATATCAACGCCATGCAAGGGGCTAAAGCAGAAATAAACTTGCTCAAATTGATGCAAAAAAGAATTCTACTTACCGGAAGTACCCTGAGAGCAAGAGATCATCACTTTAAAGAAACATTACGTAATGAGATCTGGGCTGAGGTATGGCCTAAGATCATTTCTGGTGATTTTAAACCCAGACTGTTTTGTGTTTTGCCTTATCATGAAGCTGCAAAGGCACATCAATTGATGGAGGATTCGAATTTGTTGGGAAAAATCGTATTAAGTTTTTGATTTTTGATAGTTAAGCGGGGTCGTACCCGTGATATTCTTGAAATATTTATGAAAGCTCGAGAAGTTTTGAAACCCAGACTCGAAGCAGATTTGCTTGATGGTTTGTTTATTTTCAAGTAATAAATTACATGCCGTCTTTACACGCATTTCAATTAGAAACTGAAAAAGTGTCTTACCTATCTGCGATTTAAAATAACGGCAAAATGAATTTGGCGTCATTCCTGTCAATGAGGCAAGCTCCTGTAGGCGGATCTGATCACGATAATTTTCGCCGATGTAGTGCATGGCTATGCGCATGCGGTCAGCATCCTGATCCTGAGATTGAATCGTAAAGCCTGTACTGGTTAATAGATCATGCTGCTCCTCTGTTGCAATAGATGTGAGGATCTGCAGTAGGTGGATGATTCTTGTTGTGCCAGCGCTGTCTAGTATGGCATCAATATGTGTTATGGTTTCAGCCTTACTTGCTTTAGAAAGCGCTATCCCCCTTTTCGAAATCCGTATCAAGTCTTTGATGTTTTTGTTCTCAGGCAGGTTTGTGAATTCATTCCCCCAGAAATTTTCTTTAAAATGCAGTACACGTATATCTGCTGCGTGCGGATTATCCTCTTTTAGGTAGATTTCATCAAACAGCCAATAATGAGGTAGATTAGAACCTACCAGTGTAATATCTCCGGATTCAAAACGGCGAACGCTGTCGCCAATAAACTGTGTGCCAGCTCCCTCTGCAAAATAGATCAATTCAAGTTCTTCATGATAATGCCAAATGTTGTGGTATTGCGGTGTATTATCTCGTCTAGCGTTGAATGAATGGGTGAGATGGTTGTTTAAATGAAGTAATTGCGCTTTCATAACTATGAAATATATGCATTAAAGTTACATATTCCTGTTTAGATATGGTAATATAGCTTAATAAATTGATAATATACTTGAATATTGTCTAGGTTTTTTAGGCTTATTTTACATAAAATAACTACTTATAACCATTTGAATATATGACTAACAAAAAGAGTTACACATTTGCCTTGATTTTGGTGACCTCCTTGTTCTTCTTTTGGGGATTTATCCATAACCTTGATCCGATCTTGATTCCACACTTGAGGAATGCCTTTAGTTTATCGCATTTCCAGGCTTCTTTGGTCGATTCAGCGGTATTTATTGCCTATTTTGTGATGGCGATCCCTGCGGGAATTATTATGAAACGTTATGGCTATAAGGCCGGTATTTTGATCGGATTGTTATTTTTCGCGCTAGGTTGTTTTTTGTTTGTTCCTGCAGCAAATACCATAAGTTATGCTTTCTTTTTGGGGGCTTTATTTGTGGTCGCATGTGGATTGACTATCTTGGAAACAGCAGCCAACCCGTATGTCGCTATTTTAGGTGATCCTGCAACATCTGCTCAACGGCTGAATTTTGCGCAGTCATTCAATGGTCTTGCAGCCTTCTTGGCACCTATATTTGGTGGGAAATTTATCTTGTCACACGAACCGAAATCGCAAGCAGAACTTGCGCAAATGGCTGAACAGGCAAAACTGGCTTATATCCAGTCAGAAACTGCTTCTGTAAAAATGCCTTACCTTGTTTTGGGCGTATTGATCCTGTTGATTGCTGCTTTGTTCTTCTTTACCAAATTGCCTGATATCAAGGATGAAGAGGAAGAAGGTAAAGCAGGCTTCTTTCATGCTTTGAGACATAAAAATGTAAGATGGGCGGTCATTGCTCAGTTTTTTTATGTTGGTGCTCAGGTATGTATCTTAAGCTTTCTAGTGCTATATGCAACAGAAGTAGCAGGGATATCAGGGAAAGATGGTGCGGACTATGCAGGTTTTGCAGGATTAGCATTTATGTTAGGCCGATTTATTGGAACCTTCTTTATGCGTTTTGTTTCAGCATCTAAACTGTTGATCATATATTCATTTGTTACGATCGTATTATCACTGTTCGTTATTTTTGGAACAGGTGTACAAACATTATATGCCTTGATTGGAATCGCATTTTTTATGTCCATCATGTTTCCGACCATTTTTGCCTTTGGAGTACAGGGGATCGGCGCAGATACTAAATCTGCTTCGAGTCTGATTGTCATGTCTATTGTTGGCGGAGCGTTATTGCCGCCACTTTTGGGCTTAATATCGGATACAACAGGCCATTTTCAATATGGTTATTTTGTGCCTTTGGTATGTTTTATCGTGGTATTGGCTTTTGCCTTTCAGAATAGGAACGTGAGCATCGCGGAAACAGAAAATCTTAAATCACATTAATAGATAGTAATGAAAAAGTATGTCATGGCATTGGATCTTGTCAATGATCCACAATTGATCAAAGAATATGAGGATTACCACCGTGCAGTGTGGCCAGAGATCAAGCGATCGATTTTGGATGCTGGGGTAACGCAAATGGAGATCTATCGTTTTGAGAATAGATTGTTTATGAATATGGAAGTTGGTGAAGATTTTTCATTTGAGCGTAAATCTGCTATGGATGCTGCCAATGAAAAAGTTCAGGAATGGGAGCAGTTGATGTGGAAATATCAAGCCGCTATCCCGGGATCCAAACCAGGTGAAAAGTGGGTAATGATGAATAAAATATTTGAATTAGTATAAGTTATGGCCATACAACGTTATTTACAAATCCATCCGATGGATAATGTCCTGGTTGCATTGCAGGACCTGGCTGAAGGAACAGCAATTGTTTTCGAAGGTAAAGAGTTTACATTGAAGCAAGCCGTTGCGGCCAAACATAAGTTTACGATTCAGCCCATGGAGCAAGATGCCGAAATATTGATGTACGGTGTTTTGGTTGGGAAGCTGAATGGTGATTTAGGTGCGGGTGAGTTGATCACAACAGAAAATCTACGTCATGCATCCGAAGATTTTAGAATGGGTGATCGCAAGACCACTTGGACCAAACCGGATATTGCTGCATTTAAAGATAAAACATTCAACGGATTCCACCGTTCGAACGGTACGGTAGGAACGGCTAACTATTGGTTGGTCATTCCATTGGTATTTTGTGAAAACAGGAATGTACTGACGCTAAAAGCTGCTTTCGAAGAGAAACTAGGCTATAAGGTCAAAGCCAACAATTATATCTCCGAAGTAGAAGACTTGATCGGATTATATAAATCCGGTGCAGATGTAAACCAAATTTTGGGACAGGATTTATTGGCTAATTCAACATCAAATGAGCAAGAACGTTTGTTTAAAAACGTGGATGGCATTAAGTTTTTGAACCACGAAATGGGCTGTGGTGGTACACGTATGGACTCTGATGCACTATGCGGTTTGTTGGCGGGATATATCACACATCCCAACGTGGCAGGTGCAACTGTATTGAGTTTAGGCTGCCAACATGCACAAGCTTCCATTTTAAAGGCTGAAATAGAGAAAAGGAATCCAGGCTTTGACCGTCCTTTATACATCTTTGAGCAACAAAAAGAAGGAACTGAAAAAGAATTGATGCAAAAAGCAATCAAAGCAACTTTCGCAGGGATGATGCAAGCGGATAAAAATGAGCGCAAACCAGCCACTTTAGATAAACTATGTATCGGTTTGGAGTGTGGTGGTTCAGATGGCTTCTCAGGTATTTCGGCCAATCCGGCACTTGGTTTTGTTTCGGATATTCTGGTGACTTTGGGTGGTTCTGTTATTTTAGCTGAATTCCCAGAGCTATGTGGCGTGGAGCAGGAACTTAGTGACCGTTGTGTTGATGAACCTACTGCCGAGAAATTTATGAGCTTGATGCGTACCTATAATGCGAAAGCAGAAGCGGATGGTTCGGGTTTCTACATGAACCCATCTCCGGGTAATATCCGTGATGGTCTAATCACTGATGCGATCAAATCTGCAGGAGCAGCTAAGAAAGGTGGTACCTCACCAGTCGCTGCCGTGATTGACTATCCTGAATTGGCTAATGGGGCAGGGCTCAACTTACTATGTACACCTGGGAATGACGTGGAGAGTACTACCGCAGAGGTTGCAGCGGGTGCTAATGTTGTCTTATTTACGACCGGCTTGGGTACGCCCACGGGAAATCCGATTACTCCAGTCGTAAAACTATCGACCAATACAAAGACTTTTGAAAAAATGCCTGATATCATAGATCTTAATTGTGGTACCATTATCGAAGGCACAGAGACTATTGAACAGGCCGCGCATCGTATACTTGATTATGTAATTGAAGTTGCTTCAGGTGAGGTCAAGCCTAAAGCAGTCTTGTTGGGACAGGATGATTTTATTCCTTGGCGAAGGGGCGTTTCTTTGTAAATAACCAAAAAATCGAACATAATGAAATTAAAACATGTCATCTGCAGTTTGGCCTTGATCATAGGATCACTCTCCTATGGTTATAGCCAACAACAGTACCAGCCAAGTCCTGAAAATTTAAAAAATAGGGAATGGTTTGAACAATCTCGATTCGGGGTCTTTATCCATTGGGGTGTCTATAGTGTGTTGGGGGATGGTGAGTGGGTCATGAATAATCAGAACATCAGCTTGGATGAGTATGCACTCTTGCCTAAATTTTTTAATCCCATTTCTTTTGATGCAAAAGAATGGGCTAAATTATTTAAACAGGCTGGGGCAAAATATATTACATTCACGACAAGGCATCACGATGGTTTCGCCATGTGGAATAGCCAAACTTCGGATTATAACATCGTGAAAAAATCGCCATTCAAACGCGATATCGTAAAAGAGTTGGTCGCAGCATGTCATGCAGAAGGAATAAAAGTCATGTTCTATTACTCGCTTTTGGATTGGAACCGCAATGATTACCTACCTGCAGGTAAAACGGGAGGTGGCATCGCTGGGCGTGATTCTACAAAAGGTGATTGGAATCATTATGTCCAATTTATGAAAAGTCAGTTGACTGAGCTTCTTACAAGTTATGGTCAAGTTGATGGAATTTGGTTTGATGGTCATTGGGACAAACCTAAAGAGGATTGGCATTTTAAAGAAATCTATGAGTTGATCCATAAGTTGCAGCCACAATGTTTGGTGGGTAATAATCATCATTTAGCTCCTTTTGAGGGAGAGGACTTTCAGATGTTTGAGCGTGATCTGCCAGGAGAAAATACCACGGGATTTGGAACAAGCGCACATGATGTGGGTAAATTGCCCAAAGAGGTTTGTGGTACCATCGCTGGATCTTGGGGCTTTGAATTGAAAGATAGGACACGTAAATCGTTTAGAGAGGTATTGACTTACTTGGTTAAAGCTGCGGGACATGGTTCAAACCTGTTACTCAATGTGGGACCGATGCCGAACGGCGAGATTCAGGACTATCAACAAGATCGTCTAAAAGATCTTGGTAAATGGTTGGCAGTTTATGGCGAGACTATCTATGGAACTGAAGCGGGAGGGGTACCACCTACGGAAGATTATGCGTTGACGCGAAAAGGAAATCAGGTATACCTGCATATCCTTAAACCTGAAAAGAAGGAATTGTATATTGCCAAGCTTCCTTATCAGGTGAAGAAAGTAAAGACATTTATCGGAAATAAGGATATTAAATTTAGTAATAAAGATAATGGTTTACGACTGGATTTGCCGGCATCGACTGACGAGGCAGATCTAGTTTTAACACTAACAATTAAATAACAATGGGAAAATTAGAACAAAAAGTAGCTGTTATTACAGGCGGTGGTAGTGGGATTGGTCGTGCTATCAGTGTGCAATTTGCTACAGAAGGAGCGAAAGTCCACATTCTGGATTTAAATGAAGAAGGTGGGAATGCTGTAGTAGCGGAAATTTTGGCTCTAGGTGGGCAGGCTGTATTCAATCGTTGTAATGTAACCGATCAAGGGGAAATTATCGGCATAGCTCAAAATATCGGGAAAATTGATATTTTAGTGAATAATGCTGGCATTGCTCACGTTGGCAATTTGGAAAATTGTAAATCCGAAGACTTTGAACGCGTTTTTAATGTGAATGTGAAAGGTGCCTACAATGCGTTATATGCTATTGTACCGATCATGAAAGCACAAGGTTCAGGTGCTATCCTTAATCTCGCTTCGATTGCGGCGTGGGTAGGAATTACGGATCGTTTTGCCTATTCCATGAGTAAAGGTGCGATCTATGCGATGTCTTTGTCGGTAGCACGTGATTACATGGCTTTCGGTATCCGTTGCAACAGTATCTCGCCAGCGCGTGTACACACCCCCTTTGTGGATGGTTTTATCGCGAAGAACTATCCTGGTAAAGAAGCTGAAATGTTTGAAAAACTGTCTGCAAGCCAGCCAATAGGTCGTATGGCACAACCCGAAGAAATAGCTAAGCTGGCACTTTTCCTTTGTAGCGACGACGCAGGGTTTATTACAGGGAATGACTATCCGATCGACGGTGGTTTTATTAAATTGAATAACTAAATGTTAGATTTGAGACATTAGATTCTCATATCTACTATCTCATATCTCAAATATAAAAAAATATGAAATTAATACGTTTTGGAGCCTTTGGCAAAGAGAAGATTGGAGTTCAGGTTGACGGAGTAAACTACGATGTAAGTGCATTTGGTGGTGATTACAATGAGCAATTTTTTGCAGAAGATGGTTTGGCTCGTTTAGAAGAGTTTGTCAAGGCTAATGCAGGTAAACTGATTGAAATTCCACAAGACGAGCGTATCGGAGCACCTTTTGCACGTCCATCTAAAATAGTTTGTATCGGACTGAATTATATGGATCATGCCAAGGAAACAAATGCACCGATTCCTGCTGAACCTATTATTTTTATGAAGTCCACCACTTCATTAATAGGACCATACGATAATGTGATGATTCCTAAAGACTCTGTGAAGACGGATTGGGAAGTGGAGTTTTGTATTGTAATTGGTAAAAAGACCTCTTATGTAGAGGAAAATGAGGCTTTGGATTATGTTGCGGGTTATGTACTTCACAATGACGTATCTGAACGTGAGTATCAACTGGAACGCGGTGGTACCTGGGATAAGGGAAAAGGCTGTGATACATTTGCGCCTATGGGACCATTCATGGCTACTAAAGAGGAAATCAAGGATATTAACAATGTACGTATCTGGTTGAAAGTTAATGGTAAAACCTATCAGGACGGAAATACCAAAGATTTAATATTTTCAATTGCACATGTTGTTTCCTATGTTTCTAGATTTATGACCTTATTACCAGGAGATGTGATTTCAACAGGTACTCCTGCGGGTGTAGGTCTTGGATTTAATCCTCCTATTTATTTAAAACCTGGTGATGTGATTGAATTGGGCGCAGATGGACTTGGCGAATCACGTCAGACTGTGGTTGCTTATTCAAAAAATTAATTTATCTCCTATTTTAGGTTTTATTATGCGCATAGATACCCATCAGCATTTTTGGAAATTCGATCCTGTTAGAGACAGTTGGATTACAGACGAAATGCTCGTTATCAAACGGGATTTCACGCCATTGGATATTCAGTTTGTATTGGAGCGAAATGGATTCGCAGGTAGTGTGGCCGTTCAGGCTGATCAATCTGACGCGGAAACGAACTATTTGGTTCAGCTGTCCAAAAGTCATCCCTTTATCAAAGGTGTGGTTGGATGGGTTGATCTTCAGGCCGAAGATATTGAACAACAGTTGACAAGTTATAAAGAACTACCGGTAATCAAAGGCTTCCGCCACATTGTTGAGGGAGAGTTGGACCCAGATTTTCTGATTCGACCAGCTGTGTTGAACGGGTTAAAAGCATTGGCTGCATTTGGCTATACCTACGATTTATTGATTCGTCCACGTCATTATGAGGCTACATTGCAATGTGTTCAGCAAAATCCAAATCTTCAATTTGTACTGGATCATATTGCCAAACCTCCGATTAAATCAAGGGAGTTTGATGAGTGGGCCGCGTTTATCGATAAACTTGCTGCCTTTTCAAATGTGGTCTGTAAAGTGTCGGGGCTGGCTACAGAGGCAGATTGGTCCAGCTGGAAATTGGATGATTTCAAACAATATCTCGACCATATTTTCCTACGTTTTGGAAAAGAAAGGATTATGTTTGGATCGGACTGGCCCGTATGCCTGTTGGCGGCCTCCTATGAGGAAAGTATCGCTATAGTCGAAGATAAGTTAGGCGACTTTACAGAAAAGGAAAAAAATGCGTTTTGGGCTGAGAATGCCATACGTGTATATAATCTATAAAAAAGACTTCAGTATGTATGAAAGGGAAGGAATGCATACTGAAGTCCTTTCATGGCAGATAAATCGAGTCTAATAAGCTCGCTGCTGTTGGGATAAGCTTTAATCAATAACCGGTGAAACGAGTTCGTTGATGCAGAAAACAGACACTCATCAACGAAACATACAATTCAATAAAATTATTATGGATCTTCATTTAAAAGATAAAGTAGTTATTGTTACAGGTGGTGCAAAAGGGATAGGGCGAGCTGTAGTGCATGCTTTGGCCAAGGAGCAGGCTATTCCTGTTATTGTGGGACGTAAGCAGGCCGACAATGAGAAAGTCAAGCAAGAAGTGAAACAGTTTGGTATTGATGCTTTGTGTATCGAAGCTGAATTGTCCAAACCTGAAGATTGTGAAAAAGCAGTACAAAAGACACTGGAGGTTTATGGTCGTATAGACGGCTTGGTGAATAATGCGGGACAGAATGATGGGGTGGGGTTGGCATCAGGGGATTATGCAAAATTTGTAGCCTCATTACATAAAAACTTGATCCACTATTATTTGATGGCGCATCATGCATTGGATGCATTGAAAGCATCTAAAGGAAGTATTGTCAATATATCTTCCAAAACAGGAGAAACTGGACAGGGCAATACATCAGCCTATGCCGCTTCCAATGGTGGGCGAAATGCATTGACACGCGAATGGGCCGTAGAACTGTTGCCTTATTCAATCCGTGTAAACGCTATTGTTGTTGCTGAATGTGCTACCCCACAATACGATACCTGGATTCAGACTTTACCAAATCCAGAGGAAATATTGAAAAAGATTACCGATCGTATTCCCTTGGAAAATCGCATGACTACGTCGGAGGAAATTGCAGATACAACCGTATTCTTGCTATCTGACAAGTCAAGCCATACAACAGGCCAATTAATCCATGTTGACGGTGGTTATGTGCATTTGGACCGTTCCATTATTGCGGAATAGTATCCAGTAAAAATAAGAAACTTGAAGCATCGTGTTTAACCTTGCTCTAATGAGCTACGTGCGATAAGAAAATTGGGCTGTGCCTGTTAAAGTCGGAAGAACTATTCTTCTGACTTTTTTGTTTTTATATCCGGTGATGATAGGTGGAATGCCGAAGACCGTGAAAATATACAAATAAGGCCGATTTTCTACCTAATCTACTGAGGATTTTGATGTTAATAAAAAAAAATATGAATTTTATTTTGTTTATTTAATCGATTAAGCTTATACTTGTATAACTGATAATTATAAACTGAAGATAAACTAGCGGATCCATTTGCTTTTTTTTGCTCTTTTTGTTTAAACGTTTAAGCTTTGAAGGTAAAAAGATCCTACAGAACTGATTATATAAAATAAATTCCAAATAAATATTACATGGATTATAAACCATCCATATTTAAAATTTCAATTTTATTACACAATTGAATGTAATTTTTAAATAGGAAATGCTCCATCTTACTGATGGGAAAGAGCGTTTAACACACTCATTTGTACTGTTTAAAATATACAATCAATAAGATAATCAATTACAGTATATGAAAAGATTCATGTTTTTATGGTGTGTAATCATGTTCGGTTATACATCTTTCGCTCAAAATTCAAACGGATTAGGTAATCTATCGAAATTATCGAATGCTAAAACAAGGTCAATCAGTCCTGAAAACTTTAGCGGTGGAAAAGGTAAAGGTGGAATGGCTGTCCCCAATGAAAAGGAAGGGGCGCGTAATCAGGCAAATGCTTCCAAAGCTGCCCGAGAGCTCGGCGTGGGATGGAAAGTTAATCCTTATGTCCATATCGGTGCTGGTGAGACATTTACGCTGGCTGAAATAGATGGATCGGGAATTATTCAGCACATCTGGATGACACCGACAGGCAACTGGAGTCAATCCATTATTCGATTTTATTGGGATGGGGAGACAGAACCTTCAGTTGAAGCACCTGTCGGAGCCTTTTTTGGAATGGGCTGGAATAAATACGCCCCTTTAAATTCACTCGCGATGACAGTCAATCCAGGTAGTGCTTTTAACTCCTATTGGCAGATGCCTTTTCGAAAAAAATGCAAGATAACAATGGAAAATGTCAGTATTCATCCCATGGTACTCTATTATCAAGTCAATTATGCCGAGACTGAGGTTGGTAATGATGAAGCTTATTTCCATGCGCAATACCGAAGATCTCACCCTACGGAAGGTGCCTTACATACCATTCTGGACGGTGTAAAAGGGAAAGGACATTATGTTGGAACCTATTTAGCTGTTGGTGTCAACAACACGGGCTGGTGGGGTGAAGGTGAAGTCAAATTTTTTCTCGATGGTGATAAAGAGTTTGCTACGATAGTCACCACGGGCTTGGAAGACTACTTCTGTGGATCTTATAATTTTGAAAACAAGGAAACGCGTAGATATCAGGAATTTACTACACCATATGCTGGTCTGCATCAGGTGATCCGTCCCGACGGAATATATGATTCACAGCAGCGATTTGGAATGTATCGCTGGCATATTATGGATCCTGTACGTTTTAACGGTGACCTAAAGGTAACGGTTCAAGATTTGGGTTGGCGGTCCGAAGACCGGTATCTGCCGCAGAAATCTGATATTATCTCGGTGGCTTACTGGTACCAGACAGAACCTCACGGCAAATTCAAACCACTTCCAGGAAAGAATGGGATAGAAATCAATTAAAGTTTGGCACCATGAAAACAAAACTATTCAAAGCTATGATGATATTCTCCGTATTGTTCTCAGCCTGTCAGGGTAATAACAAAGAGCCCGGACAGGCGCAAAAGAGCAAATCTAATTTCGCTGCTGATCTCACTTTTCTGCAAAAATGGGATCAGCAACTGATTGTTCTTTCAGCTTCCGGCGGGGAAGCGAAACTTATTGTTTCGCCCAAATACCAAGGCAAAGTGTTCACTTCTACCGCAGAAGGTGAGGAAGGGAAGAGTTTTGGCTGGATCAACTACAAAGCTTTTGATCAAGCTATCGATCCACATATGAATGCTTATGGTGGTGAAGATCGGCTATGGCTGGGGCCAGAAGGTGGGCCTTTTTCGTTGTTTTTTGCCCCGAAAAAGGAGATGGTTTTTGATCATTGGCGCACCCCAGCGGCAATTGATACCGAAAGTTGGTCTTTGGTTTCATCCTCCACGAAAAGTGTGCGGCTCGCCAAGGATATGGATCTACAAAACTATGCCGGGACGCAGTTCAAAATAAATGTTAATCGCCAGGTGGAGATATTGGAACGCAAGGAGATCGAAGGTATGCTTTCCATTGTATTAGGGGATAAGGTGAAATCTGTTGGGTTTAAAACAACCAATAGCTTGCGAAATACAGGTGATTTTACCTGGGATAAAAAGACTGGAGCGCCCTGCATATGGAATTTAGATATGTTTACACCTACTCCAGAAACCGTGATTTTAATCCCCTATAAAGAAGAGGCTGAAGGTAAAGTAGCCACAACAGACTACTTTGGTGAGATTCAATCTGATCGGATTGCAATGGAAAAAGGCGTTTTATACTTTAAGGCTGATGGTTTGTCAAGAGGCAAACTCGGTATACCACCTCATCGCGCCAAACCTATCGCTGGAAGTTATGCGGTTGATGAAGGTGTGCTTACGATTACCCTTTTCGACGTGGCTAATACTGCTACTTATCTAAACCAGGAATGGACGACAAAAAAAGATCCTTTCCTAGGAGATGCAATGAATGCTTATAACGATGGTCCGTTAGCGGACGGCACGCAAATGGGACCTTTTTATGAAATTGAAAGTGTTTCTCCAGCGGCTTTTATTCCTCCCAATGAACAGATTGTACACAATCATAGTGTCTTCCATTTTACTGGGGACAAAACTGAGCTGAATACAATTGCTGAGAAGGTGTTAGGAACCTCCCTAGCCCGTGTTTCAACAATTTTTGGTCAACCTAAAAAGTAACAAATATGAAAACATATCCTAAAATTGGTATTCGCCCTATTATCGATGGTCGCTTGGGCGGTATACGTGAATCTTTGGAAGAAACAACAATGAATATGGCTAAAGCTGTCGTGGCTTTGTTTAACGCTGAATTGAAATATCCCGATGGAACACCGGTGGTCTGCGTTATCGCGGATACCTGTATTGGTGGTGTGAAAGAAGCCGCAGACTGTGCCGATAAGTTTGAGCGGGAGAACGTCGGTGTATCGCTTTCTGTTACCCCCTGTTGGTGTTATGGTTCTGAAACAATGGATATGAATCCACTGTTGCCCAAAGCAATTTGGGGTTTTAATGGTACCGAACGACCCGGAGCAGTATACTTGGCGGCAACTTTGGCCGCTCATAATCAAAAGGGCTTACCAGCCTTTGGGATCTACGGTAAGGATGTACAGGACATGGGCGACCAGCATATACCGGAGGACGTGCGTGAGAAGTTACTTGCCTTTGCGAGAGCAGGATTAGCTGTGGCAATCATGCGGGGCAAATCCTATTTGGCTATCGGTTCGGTTTCAATGGGAATAGCGGGATCTATCGTAGATGCGGATTTTTTCCAAAGCTATCTGGGCATGCGTAATGAGTATGTGGATTCCTCAGAAATCTTACGCCGGATACAACAGCATATTTTTGATCCGGAGGAGTTTAAATTAGCATTGAAGTGGACGCGTGAACATTGTCAGGAGGGTGAAGACTTTAATCAACCAAAGAATGTCAAAAGCCGCGAAGAGAAAGATCAGGATTGGGAGTTTGTTGTCAAGATGACGATGATTATGCGTGATCTTATGATCGGCAATCCAAGACTTGTCGATCAAGGCTACGGAGAAGAAGCCCAAGGCCACCATGCGCTCTTGGCTGGATTTCAGGGGCAACGGCAATGGACAGATTTCTTACCAGATGGTGATTTTTCCGAAGCACTATTGAATTCGTCATTTGATTGGAATGGCATACGTACGCCTTATTTGGTGGCTACTGAAAATGATGCCTTGAATGGGGTTTCCATGCTGTTTAATTATCTATTGACCAATACTGCGCAGATCTTTGCTGATGTACGGACTTATTGGAGTCCTGAGGCTGTGGCGCGCGTATCTGGTTGGAAGCCGGAGGGAAGGGCTGCGGATGGATTTCTGCATTTGATTAATTCCGGATCGGCGACCCTTGATGGTACGGGGAAACAGCGTCTTGGAGACAAACCTGTGATGAAACCACATTGGGAAATTTCGGATAAAGAAGTGGATGCCTGTCTGAAGGCCACCACATTTTACCCCTCCAATCGAGATTATATGCGAGGTGGTGGTTTTTCGTCCAAGTTTGTCACTGAAGGGGGAATGCCCGTAACCATGTGCCGCCTCAATCTCATTAAGGGGGTAGGGCCAGTTTTGCAAATTGCTGAAGGATGGACGATCGATCTGCCTGGAGATGTCCATCGTATATTGGATGAACGCACAGATAAAATCTGGCCAACCACTTGGTTTGTACCACGCTTGACTGGAGAAGCTAATTTTTCTAGTGTATATGCCGTTATGGCCAATTGGGGTTCCAATCATGGCGCTATTAGTTATGGGCATATCGGCGCAGATCTGATCACGTTGGCAGCTATGTTACGCATTCCTGTCAATATGCATAATGTTGCGCAGGAGGCAATCTTTCGGCCATCGGCATGGGGAGCTTTTGGAATGGACAGCGAGGGCAGCGATTATAGAGCATGTCAGGTATATGGCCCCTTGTATAAATAAGATTTAGGCTTCAATATAATTTTTATCACCATGAACACGACATCCCCAAGAAAAAAGAAAAGATCTCTCTTTGTCAATGAGCAAGGAGTCAATTATCTTGTGCCGTTCATTTTTATTTGCAGCCTATTTCTCCTTTGGGGTTTCGCCCACGGTTTCTTAGATGTTCTGGATAAGCATTTTCAGGATCTTTTGCATGTCAGTAAAGCGCAATCCGGCTTTGTGCAATTTTCCCTTTATATTGGATACTTGGCCATGGCCTTGCCTGCAGGATTATTCATTAAGCGATATGGCTATCAAAGAGGTATTATCCTTGGTTTAGCTATTTTCGCTATAGGTGCATTTATGTTTTATCCGGCTGCATCATTAGGCGCTTTTATTCCTTTCCTGATCGCTTTGTTTGTGCTGGCCTGCGGACTCACTTTTTTAGAGACCGCTGCTAATCCCTATTCTACTGTATTGGGGGACAAGGCAGGAGCCGCCCGACGAATTAATATTTCTCAATCTTTCAACGGACTTGGGTGGATATTAGGACCACTTATCGGCGGGCTTTTCGTTTTTGGGATGGAGTCAACGGGTGAACATGATAAGTTTGATTCTTTAGTGACACCCTATATGATGATCGGTAGTATCGTAGTGGTGGTTCTGCTTATTTTTATGGTCATCAAGTTGCCCGAAGTCAAAGAAGACCCCGATACAGATGGGGAGGAAAACCCGCCATTGCGAAAGTTATTGCAATATCCAGCTTTTATATTGGCTGTTGCAGCACAATTTTTATATGTCGCCGCGCAGACAGGTACGAATTCCTTTTTTATCAATTATGTCATAGATGCTGTTCATGATCTGCAAACACCTATCAGCAATATCATGGTACACTTAGGTTATTTTGGTGATTTTTTTATGCCCAAAAATAATGAACAGGCAGCCTCGATCCTGCTCGCTATCGGTGGGATGGGAGCCTTCTGGATCGGTCGTCTTACAGGAGCATATTTTATGCGGTTTGTGAGCCCACGTAAATTATTGATGTGGTACGCGATAGCCAATAGTGTGTTGGTCACGGTCGTTATTGCTGATATCGGATGGCTTTCGGTTTTCAGCCTGTTTACGACATATTTTTTTATGTCCATCATGTTTCCTACCATCTTCGCCCTAGGGATTCAAGATCTAGGTACATTGACGAAGAAAGCTTCTTCTTTCTTGGTGATGGCTGTAGCAGGGGGAGCCTTCTGTCCACCTATTATGGGATTGATTTCAGATCATTCTAAGATGGCTGTTGGTTTTTTTATACCATTACTATGTTATTTGTTTATTGCGTTTTACGGATTTTGGATCAAGCGTAAACTTAAAACGGAACGTATCACTGTGGGCGCGTCCCATTAAATAAGGAGAACAGGAATATGAGTAAGAATAAATATGTTATTGGAGTTGATTTTGGGACGGACTCTGTCAGGGCTATGCTGATGGATACAATCACTGGAAAGATCCTTTCTTCATCGGTTTGTTTATATGAACGTTGGCATAAAGGCTTATACTGTGATGCTGGCAACAGTCAATTTCGTCAACACCCATTGGATTATATAGAAGGGTTGACGTCAGCAGTTAAAAACTGTCTACAAACGGTGGATCCGGAAGTCAGACAAAGCATCGGCGCCTTATCTATGGCAATGACGGGATCGACACCCGTAGCTGTTGATGAACAGGGGACGGCTCTGGCTCTTCTTGATGCTTTTAAGGACAATGCCAATGCAATGTTTGTGCTTTGGAAGGATCATACCGCTATCCATGAAGCGGCAGAAATCAATGGGGCTGGGAAAAAAGATCCTCGAGGTTACTTGCGATATGTCGGTGGAATCTATTCTTCGGAGTGGTACTGGGCAAAATTATTACATGTACTTCGTGTTGATCCAGCCGTCAGGGAAGCTTGTTATACCTGGGTAGAACACAGTGACTGGATGCCTTTTTTGTTGACGGGTGGAAATGATGCAAATCAGATGAAGCGGAATGTATGTGCGGCAGGACATAAGGCACTTTGGTCACCCGCTTTTGGCGGTTTACCCGATGCGGAGTTTTTTAATACGATCGATCCGATGTTGGGTACCTATGCGGAGCGATTTGGGGATAGGGTATATACGGCTGTTGAATCTGCTGGTTACCTTTGTGCAGTATGGGCTGAGCGACTGGGGCTTTCTACCGACGTGCAGATCGGTATCGGATCCATCGATGCGCACGTAGGCGCTGTAGGCGGAGAAATAAAACCCTACTACATCAGCAAAGTTATAGGTACATCGACCTGCGATATGATGGTCGTGCCCAAACCGGAGATGGAAGGCGTATTTGTGGAAGGTATATGTGGTCAGGTCGAAGACTCCATTATTCCGGGTATGGTGGGACTTGAAGCTGGACAGTCTGCCTTTGGCGATGTATTTTCTTGGTTCAAGGATCTGCTCCTCTGGCCCGCAAAATTAATTTCTTCGGCCGATTTCAGTGCCGTTTATGAACATTTGGAAACAGAGCTGTTAAAGGAACTCAATCGTTCAGCTGCGCAGTTACCAATGCATATCGACGATCCTTTTGCTTTAGACTGGTTTAATGGTCGACGGACACCGGATGCAGCGCCGACGCTAAAAGGTCTGATCGGCGGTCTCTCTTTGGGAACAACGGCACCTGCAATTTTTAGCGCTTTGGTTGAGGCAACTTGTTTCGGGTCACGGGCGATTATGGAGCGTATTGAAAGCGAAGGGGTAAGGGTGGAAGGGATCAATGCGATCGGCGGAATCGCTAGTAAATCTCCCTTCGCCATGCAGATGATGGCTGATATATTAAATCGACCCATACACATCGCAGCTACAGAACAGGTCTGCGCATTGGGCGCTTGTATGTTTGCTGCAGTGGTTAGCAACCGTTATGACACGATAGAAGAAGCGGCAGCCCGTATGGGAAAGGGAGATAAGGAAATTGTACAGCCTAGACCTGAATATAGGGCGCATTTTGATCATCGGTATGCGCAGTATTTACGTTATGGCGCCGTGCAAAACGATCGAGATAACAAAGCGCAGACTTAATGTTTTTAGAATGGAAACAATAACGCAAAAACAAATCCATATGGGCAGGCCGCTGGGTGTTCTAGATCATGATACTTTTAATCTGGTCTATACAACCTATCAGGGGACTTTGTATAAAAAGTTTATGTTTCTGCTCAATTTTCAAGAGACGGCAGAGGATATTCTTCAAGATGTTTTTTTGAAGACCTGGCAATTGCGGGATACGATCAAGACCGAAAAATCATTGAAAAGCTATCTTTTTCAGATTGGCCGAAATTTAATTATGGATCACTATCGTAGGCGAAAACGGGAGCAAGGTTTTACCCTAATCTATCGTGATTTTATAAATGCGGTGGATCAGATCGATGAGGAATGTATATTCCATGAGGACAAATTTTCTAAATTAGAAGGAATTATCAATAAATTACCCCCGCGAAGAAAGCAGGTGTTTGAACTGTGTAAATTTGAGCGAAGGAGTTATGAAGAAGTAAGCGAATTATTGCATATTTCACCATCAACAATAAGTGATCACATCGTCAAGGCAATGCAGTTTATTAAAGTGCATTGGAATTAACACGATAACGGTGTGCACGCTATTTAGTATAAAAAAATATGAGCAAGAAGATCTCACTGAAGGATATAGCAGAGGCGGTAGGTGTTTCTACTGCGTTAGTGTCTTATGTATTGAATGATAAAGACGAACAGACAAGGGTAAATAAAGACACAGCAAAACGGATACGGGAAATGGCGAAAGAGATGAACTACCAACCCAATCAGATTGCGAAAAGCTTAAAAAGCGGTAAGTCGCAGGCGATAGGATTATTGGTAGCTGATATTTCCAATCCTTTTTTTGGGAATCTCGCTCGTGCGATAGAAGATGAAGCAAAAAAACATGGTTATAGTGTGCTTTTTGGAAGTTCTGATGAGAATCTAGAAAATTCGCAACGCTTGATCGACACATTTATCAATCGGCAGATAGACGGTTTTATTATAGCACCAGCAGAGGGTACAGCTTCGCAATTGGAATACCTAAAAAATGCCAATATTCCTTTCGTACTCATTGACCGTTATTTTAAGGATTTGGAAACCAGCTATGTGGTTGTTGATAATTTTAATGCAACTTATCAGGCTACCCAGCTGCTGCTGAACCAAGGGCATGCTAAAGTTGCCTATGTATGTTATAAAAACCAGCTGCAACATACAGAGGATCGTTATAGCGGTTACCTGCAAGCGTTACTAGATCATGGGAATGCCGAGGACAGCAGCTTAATCTGTGAGGTAGAGTTTAATAACGCGGCTTATTTTAGGGAGCAATTTATCGAGCTGTTGCAGCCGGATCGGGGTGTAGACGCTATTCTCTTTTCAACAAATACCTTATCTATTATGGGGTTAAAGATTATCAACGAACTGAATATTACTGTTCCAGATGATTTAGCAGTTTTTTGCTTTGATGAGAGTGAAGCCTATGATCTGTTTTATTGTCCAATAAGCTATGTCAAACAACCATTGTCCATGATCGGGAAAGAAGCAGTGAAGATATTGCTTGAACAATTACGTGGGAAAGCATCCAGCGAACAGAAGGTTATGTTGGATGTGGAAATCGTTGCACGAAAGTCCTGTCAAAAATAAAAATGAAACGGCTATTACTCCCTTTACTCTTGTTGGTCGCAGACCTTTTATATGGTCAGGGAAGTTCTACGCCCTGGCAGCAGCTGGCACCACCGGATACGATGGGGACTTGGGTACAACCTGTACAAGGAAAGCCAGCGATGCCAGTTTGGGGGCATGTAAATGGTATAAGGATCGGATTAGATCCTTTACCAGGACCAAGAGGGTTGATCCGGATTTATACCCCTTATTTAAATTATGGGTTTCCGGAAGTCATGAATTTTATTGCCTTTGAGCCTATTCCCAAGGGAAAGGAGGCACGTGGATTTTCCGAACTTGAAATGAGTAGTATCCATCCCGGAAAACGCGGAAAGCATTTTTGGAGTGCAGACCATTCGACAGGATTATCAGCCCTGGATGGAAGATATCCAGCACGGGGGATCGTTGCCCAAAACAATGGCGAGGAGACCCTCGCAATATATCTATTTGCAGAACCCTTTGACAATGGTGCAAGAGTTTATGCTAGGCTTCGTTTTTTTGCATCTAGACCCTATGAGTTTGAATTGGCGACCTATACCTATGAAGGGTCTCAAGAACTGGATTATTTCATACTAACCGCGACAATGGGCAATAAACCCCGGTTAAGGACACTTTTCTTGCAAGATGGAAAAGAATCCTCGCTGGAGCTATGGCCCGATTACAAAGACATCCATTTTACACCACATGCCTATTTTCGGCAACAGCGTATGATACGAGACAAAAAAGGGCGTGTTTATTTTATTGCAGCTCCTGATGAAGTAGATTATATCAAAACCGTTTATACAGCTGGGACTAATCAACATTGGAAGTATCGGGGTAAACCGGCGACTCAATACTGGATTAAAAAGAATCCCAGCGAGCAGCTCAATGGAGTGCTGACCGGAAGATTCACTTATTGGGCGAGTAAAGAACCCATACCCGGAGGTGTATCCATTGAAAATTTTGAATTGAAGGAACCATTTAAGGCAGGAGATTCCTTTATTTTTGGGATTACACCGCGTTCGCCCGAAGCATTCATTCAACATATCAAACATTAACCGACGAAACAATAACTAACGAAAATATAAACCTTCCCGCATAAAGGGTTTTTAATAAAAAAATAGTTTCCGAGCAGAGGATTTTGTGTGATCGAACGTATTAAGTATATAGTTGCTGTATCATTACCGATATTTAGCTTAAACGATTAAATTTTTGTGCCGTAGTATAAACTGATTAATAACACCTAATATTAATGACTATGAAACGCTACCTAAATTTAGCACACTGGCTCAGTATAGCCTTTCTGTTTTGTACACTTTTTTGGCAGGCAAAAGCTATAGAATCCCCGACCATATTACAGCAAAGGATCATCAGGGGCGAAGTGCGGGAAAGTGGTACGAATACCACACTTGCAGGTGTCAATGTGAAGGTTAAAGGGAAAACCGGCGGAACTGTCACCAACTCAAATGGAAAATATGAAATCCCAATTGACTCCAAGGAAAGTATACTTGTTTTCACGTATACAGGAAAGAAGACTGAAGAACGTTTAGTGGGTGAGAACGATTTGATTAATGTGAGCCTTACGGACGAAAGCAATATGCTTGCCGAAGTCTATGTCGGTTATATGACGCAGCGGAAAGCCGATTTAACAGGTTCCGTTGCAATCGCAAACGCGAGTGATATTGCCAGGAACCCATCTGCGAATGCCATGAAATCACTTCAGGGAAAATTAGCAGGTGTACACATCACCACCAATGGTGGAAATCCGGCAGAGGGCGTGAATGTGCAGATCAGAGGTTTGTCGTCACTTTCAGGCGGAGTTAAACCGCTCATTGTTTTGGATGGTATGCCCACCGAGAATCTCAATTTAAGGGATATCAATGCAGCGGATATTGAATCTATTCAGGTGCTTAAAGATGCAGCCTCCGCAAGTATCTATGGTGCACGGGCTTCCGGTGGAGTTATTCTTGTTCAAACAAAAAAAGGCAAAATTGGACAGACAAAAGTGGACTATAATGGTAGCGTCGGAGTAAGCAATATTGTGCGCAAGCCCAGATTGATGAATGCCGAGGAATATGGTCGGGCGACCTTTCGGGCCTATGCCTACGATGAAGCGGTTTATGGTGTGCCATTGACGCTGCCTAAAACATACGATTTTACCTGGCATAGGGATGCTGAAGGGCGCGCTGTGCTAGATGCTGTTAAACCGGCGGAGTATCTTAATGCCGAAAAAACGGTGAAAAGTACTGATACCGACTGGCTTGATGAAATTCTCCGTCCAGCGCTGATGACAAATCATCAGGTATCTGTTTCCAGTGGGACGGAAAAATCAAAAAGCATGTTTTCATTGGGCTATTTTGAAAACCAAGGAACGCAGATCCATACCTTCTTTAGGCAGTTTTCACTGCGGGCCAACAATGAGATTAGTTTAATCAATAACCGACTAAAAGTAGGGGAGAATTTTGCGGTTTCTTATTTAAGATACCGTGATGCAAACGAAATGCGTTGGGCATTGATCAATCCACCAGCTGTTCCTGTACATGATATTTATGGTGGCTGGGCTGGTGCCGCAGGTTTTGATGACTTCACAAATCCTGTTCGTGTACTGACCGATAACAAAGACAACGTAAATAATTATGTCAAGATGATCGGTAATGTCTTTGTTGATTTAAATATCTGGAAAGGAATTTCCGCCCGCTCACAATTTGGTATCGATTACGGAAATGCCTATCGAAGAATAGTGGAAAAGAAATGGTCGGAAACAGGTGGTCGCAATAGCGATGATGAAAATTATGTGGGGAATATCCAGTCTCATCCCCTCAGCTATGTGTGGACAAATACGCTTTCTTACAGCCTACAAAATGACAAACATAGCTTAGATGCGGTATTGGGAACTGAATACACACGATTTGTTGAGGAAGGTTTCTCTGCCCGACGGGAAGGAATATACCTGGAAGATCGTGACTTTGCACATATTGGTGTAACCAATGGAACCAAATACTCACTTGGAAGCACGGCCGACGAATATGTATACCTGTCATATTTCGCCAAAGCCAACTATGTATATAACCAAAAATACCTGCTGTCAGCGACTCTACGTCGGGATGGATCCTCACTTTTTGGCGCAAACAATAAATTCGCTATGTTTCCCGCATTTTCGGCAGGTTGGCGGATCAGCAACGAACCATTTATGAAGAAGTATACATTTATATCTGATCTTAAACTGCGTGGCGGATGGGGAGCTAATGGAAGTGTACAGGGGCTTCCAAGAGGTTATACTTCAACACCATTTACAACAGATTATTTTGGTACATCTTACCCGATCGAAGGGAATGAGACCGGACCATTATTTTCAGGATATCGACGGACCTGGCTGGGCAATCCTAATCTCAAATGGGAAACAACAACACAAACTGATGTCGCGCTAGATTTTAGTCTATTTGATAGCAGGCTTAGTGGATCTTTTGGTTACTATTTTAAGAAAACAAAAGATATCTTGGTTCAGACCCCATACATTGCCGCCATGGGTGAAGGTGGGGAGCCCTGGATCAATGGTGCAAGTATGAATAACCGCGGGATCGAACTGGATATTAGTTATCACAACAATCCACAAAATGCATTTCGGTATACCTTCTCTGCAAATCTGGGAACTTATAAGACCAAAATCGTTAGCCTTCCTAAAGATGTCATCAATAAATACCCGGGCAATGGTGTCAATGACCTTGTGTTGGGAAGGACCCCAAATATCTTGTATGGCATGGTAGCGGATGGTATCTTTAAGACACAAGAAGAAGTCGATAATCATGCTGAGCAACCCGGCAAGGCAGTGGGGCGGATACGTTATAAAGACATCGATGGCAATGGAAAGATCGAGGAGTTTTATGACCGGACTTATATTGGCGTCAAAGATCCAAAGTTTTTCGGTGGGATAACTTTTGATTTTAGTTACCGCAATTTTGACCTTAATATTTTCTTTCAGGGAGTCTTTGGTAATAAGGTAAATAACCTATGGAAATTGGAATCTGACCTGTGGAATATCAATGTCCCGGCACACAAAAATCATCCTACACGTATTTTGGCCGGATGGTATTTTGATCGTACAGACTCCGATATTCCCGCCATCTCAAATTCTACTTTAAATGCGGAGCAACGCCCATCAAGTTATACTGTGGAGGATGGATCTTATTTGAAATTGAGGAATATAGAACTTGGCTATACACTTCCACAAGCGATTTCCAAGAAAGCAGCCATGAATAATTTAAGATTTTATGTCTCTGGACGTAATCTCCTGACATTCAAAAAAGGTTGGGGAAAAGATCGATATACCAGTTTTGATCCCGAGATGCCTGACTACGGCTATCTGACCCCTATGTTTTTGACTTTTGGTATCAATGTAACCTTTTAAACTTCCCTATTATGAAAACGTTTAAAATAAAAATATGCCTTGCGCTTTTCCTATTAACTACTGTAAGTTGTACTGATTCCCTTGATATTGCACCCAAACAGGTGCTGGACGAATCTTTTCTGGTGAAACCAGAGGATATGGACGGTTTTGTGACAGCTGCCTATGCCAGGATGACCGATATTCCGTCATTTGATTCACCTTTTGCACCCTGGTGGTCGGGTTCCATGCGGGCAGATGATTCCTATAAAGGTGGTGGCGGAACATGGGATGGTGATGGCTGGCATAATATGGAGATCTTCGTTGGAGTCAATCCCAATGGATGGCCCCTAGACTATCCCTGGTATGTATCTTACCAGATTATTCAACGCTGCAATACGGCGATACAAAAGTTGCAACTGATCAAGGAGGAAGAATTTCCACAAAAGAATGCCCGTCTTGGAGAAGTTAAATTTATACGGACATTCACCTTTTTTAGGCTAAAGCAATTTTGGAAATATATACCTTATATCGACGAAAAGGTAATTGGTACCAGTGCCGACTTTGAAGCGGTACCGAATAGAGAAAAAGACCAACCCAACGATCAGTATCTTTGGGGGAGAATATTAGCCGATTTTAAAGAGGCCGAACAGCTTTTACCAGCGACGCAGCCCGAAAAAGGACGTGTTGATAAAAATGCGGCAACAGCGATGGTCGCCCGTACCTTGTTATTTATGGCCTATGAACAGAATGATAAACATACTGTTGTCAATATCAATAAAGAAAGGTTGAGCGAAGCATTGACTTATCTCAACAAATTGACCGACCAGGAAGGGGGGAAGGTTGGCTTACAGACAGATTTTGCCGAAAACTTTGATATAAATTTTGATAACAAGACAAAAGAATCTATTTGGGAGATTCAATATTCCATTGATGATGGAAGTTCAAGTGGAGGTAAGATCAATCGCGGCGAGGGATTAAATCACCCCTTCCAATGGGGAGGTTTTCAATGTTGCGGATTTCACCAGATCAGCTACACTATGGCGAATGCATTTAAAACCGGAACAAATGGTCTACCTTTATTTGATACATACAATAATGGGAGTTATGCGGATGGGGACGCTGTGTTTTTTGGCGGGAACAGCTTTGATCCGCGATTTAGCCATACAGTAGCTGCACCGGGGCAACCTTGGAAATATAATCCGAATCTTCTTTTTGAAACAAAGGGGATTCGAAATGGTGCCGAATATGGTTATTTGAAGTCTATTAAGGAATTGCCACAACCAGATTGTAAATGTTTGCTATACGATGGTTGGCAATTTAACTCGATGAACAAGAAAATGATTCGCTATGATGAGGTTTTACTTTGGAAAGCTGAGGTACTGATTCAGCTGGACCGTTGGAATGAATCATTGATACTGATCAACAAGATTCGTGAACGAGCTGCTAAAAGCACAGCGAGGTTAGTGAAAAAGGATGGTTCTCCGGTACTCAATTACAAAATTGCGACCTATCAACCAGGTGTCAATTGTACTTGGGATAAAGCTTTTGCCTGGAAGGCATTACAATGGGAAAACCGTCTTGAGCTGGCCGCGGAGGGGCGTCGTTTTTTTGATCTGCAACGCTGGGGAATATTGGAGCCAACGATGAATGCCTACTTTTCAGTAGAAAAAAATAGGTTTAAGTGGCTGGGAGCGGGGCGTTTTACAGCAGGTCGGGATGAATATTTTCCGATTCCTCAACCTCAGATTAACTGGGCGAAAGGGAATTATACACAAAATCCTGGATATTAGTTGATAAATATTACGAAACCGACCTGTGATGATAAAAATATTGATCAAGAATAACATATTTCCTTATTGTTTGTCGATACTGTTGACATTATGTTGTGCATACCAGCAATGCTGGGCGAATGGGGATCCGGGGAAAATAAATGCATTGATTAAAGCAATTAAAATTGATAGTATAGGGGGGCAACTGCCTCAATTGAGCTATCAGAAAATTGCGCGTCAGGTAGTTAAGGTGCGGGTTTCGGTAGAACTACCCGAGGATGTGCGCTGCGATGACTGGCGGATCCGAATTTTGCCGGCATTTCAGCCCACATTTCATTGGGCACCACATTTGACACCTTCGGATAGCCATATTATTGCGCAGCATGTATTTAGGGCGCCGATGATGATGTTAACTGATCAGCGGAAGCAACTTGTTATTATTCCCGATGTAGACCTGTTGAATAGTACTTTAGCCAGAGATTGGTATATGGATATGGATGCGCAGAAAAACCAGTTAACACTTGGGCGATCGCTGGCGCAGGTCGGCGAACATGTTTTGTTCAAACGGAAATCTGGAAATACATACACGCGTGGTAAATTTGAATTTGCATTTTATGTTCTTGCTTTTGACGATCGGGAAGTGGCAGAAAATCCTTTTCGCAGGCCGCTGGCTTTCTACTGGAAAAATTGGGGCGCAGGTCTTTTTGAGAAGGGTGAACCAATCTCCGGAGATATGGGTACCTATGTGCGGCATAGCTATCACTGGGCATTCCAATCTTGGGTCAAGCAGGTATGGCAGTCGTTTGAAATTAATGGGAAAAAAGTGGGCGCACCGACTTTTATTGTCAATACCACACAAAGTCCCAATTATCCTGGGAAAACCAATGAACGGGAGTTCCGTTCAATATGGAATCAGGCCTGGTTTAGTTCTTTACGTTCAGCCAGTGGCCTATATCGTTTTGCAAAGCGGACAGGAGACCCTGAACTCTTGGATAAGGCTAATCTGACCAAGGAATTGGCGCTATCCTATCCCAAAAAGAAGGGTTTTTTCTATGGTTTAATTGGAACAGAAATGGAAGAAACTATTGCGGGAGAAGGCGATAAAAAATCTGTTCGGAGTAAAGGTTGGGAACACTATTACTGGGGAAATTCAAATCGAAACCCCTATACCTGGGATGCCCGTAAATCCCCTTTTCATCTGCTGGATATGAGCTGGACGGCGTTGCTGATGTTGCGCTGGTACAACGAGCTCGAAAAGGACCCGCGTTTGCTCGCTTATGCCGAAGATTATGCGAAGTCTCTGCTCGAAGTACAGACCACGGATGGATTTTTTCCAGGCTGGCTTGATGTAGAGACATTAAAGCCTCTTGCTCACCTCAATGATTCACCCGAAAGCGCCTTGTCGGTAACCTTTTTATTGACCCTTTATCGCATGACGCAAAAAGAGGAGTATAAAGTAGCGGCTCTACGAGCAATGCAAGCGATTGTGAAGGAAATTATACCCAATGGGCGCTGGGAAGATTTTGAAACCTATTGGTCCTGTTCGCGTGTCGGTGCCGAAGATTGGGTGGGGAAAAAGGTATTGCGCAACGACATGTACAAGCAGAATAATTTTTCTATGTTTTGGACGGCGGAGGCGCTATTGGAATGTTATCAAACCACTAAAGCGAAACCATACCTCAAGATTGGCCAGCGTACCTTGGACGAACTGTTGATGACACAGGCCGCATGGCAACCACATTTTATTCCAATAAAAGCATTGGGCGGATTTGGTGTGATGAATGCAGATGGAGAATGGAACGATGCCAGACAGAGTTTATTCGCTGAGTTGATTATTCGTTATGGTAAGGAATTGAAGCAAAGGGAATACCTCCAGCGTGGCTTAGCGGCTTTACGGGCTTCCTTTGTCATGATGTACTGTCCTGAAAACCCGGATACCAAAGCACAATGGGAGGAAGCCTGGCCATTTTTTGGAAAAGAGGATTATGGTTTTATGATGGAAAACTATGGTCATGGTGGGGAGACAAATGCTAAAGGTCTGGGCATAGGAGAGTTTACTATCTACGATTGGGGCAATGGTGCTGCAGCGGAAGCCTATAATCGGATATTAGACCATTATGGAGCAGATTTTTTACAGGGGAGGGGATTGTAGTCTTTTGCTAATGTATTGTGGTTAAGAAACAAAAAAAGCCTGCTCAAATGAACAGGCTTTTTTTGTGGTGCCACCTGGGTTCGAACCAGGGACACAAGGATTTTCAGTCCTTTGCTCTACCAGCTGAGCTATGGCACCAGTTGACCTTTTATTTAAATCTGTGATCATCAGATTGAAGCGTGGTGCCACCTGGGTTCGAACCAGGGACACAAGGATTTTCAGTCCTTTGCTCTACCAGCTGAGCTATGGCACCGCTTTCTGCTATGGGTTTGTCCCCCTATTGCGATGCAAATATAGTGTGATAATTTGAATTCTAAAATTTTTATGGAGATTATTTTTGCTCTTTTTTCGAAAGTGTTGATTTTGATCGAGATAAAATTACAAGAAACTAACATAGAGAAAAAGGAATAAGCTGTATCTTTGCATTTCAATAAATAGAGATGAGTAAAAGAGGAAGAGTTTTAGTTGCAATGAGTGGAGGGGTCGATAGCTCCGTTGCTTCTGTCATGCTCCACGAACAAGGATATGAGGTCATAGGTATCACGATGAAGACTTGGGATTATGCATCCGCAGGTGGTTCGTCTAAGGAGACTGGATGTTGTAGCCTCGACAGTATCAATGACGCTCGTACATTAGCCGTAAACTATGGTTTCCCTCATTATATATTAGATATACGCGATGAGTTTGGAGACTTTGTAATTGATAATTTTGTAGAGGAATACATTGCAGGGCGTACACCCAATCCATGTGTTCTTTGTAATACCCACATCAAATGGGAGGCTTTGATGAAGCGTGCTGATAAATTGGATTGTGAATTTATCGCTACGGGACATTACGCCAATATTCGTATGCACGACAATGGCCGTTATGTCATATCAAAGGGTAAAGATGAAAATAAGGATCAATCCTATGTCCTATGGGGTGTATCGCAGGAAAATCTAGCTCGTACACAGTTTCCATTGGGATCGTTCACGAAAAAGGAAATCCGTCAAATGGCGCTTGACATGGGACAGAAGGAGCTTGCTAATAAATCGGAAAGCTACGAAATCTGTTTTGTGCCAGACAATGACTACCGTGCATTTTTGAGACATAAAGTACCTACATTAGATCAGCAGATCGGTCCGGGTAATTTTATCCTTTCAGACGGAACAGTTGTCGGTAAACATATTGGTTACCCGTATTTTACCATCGGCCAACGTAAAGGTTTGGGTATTGCTTTGGGTAAACCGATGTTTGTGATCGAAATTCTGCCTGAAAGCAATACGGTGGTATTGGGTGAGGAGCATGAGCTTGAAAAATCACATGCCTATGTACGCAATGTGAACTTTGTCAAATATGCAGGTCTTGACCAACCAATGGAGGCAATTTCAAAAGTACGTTATAAAGATTCGGGTGCGTTGTCTACCATCTCGCAAGAGGGCGATAAAGTGCGTATAGACTTTGTACACAATGTGAAAGGTATCGCGCCAGGACAATCAGCCGTATTCTACGAAGGAAATGATCTTTTAGGCGGTGGTTTCTTGATGAAATAATAAAAGCTGATCTGAAATTCAGCATAAGAATTCTAATCCCTATACTGCATCGACAGTATAGGGATTTTTATTTGTACGCCCAGCGTAAACGATAGTGCTACTCTAGTTTCATAAGGGATTTCTAAGGTTGTGTGCAGCTATTATGCCGGCAGGATTTAAGTCAACCGAATTAAGAAGTAGCGCATAACTACTTCTTTTTTCAAGATAGAGGGTCGAAAGCGAGACCAAGATGGTATCGTAATCTTTATCAGGTGAATCAAAGGTGAGTGTTCTGGCCTCATGCTGTTGATTATCGTATCGTGTTAATTCGATTTCGTGGGAGCCAATTGTTCGTGCGTATTTTTTATCAAAAGATAAGGCTACAATTTCAATTTTTAGAATGATATGGTTACATGCTTTGGGCCAATAGAAATTTCGTTGTGCGTTCAATTCGGGCAGGTATACTGAGGTGGTTCCTGGAGCAGAAAAAGTCACATTGGTATCGAAATAAAGGTAATCATAGATATGGCAATTCTTATTGAATTGAAAGCCTACCAATCGCTGGATATTTCCTCGAGTGATCCTTTGGTCTCCGGGTTCGTATTTTCCATTACCGAGCAGTACGCGTTGCATACGTTTAACCAGTCTGTTGTGCATACCGCTGTCATGTACTTTTTGATGTACAGCATTGAAAGCCCGACGGATTGTTGCTCCCGCTGCGCTCGCCGTTCCGAAATCGGAAGCAGCAGCTTCACTCCATCTTGTTTGGTTTATCTTGTCCGATGATTTGGACTGTACGACATTTTTGTCTCCAACTTTACGATTGATCAAATTACTAATTTGACCTCTCAAATATCCATTTTCAATTATTGCCATAGCTAAAGTTAATATTTTAAATTGCTTTAAAACAGTTTATTATAACTTTTATAAAATTGAAAATCGTAAAGTAGTAGCCTTTACAATTTTTGAAATTGGTGGTACTTCATGATAATGAAATTGGTAACAGATACCGCTATGGTTTCCTATAGGCTTAGTTAAGATATGATATAATACCCATCCGATTAAGATGGTCATCGTGTGCAGGGTGTGTCAGAGATCATATCAGTTTGCAAGCGAGATAGACTCGGTGTCAACACGGACTCAACATGGACTCAACACGGCGTAAGCGGGCTTGGTATGTGAATATGGTGTTTTTTTTCCGTTGATGATTATTGGATAAACCAATTGTCTTTTAAATATACAGTGTGTTTTACGTTTTTTAAGGATATTTTTTTTGAGCGGTTTAGTATATATATGTTTTATAATTCTTTCTATATGTATAGAAAATATTTACAATTTATTTTTTATATAATAATTTTATTGGTACATTTGTATAGATAAACTATATAGTTTAATTATGATACAAGAACAGCCAATAAAAAGGCAGTCGGTCTGGATCTGGGAAGAAGACTATCCTTATTCGTTAAATGCTAGAGAACTTCAAGACCCAATTATTGCCCTAGAAGATGTGTTTTCAAATTATTCTTTGGTTGATTGCCAATATCTACTATGGGAATGGAAGCATTGCCACTACCGACCCTATCTCTTTTCGTTTGGAAATGGAATACATACACTTTATCACTTCATGGGTAAATTACAGAAACTTCTTAATGTAGCTTGGTTAATAGACAAGGAATTTAGTTGTGCTCAACTTTTAGTTGCCGGCAATGACCTTGCTTTCCGTGAATTTAAGGACCATAATTATTGCTCTTTTTTTTGTGGGCTAAAAAATAGTTTGAAGGTAGTGATTACAGAATCTTTTAGACAAGAAGAAGGTCTTCAGGGATTCATGAATGTGTTGCGGCATTGGTGGGACATGGGAGCGGACTGGCGGCACCTGGATGTCGGCGACCGGTGTAATGTGGGGGGTGAGATTTCAGAGTTTAGAGGCCTCACTCAAATGGTCGAAGTAATGAATTTTATTTATAAAAGTAATGGAATGAAAGAGACACAAAATCTGTATGCCTGCAGTAGCTATCTTTCTTTGGAGGAAGGTAGGCAACCCGTAAAGACAATAATGAGAATATTTGATAAATGGGAATATGAAGATTTAAAGGAATTTCTTCGAAAATTGTTTTATACAATGGAATACCATGGAGGTCTTGAAGAAGGAATTATGGGAGATAGGGGCGGTATAGTCCACACCTTCCACAAATTGATTGATCTTGCTCAACAGCTATCATTGAACGATGAAAGCTTTTTTGGGGATTTAAAACACTTTATAATCGATGATTTTTCGGAATTTGAGAATTTTTGGACGGATTATGATAGGCCTCCCTTCCATCATTTACCGAAAATGGACTTAGATTACCTGGTTAATAAGTTAAAGGGCATTAAGTATGACTTATTACATAGAAATCTTCATGAATTTATGTTGCTTTTAGTTGGTTCCGAAGGCACTTTTACAGATAATTATACTAGTGTGCTTTCTTTATTTCAGGGGTTAGAGGAGTTGTTGGAAGTTCTCTATCTCATCATGTTGAGCCGTGTACAGACAGAATTGTAATTAATTTTTTAAATTATGGACATACAAAAACCGATTGGAATAATTGATCTAGAGATAAGTAAACACGATATAACTTACAAAAGTATGCTTGGATTATATTGGCAGTTTTTTGATGCAACTGATTACGAAAATCATTTGCTCGGAAATGATAAGCTTTTAAGAACCGTGATGTCGAACGAAATTTATCCTGATTTATATCTTGCAAACGCAGCATATCGATTGGGGTTAAATAGAAGATTGTTAGATTTAGCATGGCTATATCTGACTTATAAAGAAAATTCTGATGAGGAGTGTGGCGTCAGTGTGTTGAATAATCAAGAAAGGTATCGGCCAAAGTTTTGTTATAGCTCTAATAGCACATACTACTTTGATGATTATTCGTGCTTGCACATGAAATTTGATGAGCAATATAAACCCTTAAAACGCGAAGATGATTATATGGAAGTGGTTTACCGGTTTAAGGGGAAGGTTCGTTGGTTGTTATTGGATGAAATTGAGAATCCTTATGCATTTTATATATCTATTTTTGAAAATAGGACACATCTCGATTGGATTCAATTGCTTTCTAAATGGGGAGAATATACTTTCTTATCAACAAGTATTTGTCAAGAGATTGATGGTGGAGAAGTTTATGATACGTATGTTCTTTTTCAGAAATTAACAGAAATGGCTTATTTGATAAATCGCTATGAAGATTATATTCCAGATTCAAGGGCATTTTTATATTCAGAATTCGGTTAATATCCGTCAAATTTAACGATAGACGAAATTATAAGTCCACAAACAGTGCTGCTTAAGATATTTGGAAAATCTACTATTGATACAATTCTTAATGAAATGTTTTGGTGGTTGGATTCTATTTTAAACGGACAAGAGATTAGTGATTTTAAGCGCGTCTATAATATTTATACATCCGTTTTAAGGATTGTGGAATTTTGTTGGATATTTAAGCCGCATAAGAGGCCGCGCATTAGGTTGAAAGATGATAATAGCGATGAAAATGCCTTTTACACTTCTTCTTTTGAATCATTAAATTATCAAACTAATTATTTGGAGATAAAGGAAAGATCAGAACCATTATTTGCTCTTAATTGGATTTTTTCTGAATACCAAAGAGAAATAGGGTATTTGAGGTCTGTGCTAACAGATTGTTTTGAAGTATCTTTTGGAAAAGGAAGCTCATCTCCCGATGGTATAGTAATAGAGAGCTTAAAAACGAATTGTGCTAAGTTTATTGAACTAGCCTATTTATTTCACCTAGTTCTGCTAGAAGAAAAAGAATAACGATGCCATTTGCAAGCCCTATACCTTATGACTATTTCTCGTGGAGATTGTATCCATAATCTTTTAAATGAGAACATATAAAGACAGATTTTTATTTCCTGTTTACTAATTATTTTAGTAATTTTAACTTATGAATCCGTCAGAATATTTTAAGGGCAGAGGGGCGCAGATCAACCCCAATAACAAATTTTTTTCTAATCAATATGTTCAGGAACATATCGAAGGTTTGGACGAAGAATTTCTTGGGGCCGAAAAAACACAGTTTATTCCGACGCACCCGAAGTCCATTATCTCTAAATCCAATAGTCCAGACCTGCGCTTTGAAAGGTCAATTAATCCGTATCAGGGCTGTGAACATGGTTGTATTTATTGCTATGCCCGCAATTCGCATGAGTATTGGGGTTTTAGTGCGGGATTAGACTTCGAACGCAAGATCTTGGTCAAACACAATGCCGCCCAACTCCTGGAGCATGAGTTTCGCAAGTCAAGTTATCAGCCTGATTTGATTATGCTCTCAGGCAATACGGATTGCTACCAGCCTATTGAACGAAAACTGGGGATCACACGCTCGCTTTTAGAATTGATGCTTAAATACCGAAATCCAGTTTCTATCATCAGTAAAAATGTGTTGATGCGAAGGGACTTTGACCTCTTAGGTGAACTTGCAGCGCTAAATCTAGTATCGGTTGCTGTGACCATCAATTCCCTAAGGGAGGAGGTCCGGCAAAAGATGGAACCCAGGACGGCTACAGCTTCGGCCCGTTTAAAACTGATTGAGGAATTGACGGGGATAGGTGTACCCGTGATGCTGATGATGGCACCCATCGTTCCTGGAATCAATAGCGACGAGATTTCAGATTTGATCCGTTCTGGAGCAGACGCGGGAGCAATTACAGCCTCTTATACCATTGTTAGGCTCAACGGGCAGATCGGTGATATCTTTAAAGATTGGTTGTATCAGAATTACCCGGATCGTGCTGAAAAGGTATTGCATTGGATCGAGGCTTGTCACGGTGGAAAAATTAATGATACTGATTTCGGACGGCGGATAAAAGGAGATGGTAATATGGCAGAGAGCCTGCAGCATCTGTTTAAGTTGTCGGTCAAAAAATATATGAATAACGGGGTGCTTCCGTCCTTGAGAAGGGATCTTTTCCGCTTGCCCGATGCGGGAATGCAGTTGGGCTTGTTTTAGTTATTGTTGTCAAATGACCGCTGAAAATTACGCTATTTGTGTAATTTTAAAAAATGGAAATTATATCAGAACGACTCCGGTTAAGAACAGTGGAAAATGAAGATTTGGAAAAGATTCATTATCTATTAATGTGTCCAGAAACGGCCTTATTTAATCCGAGCGGGCATCCGAATGGGATAGGGGATACCGCCCAAATGGTAAAAACCTGGTCGGAACAAGAAAAGGAATCTGAGGATAGAAAGAACTATACTTTTTATATTGAAACTATTGTGGGGGCGGAATTTGTTGGTCTGATTGATATCAGTATTGTCAAGGTAAAATATAGAAATTCGGAAGTATGGTTTAAGTTAGTCCCAGAAATGTGGAATAAGGGATATGCAACAGAGGCATTAAAACAAATAATTGAATTTGGATTCAGACAACTTAATCTCCATCGGATAGAAGCTGGCTGTGCGGTAGAAAATATCGCGTCTTATAAGATAATGGAAAAGGTAGGCATGATTAGGGAAGCTCATCGGAGAAAGATCTTGCCTTTAAAAGACGGTTGGAGTGATAATTATGAATATGCAATTTTAGATCAGGACTACTTAGATTAAGGCATATTAAAGTACGATAAAGATTGATTATTTAATTCATTCTTTGCAAAAGGGCCAGATTCCTAAACGAATCTGGCCCTTTATTTCGTCCGGAGACCGATGGCTCCAGAATTATGAGGCTGATAAAATTGATTTACAATCCCTATTTTTTTCTTTTGATCAATATATAGCTGATATATAGTAATAATAACCAGGCTGGGATCAATTCAACCGGCAATTTCATACCTGTTACCCACATGATACCCAACACAGCGATCAAAAAGATCAGACAGATATAATTGCTCAATGGATAGAGAAACGAAGGGAATTTCGTTTTTACATGGGCATCGACTTTGTTTTTTCTAAAATATAAATGCGTGATTGAAATCATTACCCAGTTGATGATCAACGAAGAAACAACCAACGACATCAGGATCTCCAATGCATTCTTAGGTGCAACATAATTGATAAAGACACAGATCGCAGCAAACACAGCTGAAACCAGAATAGCATTTATAGGTGCATGGTTTTTGTTTAGCTTAGACAAAAACCTAGGCGCATTACCCTGTTCAGCAAGTCCAAAGAGCATTCTACTATTGCTGTAAACACTGCTATTGTAAACCGATAAGGCTGCGGTGAGCACGATCAGATTGAGTGTGTTTGCGATAATTTTTGTAAAGTAGAATGTTTTTCCGAATAGAGTAAATTCAAAACCATTGAGTTTGTCAAATACCAGTACAAAAGGGCTTGTATCTGCATTGATATTTGTCCAAGGAGTAAGCGAAAACAAGATAATCAGTGCGCCTACATAAAAGATTAGGATCCGGTAGATAACCTGATTGGTCGCTTTGGGGATATTTTTTTCAGGATGCTCGGCTTCGGCAGCGGTAATACCCACCAATTCGAGTCCACCAAAAGAAAACATAATCAGTGCCATGGCGGATAGCAGACCTTCATAGCTTCCATCTCCAGCCTGGTTAAACCAGCCTTTTGGAAAGAAACCACCATGCGACGTGAGGTTGCTCAGGCTCGCCTGTTCACCTCCGGAACCACTAAGCAGGAGATAGACACCAAAGACAATCATGGCAATAATAGCGACAACCTTAATGATTGAAAACCAGAATTCTGTCTCGCCATAAATTTTTACAGAGGCAAGGTTCAGGGCATTGATAGCGAAGAAGAAAAATAAGCTGGATCCCCAAAGTGGGATTTCCGGCCACCAGAATTGGACATATACTCCAATAGCTGTTAGTTCGGCCATGCTCACTAAAATATAGAGCACCCAATAGTTCCAGCCAGAGGCATAACCAGCAAAAGAACCCCAATATTTATTAGCGAAGTAACTAAAGCTACCGGATACGGGCTCTTCAACCACCATTTCTCCCAATTGGCGCATAATGAAGAACGCAATTATCCCTGCAAAGGCATAACCAAGTATCACCGCTGGCCCCGCTAGTGTGGCAGCTTTTCCTATTCCAAGAAACAATCCAGTTCCGATGGCGCCACCAAGAGCGATCAGCTGAATATGTCTATTTTGAAGTCCCCTTTTTAATTGTTTCGAATCCTTGTTATTCTGTTTCTCCATTTGTATGGTTAATACGGTTACTTATTTAGTGTCGATCAGTCTTGATCCTGAATATTCTACTCATCTCTTTTCCAACACGGGATTGAGATGAAAATTGGTTTATCTGCAAAGTACTACAAATTATTTAATTTGCTACTACAGCATTTTGACCTAAGCGCATAAAGTTAATAAAACACTTAGGTATTTTATGCACCTTAAGCTTTGCTTTTTACTGGACCAGAAAGCAATGTTTACTAATACTGCTGAAAGACAGGTTTTTAATAGAAAACGCTACCATGAGAATGGTAGCGTTTCATTTGTTCGTAGCTAGTGTGATTTTTGGCCACTCCACCTTAGAACGAAATTTTGTTTGTAAATGATACAGTAAAAGATAAATTAATTTGCTTTCTGTGGTTTTTCCACTGTTCCGCAGCTGCATCCACAACCTTTGGAGCAACCTGATTTACCTTTCAGTGATTTACGGACATTTCTAACGACATACCATACAGCCGCTAACACCAAAATTCCAACGATGAGATATTGTACTGTTAAATTATCCATGATCTTTTATTTTTTTAAACTGTGAAAGCATCTATCTCACTTGCACAACTAGTTTATTTTAAGAGTTGATAAGCAATCAAGGCACTGAAATAAGCCAGGCCTGTCATAAAACCAACTTGAATTAATGTCCATTTCCACGATCCTGTTTCTCTTTTTACCGCTGCTATTGTACTCATACATTGCATGGCAAAAGCATAAAATAAGAGAAGAGATATTCCGGAAGCAAAATTGTAAGCCGGTAAACCCGTATTACGGTTAATCTCGCTCCGCATTTTGCTTAATACTGTTGTTTTCGTTGCTTCATCTTCAATATCCACTTCATCGCCAAGGCTGTATACAGTTGCCATTGTTCCCACAAAAACTTCCCTCGCTGCAAATGAGGAGATCAAACCGATTCCCATTTTCCAGTCATAACCCAGCGGCTCTACAACAGGTTCAATTGCCATGCCAAGATAGCCGAGGAAGGAATGTTCCAGTCGGTAAGAAGAGATCTCATGGTCAAGATCCTCACCTGAGAGGTTGGGATTATTTTGTGTGACATATTCCTTGGCCTTGCTAAACTTGTCGTTTGGACCGAAACTACCCAAAGCCCAAAGAATAACAGAAATTGCCAATATAATCTTACCTGCTCCGAATACAAAGCTTGCCGTTTTCTCCCAAACATTTAAAGCAACGTTTTTCCAGTCTGGAGATTTATAAGTAGGAAGCTCAAATATTAAAAAGGACTTGTGTTTGGATTTAATGATTTTGGTCAAGAGTATGGCCGAAAACAATGCTGCAAATATTCCAAGGAGGTACATGACAAATAAAACCATACCCTGCAATTGAAATCCTGCATATTTGGTGTCTGGAATAACCAATCCGATCAATACGATGTAAATAGGTAGACGGGCAGAACAGGTCATGAATGGGGTGACCAATATGGTGACAAGTCGTTCCTTTGCATTTTCGATATTACGTGCAGACATGACCGCAGGTACAGCACAGGCTACCCCAGAGATTAAAGGGATTACGGATTTTCCATTTAGCCCGAAGGGTCTGAGCCAACGATCCATCAGGAAAACCACACGGCTCATATAGCCAGTCTCTTCCATAATAGAAATAAAAATGTATAAAATAACGATCTGTGGGATAAATATCACGATACCACCGATACCTTTGATAATACCATTGCTCAACAGATCTGTGAGCGGACCAGCAGGAAGCGTGGTCTGCGTATAAGCGGCAAGATCACCAAAAAGCCCATCTATAAAGTCCATCGCCGGACCTGACCAGGTATAGATCGCCTGGAAAATCAGGAAGAGAATACCAAAGAAGATCAGATACCCAAAGATGGGATGGAGCAATATTTTGTCGATCGCGTTTGTCTTGTTTTTGTTGGAAGCATCGTCCTTGGTATAGATTTCGGCTAAGTTTCCATCTAAGGATTTGCTCCGAAGAATGGCCTCTTCTTTCTGAAGTTTCTCCGCTTTTAACTGATGCTTGTCGCGAATTTGCTGAATTGAATCGTTTTTTTCTTTCGATAGAAAAGAGACTTCCCCTTTAGCAAGATATTGCCAGGTATGGTATTCAGTGTCCAAAGGAAAAAGTCTTTTGGTTTCTTCCAATGCTTCGTTTGCTATTGGGGGCAACTGAAATTTGCTGACATACATCGGCGGGGTGGCATCGAAATTCTTGATCAACTGATCGATACCCTGTCCCGTACGCGCATTTGTTTCGTAAACTTTTGTATTAAGTAGCTGTTCAAGCTTTGGGATATCTATACTTATTCCTTTTTCTTTGGCCTCATCGATCATGTTGATGACGAAGATAGCCGGAAGCCCGAGCTCTCGTGCTTGTTGATAGAGGATGACAGACCTTTTCAGGTTGGTTGGTTCAGCAACAACAATAACAAGGTTTGGTCTAAAGCTGTTTTCTTTGTTGACCAAGGTATTGAAGACGACTTCTTCATCCATTGAACTCGGAAACAGGGTATAGGTTCCTGGAAGGTCAATAATGCGATACGTCTTGTTGTTGGCTTTAACTTGTCCCTCACGTTTTTCTACAGTGATACCAGGATAGTTTCCTACTTTCTGATTTAATTTTGTAATCCGGTTAAAAAGGGATGTTTTACCCACGTTTGGATTACCCAAAAGTGCAATAATCGGGTTATTCATTATTTCTGATCAATAAGGATGACTTTAGCTTCGGATTTGCGAATGGCAATCAAGGCGTTATTAGCAATAATATTTAAACATATAGGACCATCTAAAGGTGCGATATGTTTCACTTCTACTTCAGTACCAGGCACAAAACCTAATTCGAAAAATTTAGCTGGAATATCGTGCGAATCAAAATCAATAATCACCGCTTTTTCCCCTTTTTTTAGCTTGTCTAAGCTAGTTTTATTACGCATTTACCTAATTTTTTGTATTCTCCAAATATACAGATTTTCTACCATTTAGAATGATTCTAATGTCATAGTTATGTATTTAGCGCAAAAAACAGCTATCTTTACGAGTAAAAAGGGATTAATTATCAACCAAAATGAAAATCGAGGACGAAATCAAAGTAAGTAAATTCAGTAATGAATGGCATCGTTGTACCGTAAACATTCTATATACGTACAATTGGCTGAATAATGAACTTGAACAAAGAGCAGCCAAAGAAGGGATCACTTTGAAACAATTTAATGTCTTACGCATCCTCCGAGGCCAATATCCAAAGCCTGCAACCAATAACCTGATCAAATCAAGAATGCTAAGTACAACACCCGATATTTCCCGTATGATTGATCGGATGGTGACGAAAGGACTTGTTTCCCGCTGTCAATCGGGTGGTGATAAACGCGCCGTTGATCTAGTTATCACCGATAAAGGCCTGAAGATCCTTGAAAATCTTGAAGAGCCAATGCTGATGACGGATATTTTAACCAATAGAATCAGTGAAAAGGAAGCAATGCAACTCAGTATTTTATTGGACAAGCTAAGAGGTTGATTAATGTGTATGATCATGGTCATGGTGGTCGTGATCATGATCATGCAGCTCTTGATGGCCTTCATCATGTCCATGTGCATGGTCGTGTTCACCGCCGAAAGCAAAACTTGCCAGAGCAATGGCCACACCGGCAATTACCGCAATCATTTTTCTTTTGTTGAATTTATGATGGTCTATAGATCCGGACTCGAACAATATTGTTGTGGATATATGCAGAAATATACCAATAACCACAGCCATGATCTTATCAAAATATTGTTGAATATTACCCACCTCACCAGCGCTAATCGCTTTACTTAATAGAAAGCCGAAAGGAGTCATAGCCGCGAATAGAGCCAGTGTGATAATAATCGTATTTCTTTTGAGGTGTGTGCTGATCAAGATACTGCCTAGGGCAAATGCAGCTGGAATATGATGGATTGAAATCCCTAATGCAAGTTCGGTCTGATGTGTCGCCGCCAATGGCATTCCCTCCAGGAAAGCATGTAGACATAAACTAAACATGATACCGATCGGAAAACTATGGCTGTGATGACCATGCTCATTTTCAGTATGGATATGCCCGTGCTCAATTCCCTGCGAAAATTGCTCAAGGAATAACTGGAACAGAAAGCCTCCAAGTACATAGATACCCAATATTTCGGGTGAGGTGTTTGTCGACTGATAAACATGGGGAATCAAATGCAGGACAGTAATGGAGAATAAATAGGCTCCACTAAATGAAAGGATCAATTTTAGAAAATTTGTCCCTTTTTTCTGTACAAAAAAGACAGCGATACCACTTGCAAATGCAGGTACGAATAAAATTAAAATCAATAAAATTGAATTCATTATACTTGTTCAGTTTTAAAAAAGCTAGGTACGAACCGCTTAAACAGATAGCCTGTAGCCAACCCAACTAGGATTCCCAGCGCGGAGCCACAGAGTATATCAAACGGGTAATGAACACCAACATAGATTTGGGAGACTGAAATCAAGAATGCCCAGGCAATACATAACCAAAGTACATATTTCCATCTTCTTCGGAATAGCACAATCCAAAAGAAAGCCAAGGAAAAGTGATTGGCCGCATGAGAGGAAGTAAAGCTAAATCCGGAGCCACATCGTACCCGGATATTGACATTTTCCTTAAACTCCACATCATTGCAGGGCCTGATTCTTTTGACAGTCTTTTTGATCAAATGAGATGAGATACCATCGGAAATACCGAAAGTAACCAACGTCATTGCTACAATCAGTATACCTGTTTTTCCATAGGTTTTGATGAAAAAAATAACCAGAAATAGATACAATGGAGCCCAGGTGTATGGATTACGTAGTATAGGCAACAGCCAATCAAATACAGGGTTACTTAAACCTTGATTGATGGCAAGAAAAATTTCTTGGTCGATGTGTACTAATTGTTGAATCATAAATCTTGTTGATTACAATGAAATTCCCAAACTTTTAAAAACTCGCTTTTCAAAAGTAAAAATAATTTCATTGCAAACGATTGTTTCTTTTAAAAACAACTTTGTTGCAACAAAGATACATTAAATATTCAATAATTATAATTTTAATTCGATATTTTATTGTCATAATGCTAAATTTACACGTTAATCAATTCAAAGGAAATGACTTTAATTAAATCAATCTCAGGAATACGAGGTACGATAGGCGGTCGTGCGGGAGAAGGACTTACGCCGATAGATATTGTTAAATTTACAGCTGCTTACGGAACTATCATCGTAAAGCAAAGCGGAATAAAGAAAATTGTGGTTGGAAGAGATGCTCGTGTTTCTGGCGAAATGGTCAGCAACCTGGTTATCGGAACCCTGCAAAGTATCGGTGTTGATGTGATTGATTTGGGATTATCGACAACACCAACAGTGGAGATTGCTGTTCCCCTGGAGCAAGCGGCGGGAGGGATTATCCTGACAGCTTCCCATAACCCGGGACAATGGAATGCGCTCAAACTGTTAAATGCGAAAGGCGAATTTATATCTGATGCGGAAGGTCAGGAAGTATTAGCCCTTGGAGAATCCCTGGATTTTGATTTTTCTGCTGTCGAGCAACTGGGTTCAGTACACAAAGATTACTCCTACCTACAAAAACATGTTGATGCTGTATTGGCATTGGAATATGTAGATAAAGAAGCGATCAAAGCGGCGAACTTTAAAGTTGCTTTGGATGCGGTGAACAGTACGGGTGGTACATTTATCCCGGCTTTGTTGGATGCTTTGGGTGTACATACAATTTATAAAATTCACTGTGAGCCTAATGGTAATTTTCCGCATAATCCAGAGCCTTTAAAAGAAAATTTGACAGATTTATCGGCCGCTGTAATCGAAAATAAAGCTGATTTGGGCATTGCCGTTGATCCAGATGTGGACCGTTTGGTCTTTATGATGGAAGATGGTGAGTTATTTGGTGAGGAATATACACTTGTTGCAGTTGCAGATTATCTGTTACAACATAAAAAAGGTAATACGGTTTCCAATTTATCATCTACACGTGCATTGCGTGATGTAACCAAGGCACATGGTGGTGAATATTATGCTGCTGCTGTTGGCGAGGTCAATGTGGTTACTAAAATGAAAGAAGTTGATGCAGTGATCGGTGGCGAAGGTAATGGTGGGGTAATCTATCCAGCCTCACACTATGGTCGTGATGCTTTGGTGGGTGTAGCTATTTTTCTGACACATTTGGCTAAGCTGGGCAAGAAAGCTTCTGAATACCGTGCTTCACTACCGCAATATTTCATGTCCAAAAATAAGATCACGTTGACACCGGAACTGGATATCGACAATCTTTTGGCGAAAATGGAGGAGAAATATAAAAATGAAGAGCACAGTACCATCGACGGTCTGAAAATAGACTTTGAAAACGAATGGGTGCATTTGCGTAAATCCAATACGGAGCCAATCATTCGGATCTACTCCGAAGGACCAACACCGGAAGCCGCTGAGCAGATTGCACAAAAAATCATTCGCGAGATCGAAGAAATAATTAAATAAAAACAGAAAGCTGCATCCGCAGCTTTTTGTTTTATGATCTAAATGGAAAGATATTTCCACAAAATAAAAACACGTTTTCATAATTTATGATTAAAAAGACCTTTATAGCGATTTATTGTTTTTTGAGTCTATTTTTATTTACGGTTCCCCTGATGGCCCAGGAACCCATTGATGTGATCAATAAGACATTAGATACCTGGCATAAATCTTCAGGCGAGGTGAAGTTTGGCCCCTTTATCAATTCACTTGCGGCAGATGCAGTAATATTGGGCGCCGACCGGGAGGAACGTTGGGATAAAAACCATAGCGATAAATTCTCTGAACAGTATTTTAACCCTAAATATGCCTGGAACTATACCTACCAGAACAGATCCCTCCATTTTAATACCGATAGTACGACGGCTTGGTTTGACGAAACCTTTAAGATAAACACGAAGTACTTTCGGGGTACTGGTGTATTGAGCAAAATAGACAATGATTGGAAAATCCAACAATATAACCTGTCTATGCTTGCACCTTATGCTGATGTTAAATCCGCTATCGGCGGGAAGCTTGGCCATGAAGTGCATAATAATGTACTCTTGGTAATGGTGCTGTTTTTCTTTATGGCGATGCTGTTTGTACTCAGCCAACGCTTAAAGATATCCTATCCCATTTTATTGGTTATTGGCGGCTTAGGGATTTCTCTGATCCCTGGAGCGCCCGTGATAAGCATAGATCCCGATATTGTCTTTTTGGTATTTTTGCCACCCTTGTTGTTTGAAGCAGCCTGGTATACCAACTGGAACAATTTTCTGAAATGGCGTCGATCCATTTTCATTATGGGTTTTGGTCTGGTCTTTTTCACATCCTTGGCAATCGCTTATTTTTCAGTCAGTATTATTCCTGGCTTTACCTTGGCTTTAGGTTTTCTGTTGGGCGGTATTATTTCTCCACCGGATGCGGTAGCCGCAAGTTCAGTATTAAAAGGTGTGAGTATACCCAAACGGGGTATTGCTATCCTGGAGGGGGAGAGTTTGGTTAATGATGCGGCTTCTTTGACCGTATTTCGGTTTGCTTCCATTGCTATCCTAACGGGACAATTTGCGATGGGTACAGCAACAACACAATTTCTTGTCCTGTCAGTCATGGGTGTTGTTGTTGGACTTGTGATCGGCCATATCTTATATTTTTTCTTGCGTTATGTCGCTAAATCCTCCAGTATATCGACACCCATTACACTGATCGCTCCTTACCTGATGTATATCGTTGCTGAACATTTTGAATGGTCGGGCGTCTTGGCTGTCGTCAGTGGTGGTTTATTTCTTTCTTTCCGGGCAGGTGATTATCTCAATTACCATACCCGTATCCAAACCAAGGAGGTGTGGGCAACAATAGGTTTTCTATTGAATGGCTTTGTTTTTATCCTGATCGGGCTTGAACTTCCTGTGATCATCAATGGATTGGGTGAGTACTCGATGGAAGAGGCAATTGATTTTTCTTTGGCCATCTGTGTTATTGTCATTGTATTGCGCTTGGTCGCGGTTTATCTTTCGGCTTATGTTCCACGTTTATTGTTCAAAAGAGTCCGTGTCAGAGAAAAAGGCCCGGGGTGGAAACTACCATTGATCGTCGGTTGGGCTGGTATGCGGGGTGTTGTTTCGCTTGCCTCAGCCTTGGCTATCCCGATGACTTTATATGACGGAACAGCTTTCCCGCATCGTAATCTTATTTTGTTTATCACTTTTGTCGTTATTCTGGTGACTCTGGTGTTTCAGGGACTTACACTGCCCTTGCTGATAAAATTGATCAAGATCGAGGAGGTTGATGAACAGGTGCCGATGGAAGAGCAAATTGATGAAATTCGTGTTAGGCTCGGTAGGGATTCTATAGCCTATCTCGATAAGCACTATGCCAAGGAGATGATGGAGTATGAGACAATCGCACGAGTAAAAGAACAGCTCATCCGAAGTATAAATGCATCTGAACGTGCCAAAGAAGAAGATACCCGAGCACAGCTATCAGCCGTTAGGGGATTGTATAATAAAATTATGCTAGAAATTCTGGTTGTACGTCGCAACGGATTAGCAAAAATGAAAGAAAGCAAAGAGTACGACAGTGATGTCATCAAAGATTTGGAATATTCATTGGATTTAGAAGAGTCGCGCCTGACACGCAAATAAGCTGCTTACACAACTGGCGGTAATAAAGCTTTGTCAAGCGTTGGTATCGTGATAAAGAGTCATTCAAAAAAGCCATTGGCACCTGCGGTGAAGTTCAGTCCCAATATGCCGGACAGGATAAATTGAAAAGGCTTTGGGCTCTTAGATACTATCTGAGACTTGCCTGCTCGCGGGTTTAAAATAGCAAGGTTGATCTATTGGACCAGCCTTGCTATTTTTCCTTTATCTCCAGCCAAAAAGACGGCTTTACCTTTTTTAGCCTTCTGCACCGCATTGTAGCTTTCTTGAGAGATTGTATACCATGTTTTTCCTTTGTCCGCTGACAGATCCGTTCCCGAGGTTCCGGTGCTGATCAGTTGTTTGTTCGAAAGATAGATTACAGCCGATTTAAAACCCGATACTGGTTGACTTGAGGCCTGCCAGGTTTTGCCGCCATCATTGCTCAAAAAACAGGCTTTATCCTTGTTTTTATCATTTCTGTAATCGCCGCCAACGACGATCCCTGATTTAGGGGAACTAAATGCAATGGAAAAAGGGCCAGTACTATTTTGCCCTTGCGTGATGGGGCAACTGTAACGCTGCCAAGTGTCCCCCTGATCACCGCTAGCGTAAATATTGGAAACCGTTCCGCCGGTTGCGATCCAGAAATCTCCAGTTGCAAGACTAAAGATGGAGGTACCACTGGCGGCAAAACCGGCTTCACCTTCGGCAATGGTATAGCTTAAATTGGAGGATATATCCTTCCAGGTCTGCCCAAAATCTGTTGTTTTTATTAAAGGCATCTTCCCATTGATGGCATCGCCAAAAGCTATACCGACACCTTTTGGTGTAAAGGCAAAACCATCATAAAATATTTCGGGTCGTGTATCTTTAAAAACCTCTTTCCAGCTTCTACCCGCATCAGTTGTGAGCAATACTAAAGCTGGAGAACCTGCTGAAATAATCAGGGCCTGATTCTCATCAAAAGCTTCGATATCTCTAAAGTCAATCTTTTCATAGCCGATCGGATTGACCCACTGCCAATTTTTCCCGGCATCGGTACTTAAGCCCACTGTGCCGTTGCTTCCGCTGACCCAAAGTGTTTGATCATCAACAACACTTAGTCCCCGATAGCTGCTATTGCGTTCTTGGTCCAACAGCTGAATTGTGTTTTTTTGTGCAGATACACTTTCGACAAGAAAGACCTGAATGAAAAAGAGAAGAAATAGTGGTTTCATGTGGTTATACTAATTATAGTAGTGCATTCAGCTGCATAATTATGTTAAATTCAGTTATATAATTGCGGTAGATCTATTTACGCTAAATTCACTTGTATTACTGCAATAGATCCAATTATGTTATTATGGTAAATCTACGGATATTATTTAGACAAATCTACACTTCTGCGGGATGCTTTACGTCCTTTTTTCAAGATTGTTTTCCTCAATAGGAGTAAGCCAACTGTCATTTTTCTTGGTGATTTGAAATAAGGTATACTTAAAATAACGAGCAAGGATATACAGGCCGATGTGCCCAATGCGCCACCATAGCCATTGAAAAACTTACTGGTGTTGAGCAGGATGGTGGTGAAGATAACACCTGCCAAGGAAAGTCCGAAATAGGTGGACAGCTGCGTTTTGGATACCATACCGATAAAAGAAGCACCGATAAATACGGCTGGAATATACTGTGTGAGATAGATGGAGAGTAGATGGGGGAAGAAATAGAGGAAAGCAGACACGATCAACGTCAGTAATGCGGAAGAGCGTACTGCGCCCTGTTTGTATTTTGTATTTACATAATATGTTGCTGTACTTCCGATAATTCCGACAAGATATAGAATGAATGTTTCCATGTTATTTGAAAAGATAAAGTAGTAAATAGGTCAACGAAACACCGAGGAAAGCCAGTGTCCCCAATTTGCCACCGACGCCATTCAGTAAACTTTTTGAAATGACCAGAAAGACTGCGGTAAAGACACTCGCCGTCAATATAAAAGAAAAACCATGAGCAACCTGGGAACTCGACATACCCACAAAAGCACCACAATAGATGGCAGCAGGAAGATGTGGAAGGTAGCCAGAATCTTTATTGATATTGGGGATGAAGGACGCCAATGTGCCCGTTAGTGCAGCCCCCATGACCGGGCCAAGACCAAAAATCTGATTGAAGTAATAGGAGGCGATAGCGCCTATCGGCACCCAAACCGCAATTTTGATCGACTCATATTCATGGATGTGGTGGTGTATCGGCGATTTGAGGTAACTATATAAGATGAATAAGGAAAGTAATCCGATGAATGACAGTACAATATATGAGTTGGTGTTTTCAACAAAAATGGCGACTAGAAAGAGTGCCTGGATAACAAATAATAAGCAAATACTTAAAATTCTAAACTTCTGCCTGGCTTGCATTTATTTCAAATTTCGGCAAAGTTATCAATTATTTGTCTATTTTACAGGTAGATTTTCTTTTTATCAGGATTGGATCGAGAACAACTTGTTCGATATCTTCATAAGGATCCTTTTGTTTGACCATCTTCAGAAAGAGTTTAGCACATTCTTCACCCATTTTGTTGGCCTGTTGATCGATACTCGATAAAGTTGGTGTAATAAACGAAGAGAAAGTCTGATTTGCAAAACCGATGACACCGGTCGCTGGAATAGCAATCTCAGCCGCTTTTAGTGCTTGGATAATCCCAACAGCTGTAAAGTCATCACCACCAATGATAGCATCCGGTTGAATGGAAGATTGCAAGATTTGTTCAGTACCTTTTATCCCCGCTTCAATAGATAGTTCACCGCGGACAATAAGATCATCCAACTGTGGAAGGTCAGCCTCTTTTAGGGCGGCTTCAAAACCACTAAAGCGATCCTGAAAGATAGCGATTTCTTTGTTTGTGGTGATAAAGCCAATATTTTTATACCCTTGTTCAATCAGGTGTTTGGTCGCCAGATAGCCCGCCTCAAAATCGTTCAATTTGACTACTGGTGCTGCAATATCCCGGTGAGTACGGTCAAAGATGATCAGACATTTGCCCTGCTTGATGACCTCCTGAAAATGTGTTATTTGCTGAGTTTCTAAGGAGAGTGATGCAATGATACCATCCACCTGTGCTTCCAATAAGGTTTTGACGCCATTTACCTCATCTGAATAGGATTCATTCGACTGATAAAGCAGCAAGCTATAGTTGTGTTTTTTTAGTTCTTTTTCAATACTGTGAACAGCCTCAGCAAAAAAATGGATTTGCATGGTCGGTACGATAACACCAATTGTATTGGAGCGCCCCGAAGAGAGTGAAGATGCAATTTTATTGACACTGTAATTCAGCTCTTTTGCTTTTGCCAAGACCAATTGTCGCGTAGCTTCACTAATGGTGGGTACATTATTCAAGGCACGGGAAACCGTTGAAACCGTAATTCCAAGCGCCCGCGCAATATCATAGATCGTTGTTTTTTTATTCACGCCCCAAAGTAAATAATTTTATTGAATATTTTGGAAAATACGGAAACATACTCTACTTTTATGCAACCGGTTGCTATTTTGTTTCCGCCAATTGTTTTTAATAACCAGTTTTCAGAAATTCATATGTATTTTTTAGGTATAGATATCGGTACTTCTTCAGTCAAAGTTTCCATTGTCGAAGCATTCTCGCAGCGAAAGGTCTGTTCGGCGCAATATCCCGCTGAGGAGGCTCCTATTATTTCGCCGCAACCCAATTGGGCGGAGCAGGATCCTAGGGATTGGTGGTCCTATTTCAAACAGGCTCTTTCCAAGGCAAATGCTTCAGGCTTGTATGATCCCAAACAAATCACAGCCATTGGTATAGCTTATCAAATGCATGGACTCGTTGTTGTCGATCGGGACCAACAGGTATTGCGCAATGCCATTATCTGGTGTGATAGTCGGGCTGTTGAACTGGGAAATGCCGCTTTTGAGGAAATGGGAAGGGCCTTCAACCTGCAACACCATCTCAATTCGCCAGGTAATTTTACCGCTTCCAAACTAGCTTGGGTAAAAGCCAATGAACCCGAGATCTATCAGAAAATTGATAAGATCATGCTTCCCGGGGATTTTATAGCCATGAAGCTTTCAGGGACCATTAGTACCTCCATCTCTGCATTATCGGAAGGAATATTCTGGGATTTTCAGCGCAATGAACTATCCACAGCGCTCCTAGACTATTATGGTTTCGATGCGAATCTGATCCCCACAATATTGCCCGTTTTTGCTGAACACGGTCAGATTAAGCAAACTGTAGCGGAGGAGTTGGGGTTGTCAGCGGCGGTAACCATCAACTATAAAGCTGGAGATCAGCCTAATAATGCACTTTCTTTGAATGTGCTGCAACCTGGTGAAGTAGCCGCCACAGCGGGCACTTCGGGTGTTATCTATGGCGTGAGCGACAAGCTGATCGCTGATCGCGAATCCCGTGTCAATACATTTGCCCACGTTAACTATCGGGAAGATGAAATCCGGACCGGTGTATTGCTCTGTATCAATGGTACCGGTATCATGAACAGCTGGGGCCGGAAGCTCTTGGGAAAAGAGCTTTCCTATGATCAGATTAATGCCCTGGCAGCGACTTCACCCATCGGTAGTAAAGGATTACAGGTTATCCCCTTTGGAAACGGAGCCGAACGTATGTTGAATAATCAACTGGTGGGCGCATCGGTAACGGCAATCGACCTCAATAGACATGAAACTGCTGATATCATGCGGGCGATTCAGGAAGGAATAGCGTTTGCTTTCCGCTATGGACTGGATATTATGCGCGAAAATGGACTATATCCACAGATGATCCGTGCGGGACATGCCAATCTATTTCTGAGCCCCGTATTTCGAGACTCATTCGTGGGTGCGACCAATGTTCCCGTAGAAGTATATGATCATGACGGCAGTGTTGGTGCTGCCATGGGCGCAGGAATCGGTAGCGGCTATTATACCGATTTCAGGGAAGCCTTCCGGAGCTTAAAACCGGTATATACCGTAGAACCTAATCACGTTGATCAGTATGAAGAAAGTTATCAACAGTGGAAGGAAATTTTAGTTAATAAAATCAATGCGAAATAAGATGAATATAATCAAAGGACAAAAAGAATTTTTTAAAGGAATCGGACAGATCGAGTTTGAAGGACAGCAAAGCAAAAATCCATTTGCTTTTCGTTATTATAATCCCAAACAGGTTGTTGCAGGTAAAACCATGGAAGAGTATTTTAAGTTTGCCTGTTCCTATTGGCATTCCTTCAATGGTGACGGATCCGATCCATTTGGCGGGCCTACTCACAGATTTCCTTGGGATGAAAGTAATGACCCGATCACACGTGCAAAAGATAAGATGGATGCTGCTTTTGAATTTATCAGCAAAATGAATATTCCATACTACTGTTTTCATGATGTAGACTTGGTGGATTACACGGATAATGTGCTGGAAAACGAAAAAAGACTGGCAACGATCGTAGACTACGCTAAAGAAAAACAGCAGGCGAGTGGTGTCAAGCTTCTTTGGGGTACAGCCAATCTCTTTAGCCACAGACGTTATATGAATGGAGCAGCGACCAATCCGGATTTTCAGGTATTGACGCACGGCGCTGCACAGGTGAAAGCTGCATTGGATGCTACCATTGCACTTGGTGGTGAAAACTATGTGTTCTGGGGCGGACGGGAAGGTTACATGAGCTTGTTAAATACGAATATGAAACGGGAGCAGGAACATCTTGCACAGTTTTTACACCTGGCTAAGGATTATGCCCGTAAAAATGGTTTCAAAGGGACATTCTTTATCGAGCCAAAACCATGTGAACCGACTAAACATCAATATGACTATGATGCAGCTACCGTATTGGGCTTTTTGATACAGTATGACCTATTGGACGATTTCAAACTCAATCTTGAGGTAAACCATGCAACTTTGGCCGGGCATACCTTTCAACATGAATTGCAGGTTGCTATTGATGCCGGAAAACTGGGATCCATTGACGCCAATCGTGGTGATTATCAAAACGGCTGGGATACCGACCAATTTCCCAATGATATCAATGAACTGACCGAGTCCATGTTGATCATTTTAGAAGGTGGCGGCTTCCAGGGCGGGGGTGTTAATTTTGATGCCAAAATCCGTCGGAACTCGACTGATCCTCAAGATTTATTCTACGCACATATCGGTGGGATGGATCTTTTCGCACGGGCTTTGCTTACTGCTGAACGTATCTTGGAAGACGGTGAATACCGCAAAATAAGAACAGACCGTTATGCATCCTTCGATCGTGGCAACGGTGCCTCTTTTGAGCAAGGCGCCCTGACGTTGGAATCTTTAAGAGATTTAGCGGTAGAATTTGGTGAGCCTCAAACGATCAGTGGAAGACAGGAGTATTTAGAAAATTTGATCAACAGGTATATATAGTTATTCAAAATATTTCTATATTAGACGATCAAATTAAACCAATTACCAATACATGAATAATTATTTAAGTACAAAAGATTACATCGTTTTCCTGATATACTTTGTCATTGTCGCAGGTTATGGATTATGGGTGTATTATCGCAAAAAGTCTGAATCTGTAGGCTCCAAGGATTATTTTCTTGCCGAAGGATCGCTGACTTGGTGGGCGATTGGAGCCTCCCTGATTGCATCCAATATTTCTGCAGAACAATTTATCGGTATGAGTGGCTCGGGCTTCAAGATGGGACTTGCCATTGCGACTTACGAGTGGATGGCGGCAATTACCCTGATTGTTGTGGCGGTGTTTTTTATTCCGGTATACCTCAAGAATAAGATCTTTACGATGCCGCAATTTCTGCACAAGCGTTATAATGGCACTGTAGCCATGATTATGGCTGTCTTTTGGTTACTATTATATGTGGTGGTCAACCTGACTTCTATTCTTTACTTAGGCGCAATTGCGGTCAGCAGTATCTCTGGTATTAGCCTGGATGCCTGTATGTATGCTATAGCCATTTTTGCCGTTATCATCACATTGGGCGGTATGAAGGTGATCGGATACACGGATATTATTCAAGTATTCTTTTTGGTGTTGGGTGGTTTGGCAACAACCTATTTGGCATTGAATCTTGTTTCAGAACATTATGGTGGTTCTGGTATCTTACAGGGCTACCAACTGATGACTGAAAAAGCTTCTGATCACTTCCACATGATCCTGGAACGTAAAAACGAAAACTACCTGGATTTACCGGGACTAACGGTTCTGATCGGTGGTATGTGGATTGTGAATCTGAACTATTGGGGTTGTAATCAGTACATCACGCAGCGTGCGCTGGGAGCAGATTTGAAGACTGCGCGTAACGGGATTTTGTTTGCTGCATTCTTGAAGTTGTTGATGCCGATTATCGTGGTATTACCGGGTATTGCCGCATACGTTATGTGGAAAGATGGCTTATTTCAAAATGAAATGATGCAACATGGTGAGGTAAATCCGGATCATGCTTACCCTGTTTTGTTGAATTTGTTGCCAGCAGGTCTGAAAGGGCTTTCATTTGCGGCTTTGACAGCTGCGGTAGTTGCCTCATTGGCGGGTAAAGCAAATAGTATTGCCACGATCTTTTCATTGGATATTTATAAAAAGGTATTTAATACCGAAGCTTCTGATAAGAAGTTGGTCAATATTGGTAAATTGACCGTTGTTGTTGCCATGATTTTGGCCGTGATTATCGCGCCACATTTGGGTATTGACAAAAAAGGTGGATTTCAATACATCCAGGAGTATACCGGATTTGTGTCACCGGGTATTTTTGCCATGTTCATCTTGGGATTTTTCTGGAAAAAGACAACATCAAATGCTGCATTATTTGCAACGATCGGTGGATTTATCTTATCCATTATTTTCAAAAAATTACCAGATTGGGCAGATCTTTCTTTCTTGGCTTCTACCGGTTTCTCTATTCCAAATCCGACAACGGGGATTTACGAAATTCCGTTTTTGGACCGGATGGGCTTTGTCTTTGCGATCTGTATCATCGGTATGATTATTATCAGTTTGATTGACAACAAACGTGGGGTAGTACCTGCTGGTCTGGAAGTAGATACAACGATGTTTAAACCACATAAAGCATTTTTGATCGGAGCATTGATTGTTGCCTTATTGGTGACAGCATTGTATTCCATCTATTGGTAATCCGATCATCAAAAAGGCGATATAGAGAGCCCATATCAACTGCGGTTGAGATGGGCTCTTTGTTTTTAAAAAATCTGGCTACCGTTTTGTACGGAGGGTTTACACCAATAGTCAGATGATTTTTAAAAAATTCCTATCTTGTCTTCAATAACTATTACATGTGCTACGATGCGCAAATCCGGCCTGGTATCCCTGTTTCAATAGCAGAGGAGACCAAAGGGGTGGACTTTGGACAAAAAATAATAACAGGGATGAAAAGAAAATATGTGCTATTCACTGCATTTGTTGGAATGATGACAACATTTGCGCCAGTTCAGGGACAGACACAACGTACGGAGAAGCCGCCATTGCATGGTAAACACTGGATGGCGATTACAGGTAAGCCTTTGGCCGCGACTGCTGGTGCCCAGCTGTTCCACCAAGGGGGCAATGCTATTGATGCTGCTTGTGCAATGCTTGCGGCAACCTGTACCATGTGGGACGTGCTCAGCTGGGGTGGAGAGACACAGGCGCTGATCTATCATCCGAAATTAAAAAAAGTGATTGCTATCAATGCACTCGGTGTCGCGCCGACAGGGGCAACGGTTGATTTCTTTCGGTCAAAGGGCTATGAATTTCCGCCAGAATACGGCCCTCTTGCCGCGGTTACACCCGGCACGCCGGGGGGCTTATGTTACATGCTGGCCCAATATGGCACCAAGAGCCTGGCCGAAGTACTAGCACCAGCACTAGAAATGGCGGCCGGTTATCCCATTGATGCACAGACCGCTAACAGTATCGAACGTGGTAAAGAGCGTATTAAAGAATGGCCATACAGCAAAAAAGTCTTCTTGGTCCATCAAGGGACAGAAAGGGAAGCTCCCGAAGCCGGCGAGCTCTTTGTACAGCAGGATCTGCTTCAAACATTAACCAAGCTTGTTGAAGCGGAAAAGAAAGCCCTTGCAGCCGGTAAAGACCGAAAAACAGCCATCATGGCCGCCTACGACCGCTTTTATAAAGGAGATATTGCGGATGAGTTTGTCCGTGGCAGTAAAGAGCAGGGGGGCTTGATTACCAAAGAAGACCTTGCCAACTGGAAACCCATTGAAGAAGAACCTTTGCATGTTAACTATAAAGGTATAGACGTCTATAAATTACAGGAGTGGACGCAGGGACCAGCTATGCTGCAGAGCTTGCAGCTGCTGAAAAATTTTGATCTAAAAAGCATGGGCTATAACTCAGCGCCCTATATACATACAATATATCAGGTCATGAATCTGGCCTTTGCAGACCGGGATTTTTATTATGGGGATCCCTATTTCAAACCTAAGGCACCTATTCAGGGTTTATTAAGTGAGTCTTATGCCAAGGCACGGGCCGCCACAATTGATCCGCAGCAGAACAATCCACAGGTTCTTCCGGGCGATCCTTATCCTTATGAAGGAAAGAAGAATCCTTTTGCCAAGCTACTTCAACAACGTAGCAAACAATTCACTCCGGATACGGAGTCAAAAAAAGATTTTGTTCCCAAGCACGATGCGAATTCAACATCATCCTTGTTATCCCTGCCGGATACAGCCCTCTGGGCCTCTCTGGCAACAGATAGTGTCTATATGGATCGGCTGTTGCGTGGAACGACCAGTGTGGAAGCGGCAGATGCCGAAGGCTGGGTTGTTTCGATCACGCCGAGTGGAGGCTGGCTACCGGCCTGTATCGCCGGAAACACGGGGGTGGGTATGAGCCAACGCTTACAAAGTTTTGTCCTCGACTCGCTGATCAATCCCTTTAATGTCGTGGCACCGGGCAAACGGCCACGTGTAACGCTTACACCGGCGCTGGCACTAAAAGAGGGAAAACCATATCTATCTTTTGCGGTACAGGGAGGTGACACACAGGATCAGAATCTGCTGCAATTCTTTCTGAATACCGTGGAGTTCGGCATGACACCACAGCAGGCAAGTGAGGCGCCGAATATCAATAGTAATCAACTGTGGTTATCTTTGGGTGGCACCAAAATAGACGACCGAAAACCTCGTGCCGGAAGCTTATTACTGGACAAACGCACGCCGAAGGAAGTTGTCGAAAAACTTAAGACAATGGGCTATAGCATACAGTTTGGTGAACGAAATAGTGGTCCGATCAATGCGATCTATTTCGACCAGCAACATGGTACACTCTGGGGCGGTAGCAGCAACAATGGGGAGGACTATGGAATAGGATGGTAGTATCGTTTTGTTATCTCCATCGTATTTGGTATCTTACCTACTGATCAAAAGGTGATTTTTTGTTATGGAGGGTAGTGTCAATAAGTATTCGTTTGTTTTTCAGCCTGATGAAGCGGGTTTAGTATTGGTGGACGGTTTAAAGCAGCAGTTGAGAGCGGCCTTGGCCGAAGAATTTCCAGATAAGGACAAAGGCTGGTATCACAGCTGCAATTCCAAAGCCCATGTGACCATTTGTGCTTTTGCCGGAAATGAGGATACACTGGCACAGGCCATTGCCGCTTTACAACAAACGATGCTCTATGAGCGTAGTCAGTATGTTTATTTTGATCATTTTTCCTCTTTCGTTGGAGGAGCTTTTTATATTGCTCCCACGGTACATGCCCGAAGTTACCTAAAGGATCGGACCCGAAAGGTCGTACATACCCTCAACTCCTTTGATCTGATCGAAATCAGTGATGAACCGCATATTTCTATTGGACGTAGATTGGAACCAGAACGGCTCGATTTCGCAAAAAAACTATTGCGCTCAGTTGATCTGAGTTTTATGTGTAGCGGTGTGCATATCCGCCGCTTTAATCCGGACATGGGGCAGTATGAACCCGTTGATTTTGTCAAATTTGGCAATCAGTCGAAAGAAAATTCTGGACAACTTTCATTTAAATTCTAATTATATGGCTGTTTAATTGCCTAGTAATGTAAAGCTTTTTATCTTTAGCCCTAGCAATAAAAGATATTGTCCTCATGTAAACTATGCATCACGACGACTCCCATCATAAATCATTATCCGATATCCATGAAAGTGTGGATGTCAATCAAGGAAAATCCAAATTCAAAAAGGTACTCAGTTTTTTCGGCCCAGCCTATCTGATCAGTGTGGGGTATATGGATCCGGGCAACTGGGCGACGGACCTCGCGGGGGGAAGTCAGTTTGGCTATGCTTTGATTTGGGTCTTGCTGATGAGCAATATTATGGCGCTATTGCTGCAAAACCTCTGTGCGCGATTGGGTATCGTGAGAGGGAAGGATCTGGCGCAATGTAACCGCGAGACTTACCCCAAGCGGATGAATTTTGTGCTGTATGTCCTAGCCGAGATTGCGATTGCTGCCTGTGATCTGGCCGAAGTACTGGGTATGGCCATTGGCCTCAACCTGTTGTTCGGCATTGATCTGCTCTGGGGGGTACTGATCAGTTTTGCGGACACCTTCCTGTTACTCTATTTACAGAAGTTAGGTATGCGCAAAATGGAACTCTTTATCATCGGTTTAATTTCCATGATCGGCATGTGCTTTATGGTGGAGATGTTTTTGGCTAAGCCTGATTTCTCCGAAGTAGTCACAGGTTTTATTCCGAGCATTCCCAATAGTGCTGCGCTCTATATAGCGATTGGTATTATCGGTGCTACCGTCATGCCACACAACCTTTACCTGCATTCTGCCCTGGTGCAGACCCGAAAGATTGACCGAAATGAAGTCTCCATACGAAAATCATTAAAATATAATTTTTGGGATAGTGCAATCGCATTGAACCTAGCATTCCTGGTCAATGCGGCAATTTTGATCCTTGCAGCATCCGTATTTCATAAAAATGGTATGCATGATGTTGCCGAACTGGAAGATGCCTACCATTTATTGGGCAATTTACTCGGTACAGAATGGGCCTCGAAGCTATTTGCTGTAGCATTGATCCTAGCGGGCCAAAGTTCAACGGTCACAGGAACCCTGGCGGGACAGATTGTAATGGAAGGTTACTTAAGACTGCGTATCAGTCCGACCCTGCGCCGGATTATCACGCGGCTTTTGGCAATTATACCCGCTGTATTGGTGATCCTGATTTCCGGCGAAGGGCGAGTAGGGCAGTTGTTGATCTTTAGCCAGGTGATCTTGAGTATGCAGCTGGCCTTTGCGGTAATACCACTGATTCACTTTGTCAGTGACAAGGCCAAGATGGGCATCTTTGCAATTAAACCCCTGACCAAGGCTTTTGCCTGGTTGATAGCCGCTGTGATAGCCGTGCTGAATTTTAAGTTGGTTTATGACGAGGTCACCGGATGGATTACCGAAGCAAACAATTTTTTTGTCACAGTGTTACTTATTCTGGGAGCCGTTGGTCTGCTCTTTCTGCTGATCATGACGGTATTAATTCCCATTATGCGCAAATCAAAACCGATCGAGTTGGAAGTGCACCCTCCATTTGAAGCTTTACATTTTGAGGACAGAGGATCTTTCAAGAAGGTGGTGATTGCCTTGGATTTTTCAAGTTCAGATCAAAAAGTAATACAATACGCGTTGCAGTTGTCACATGCCGATACCAGCTTTGTCGTTGTCCACATTGTCGAAAGTGCCTCCGTTAAATATACAGGCGAGTCTACTGATGATTTTGAGTCACGACAGGATTTGGAACGCTTAAAGCTATATGCTGACTTTTTATTGTCCAAAGGGCATCAAACGGAATATGAACTTGGCTACAACAATCGGATCAAGAGCATTGCCGAAGTCTGCGAAAAATATCATGCTGACCTCTTGGTCGTGGGGAGTCACGGTCATACCGGAGTCAAAGACTTTGTGTTTGGTGAGACTGTAAACAAATTGCGTCATGCTGTAAAAGTTCCGGTTTTTATCGCACAATAAGGCTTTGAAACCTATCGCAAAGAGACACTGTCTATTCACTGTAATTTTATTGCGGAAAAAGTGTGGGGATGGATCGGTAAGTGCTAAATAATTCTTACTTTTGCGTCATCAAATCAAGATATGAGCGACGCTATTAAACACGAGTGCGGAATCGCACTAATTCGCCTGTTAAAACCCTTATCTTATTATCAGGAAAAATATGGTACGCCATTCTATGGCATCAACAAATTGTACCTATTAATGGAAAAACAGCACAACCGTGGACAAGACGGGGCTGGAATTGCAACCATTAAATTTGATGTTAAACCTGGAAATCGTTACATTTCGCGTTACAGAGCTATGGGCTCAACTGCTGTGGCAGACATATTCGAATATGTACAGAAAAAATTTGCTTCTGTTCAGAAGGCATTTCCAGATCAGTCAAAGGATACCCAATGGTTAAAAGATAATGTCAGTTTTACTGGAGAAGTACTTTTAGGACATTTGCGCTATGGAACGCATGGAAAGAACAGTATCGAAAGCTGTCACCCATTTTTAAGACAAAACAACTGGATGTCACGCAATCTTGTTGTTGCGGGTAACTTCAACATGACCAATGTTGATGAACTTTTGCAACAATTGTATGAGTTGGGACAACATCCAAAAGAAAAAGCGGATACCGTAACCGTTTTGGAAAAAATTGGACATTTCTTAGATGATGAAAACCAGGAGCTTTTTGATCAATTCAAAAAAGAAGGGTATTCCAATGTCGAGATCAGTTCATTGATCGCCAAAAACATTGATGTCTCCAAGATCCTAAAGCGTTCAGCAAAGACTTGGGATGGTGGTTATACCATCGCTGGTATCTTTGGTCATGGCGATGCTTTCGTGATGCGTGATCCTGCGGGTATCCGTCCGGCATTCTACTATCAAGATGAGGAAATCTTAGTTGTAGCTTCCGAAAGACCAGTTATCCAGACTGCATTCAATGTGCCTATCGGTGCCGTGAAAGAAATTAAACCGGGCCATGCCTTGATCGCTAAAAAAGATGGTACTGTGTCACAGGAAATGTTTAGACAACCTGTTGAACAACGTTCTTGTTCTTTTGAGCGTATCTATTTCTCTCGTGGGTCAGATGCTGATATCTATAAAGAGCGTAAAGAATTGGGTAGATTATTAGTGCCACAGGTACTGGAATCTGTCAAAAGTAATATTAAGAATACCGTATTCTCTTTTATCCCCAATACGGCCGAAGTATCGTACTACGGTTTGATGGATGGTATCAATACCTACGTCAGGGATTTCCAAAAAGAGACCTTATTAAAACGTGCAGAGAAAATTTCTGATGAGGAGTTGGATGAGATCTTGAGCATCAAACCTCGTTTTGAAAAACTGAATGTAAAGGATGCTAAATTGCGTACCTTCATTACGCAGGATGCGGATCGTACAGATATGGTACAACATGTGTATGATACCACTTATGGCATTGTTAAAGATCATGAAGATACCATTGTTGCAATTGATGACTCCATTGTACGTGGAACGACCTTGAAACAAAGTATCCTGACAATCTTGGATCGTTTGAATCCGAAGAAAATTGTGATCGTTTCCTCTGCACCTCAAATTCGATACCCAGATTGTTATGGTATCGATATGTCACGTATGGGTGAATTCGTTGCATTTGAAGCAGCAATCAACCTGTTGAAACAACGTGGTATGGCACATATTATTGATGAAGTGTACCAGAAATGTCTGTTGTCGATGACACAGGATGTCAATGAAATCGAAAACTATGTGAAAGCCATTTATGCGCCATTTACAGATCAGGAGATTTCCGAAGAAATTGGCCGTATCGTTAGACCACACCATTTAAAAGCGGAGCTTGAGGTGGTGTATCAAACCTTGGATAATTTACATAAAGCATGTCCGGCGCATACTGGAGATTGGTATTTCTCTGGTGATTACCCTACCCCAGGTGGTAATAAGGTTGTTAATAAAGCCTATATGAACTGGATTGAAGGTAAAAATGTACGTGCATACTTCAGTAGCTAAGTATAAAAATATCAGAAGAAGGGGGCGTTCAAGATGGACTGCCCCTTTTTCTTTCATCTTGTTTTTACCCCGCGAGGTCTTTTTTTTATATGCTGGACCCAAGGGAGTCGCCAAGAAGAGCTTTTACTTTTTGTACAGCTTCTTTTTTTATATATTCGTAATACGGAATTGATTATAATGACACAGCAGGCTATCATAAGGTATTTGCTGTATTTTGCCAATATATACTTTTATGATTCAATCAATCTTTGGCCTTATTGAAATTAAGGTTTTTAACAGCGTAAATAAATAGCTCCATGAGAGGACAACTTTTCTATCTTTTTCTTCTTTTTTCAATGGTTTCCTGTGATATAGCCCATAACGTGCCCAAGGATCCTTACCCCAATTCATTTGACAAACCGAATATCGTGAATTCCTTTGTGGATCAGAATGGAAACTTCTATCCGGACAATTGGCGCAAAACGTATGGTGAACCACCTAAAAGTGGTGATGTGAATGCCTATTCCCTGATGAAGATTGCAACAGAAAAAGGAATTGAAAGCCAGTTGAAAGGTTTTGAAAAGACCCGAATGTTGGCTGTGGGCAGCAAAGTAAAAGCGAAAGACCGTGTATTTATATTTGTGCATGGATTCAATGCACCATCAGATGAGGTCAATGAGAGCTATGAGTATATGCGCAAGTTATTAAAGCTCAATACGAATAAAGATGAGGTGGTTAAGTTTTATTGGGATGGTTTACATACGACAAATCCTTTTGGCGGCGCTAAAGTTTGGTTTTCTGCTACCTCATTTAGCCAAATGGCAGGTGAGTTTGGATTACGCAATCTCCTGAATAGCATCAGCAATAAGAAGATTATCCTGATCTCACATAGTCGGGGCGCTTCAGTTGTATTGAGTGCTCTGAGCAGTGCAACATTCAGTACGAGTTTCGCAAAGGGTACACTGGAAAATCATAATGTTGATGTTGATGGAGCAAAAAAACTTGCCGAAAACGGAAACGATATCATGTGTATTATGCTCGCTCCGGCGATCGGTATCGAAGATTTTAAATCAAAAGATGTAGAGAAAGGAACCGATTCCTACCGAACCTTTAGTAAACAGGTCAAGAAGATTCACATCACCGTCAATAACACCGATGTGATGTTGAAGAAGTTTGTCGGTTTTCTTTCCAATAAGCTGAAAGCTACCGACCTGGGGTATAAAGTGGATGTGTACAATGAGCTGGTCAAGTATTATCCTTTTATGCAGTATACTGATTTTACGGGGATGAAAAGCCATGATTTTAATAAATATATCCGAAACCCCAAATTCAAGGGCATGTTAAAAGCCGATGGGATAGCCGTCACTCGTTAAGACAATGAAACATATTTTTAAGAGTCTCTATTTTCAGGTTATCGTCGGTATATTGATCGGTATTTTCTGTGGGGTCTATTTCCCGGATTTTGCCGTTAAACTAAAGCCGCTGGGTGATGTCTTTATCAAGTTGATCAAGATGGTGATAGCACCCCTGATCTTCAGTTCGATCGTGATCGGTATTGCAGGGATGCAGGACGTGAAGAAAGTAGGGAAGATTGGACTGACATCGATTATCTATTTCGAAGTCATGACCACGATTGCATTGATTATCGGTTTGATCTTTGTCAATCTGATTGAACCCGGAACGGGCATGAATGCCGATCTGGCGAGTCTGGATACATCTTCGGTATCACATTATATTACCGAGTCCCAGAAGCCACACAGTTTCATGGACTTTATCATGGATATTATTCCGGAGAACGTGATCGCTTCGGTTGCCTCAGATAATATATTGCAGGTACTGGTTTTTGCGGTGCTTTTTGGGATAGGGATGACCAAGGTCGGTCAAAAAGCTGCTGAACCCGTTATCAATGTGCTGCAATCTTTTCTAAAGGTACTTTTCTCCATTATTAAGATGGTGATGTATCTTGCTCCATTGGGAGCCATGGGTGCGATGGGATTTACCATTGGAAAGTTTGGTATTCAAGCCTTGACCAAGTTGGGGATGTTGATGTTAAGTTTCTATCTGACCTGTTTTATCTTTGTCATTATTGTTATTGGTGCGGTATTACACTTCTACCTGAAGGTTAATATTTTCAAATTCCTGAAATATATCAAAGATGAGATTTTGATTGTATTGGGAACCTCTTCTTCGGAATCAGCATTGCCGGGCATTATGCAGAAAATGGAGGATGCAGGTTGTGCGAAGTCCGTAGTAGGTTTGGTGATCCCGACAGGGTATTCCTTTAACCTAGATGGGACGAGTATTTACCTGACTATGGCAGCGGTATTCATTTCGCAGGCACTCAATATGCACCTGACCTTGCAGCAGGAAATTACCTTGCTGTTGGTTCTGTTGTTAACCTCAAAAGGAGCTGCGGGTGTGACTGGAAGTGGTTTTGTGACCTTGGCGCTAACTTTGCCCGTGGTCGGACATGTGCCTGTTGAGTCCGTGGCATTGGTGTTTGGGGTGGATCGGTTTATGAGTGAAGCAAGGGCCATCACCAATCTGATTGGCAATTCGGCAGCGACACTCGTGATTTCCAAATATGAAAATAGCCTGGATGAGGAAGTCCTCCATGAGAAACTTGGTTGATAGCGCATAGAACCGGATGATCATAAAGTTTGTGTTCAAAAAACGAATAGAGAATCCCATGGTTATTGAGTCTTTGACACGACACAGTGAGAATACGGGCCACATAAAAGAAAAACGGGGTGTCCAATATTTTTGGACACCCCGTTTTTCTGAATAAACTTATCTAAACTCTTGAGAAGCGATTAAGCCTCTTTTTTTGTGTTTTCAATTCCTTGAGTTAGATCTAAAGCACCATCTACTTTTTCTTCTAGAAGTGCTAGTTTGATCACCTGTGCCATTTCGGTCACATAATGGAACTGCATATCTTTGATATAATCTTCCTTGATTTCAAGGATATCTTTTTCGTTGGATTTGCAAAGGATAATATCTTTGATGTTCGCGCGTTTCGCCGCAAGGATCTTTTCTTTGATACCACCTACTGGTAACACTTTTCCACGTAGTGTAATTTCACCTGTCATAGCCAATTTCTCTTTAACCTTACGTTGGGTAAATAGAGATGTCAGCGCAGTAAGCATTGTTACCCCAGCGGATGGACCATCCTTAGGAATGGCACCTGCAGGCACGTGGATATGGATGTCCCAATGATCAAATACCTTGTAGTCGATCCCGAAATCAGCAGCATGAGCTTTTAAATAAGCTAAGGCAATAGAAGCGGATTCTTTCATGACATCACCAAGGTTACCTGTCAGGCTCAAGCGTCCTTTACCGGGACTTAAAGAGGATTCGATAAATAGAATATCACCGCCCACGGAAGTCCAGGCTAAGCCAGTCACCACACCGGCAACATTATTGTTTTCGTAGATATCTTTATCAAAGATCGGAGCGCCCAGGATATCCACAACATCCTGATCGTTGATACTTGGATTATAATCTTTTTCCATGACAATACGTGTCGCAATACCACGGACGATCGAACCAATTTTCTTTTCCAGTCCACGTACGCCCGATTCTCGGGTATAGTCTTCAATGATTTTTTCGATAATCTTACCTTTTAGAGCAACATCCTTTGCAGCCATACCGTGCATTTCACGTTGTTTGGGTAGCAAGTGTTTTTTCGCTATTTCAATCTTCTCCTCAATGGTATATCCATTGACTTCGATGATTTCCATACGGTCCAATAAAGCTGGCTGGATAGCACTTAGCGAATTGGCTGTTGCAATAAACATTACTTTGGAAAGGTCAAATTCCATTTCCACATAATGGTCGTAGAAATGTGTATTTTGCTCCGGATCCAATACCTCTAGTAGGGCAGAAGAGGGATCGCCTTTAAAATCTGCGCTCATTTTATCGATCTCATCCAGGATAAAGACCGGATTGGCAGCACCTGCTTTTTTCAGCGATTGGATAATACGGCCTGGCATTGCACCGATGTACGTTTTACGGTGGCCTCTGATTTCGGCTTCGTCGCGCACACCACCCAAGGCCATACGTGTATATTTACGTCCCAATGCTTTGGCGATAGATCTTCCTAGGGAGGTTTTACCAACTCCTGGAGGGCCTACCAAACAAAGGATAGGAGCTTTCATATCATTTTTCAGTTTCAATACCGCGAGGTATTCAATGATACGTTTTTTGACTTTTTCCAACCCATAATGATCCTTGTCCAGGACTTTTTGTGCTTTATTTAAGTCAAAATTATCTTTGGTCGTTTCGTTCCATGGAAGATCAAGCAGCAGTTCAAGATAGTTTAACTGAACGGAATAATCTGCAGCAGCTGGATTGATACGTGATAGCTTTTCAAGTTCCTTGTTAAAATGTTTTTCGATATCAAGGCCCCATTTTTTTGTTTTACCACGCTTTTTAAGCTCTTCCAGCTCAAGGTCAGGTGTATTTCCACCAAGCTCTTCCTGGATAGTTTTCAATTGTTGGTTCAGGAAATAATCCCGCTGTTGCTTATCTAGGTCGACACGCACCTTATTCTGGATCTGATGTTTCAGTTCCAACATTTGGATTTCCAAGGTCAACAATTCCAACAAGAGCTTTGCACGGTTTTCAACCTTTGGTATTTGAAGAAGCTCTTGTTTTTTGATCATTTCGACATTGATGTTGGACGAAATAAAATTGATCAGAAAAGAAGGGCTTTCAATATTTTTGATTGCGATACCAGCTTCGCTGGGTAGATTGGGTGAAAGCTGAATAATCTGTAATGCCATTTCCTTCAAGGTGGATATTGTCGCCTTGAAATGTTTTGTCATCTTGGGTTTTGCCTCGTTGAATTTCTCGACACGCGCCTTGAGATAAGGCTCGGTTTCTAAGATCTCTATCAAGTTAAAACGTTGCTTTCCCTGGATGATGACGGTGGTGTTTCCATCAGGCATCTGCAGCACTTTGATAATATGGGCAACAGTACCCACCTTATTCAACTCCTCAAACCCAGGGTCCTCTACTGTCATATCCTTTTGTGAAACCACACCAATTGTTTTGTTGCCCTTATAAGCTTCTTTAACCAATTTGATGGATTTATCCCTTCCTACAGTGATCGGAATGACAACACCGGGAAATAATACGGTATTGCGTAAAGGCAAAATAGATAGTGCTTCTGGAATTTCAGCATTTGCCATATCGTCTTCATCCTGCTGTGTCAATAGGGGGAAGAATTCTGTGTCTTCCGTAACGATTGGAATAGCCTGACTGAAATCAAAAGTTTCGAATTTGCTCATAGTGTTTATTTTGTGTATTTGGCAGTCGCTGACATGTTGTCGGCAGACCTTCAAATTTTAAGCTTCAAATATTGTTTCCCCTATATTGCAAGGGAAGTGCCAATTGCTAAAAGGTAGCAAAATTACTAATCTATTTTCTAGAATATGCAAAAAAGGCAGGTTAAATAAAATTTATCTGCCATTTGTTGGATAAATAGGCATAATAATTGTAATATTGGAATGTGAAAGAATAAACGATGGCAGATTCTTGCGAGAGGTGAAGCAACAGGACTATTTTTTCTTGGGATAATAAACGATCAATATTGATCATTAATAAGGTATATTGAAAAAACGTAACTATTTAGATATGAACTTAAAATCACTTAAATTAGGTTTGTTCACAGGAGTTTTTGCTTTGGTTGCACTTGGTGCCAATGCACAACAAAAACAAGCTGAGCATAGCAATGCCAATGTGAGAATGGGCCAAAAAGCTCTTTTGGATGGTGACTTCAAAAATGCAGAGTCATACTTGACAAAAGCTTTACCGCAGGAAGGCAAAGATCCGGATGTCTTGTATATGTTGGGTTACTCCCAATTTCAAAATGGTGATTATAAAAAGTCAGCTGAAACTTTCGGTAAGGTTGTTGCATTAAGCCCTAAAAATGCAAATGCATTGTACTTTAAAGCAAAAGCAAACAATACTCTTGCAATTCAAGCAAACAAAGTGTCTGCGGCAAACAAAGAACAGTTGTTGCGCGTAGCGATTGAAGATTATTCAAAAGCGATCGCTATCACACCTACTGACTCAAAGTTCTATCAAAATAGAGCAATCGCAAACCGCGATTTGGGTATTTTGATCGGTACAGCTGGTACACCTAATTACAACAAAGCAATGGCTACAGATGCTTATAATAATGCAATCAAGGATTATGAAAAAGTATTGAGCTTTGATTCTTCTAAAAAAGATATTCAAACAGAAGTCAAAAAAGCAAAAGTATATAGAGATAACTTGAAATAAGCTTATCTTATAGGATAGAAAAAAGGGAAACTCAACTGAGCTTCCCTTTTTTTATGAAGGTACTTAGCACCTTGCTCTTTTCATTCTTTAGGTTATCCAATAGCTTCTGAGGATTCTCTTGATACGACTGATCCGCTCTGCCGTCTGTCTTTGATAAATTTGCAAACGAAATACTTCGCAATACTGTTCCTTTATTGAATCAACAGGAATTTAGTATATGGAAACGAATCGATTGTCTGCAGAAATGCAGGATATTTTAATCAGTCAAATGACAAAAGAAGCCGAAGCTGCGCAAATTTATCTGGCTTTGGGTGTATGGGCCGACGATCAAGGTTACGGTGGTATCGCCAATTTCCTATATCGACATGCGCAAGAGGAACGGAATCATATGACCAAAATTATGGGGTACATACTGGAAAGAGGAGGGCGTCCCCGGATCCAGGCCATTTCAGCACCACCAGCAGATCCAAAGACCTTGACGGAATGTTTCCAGCGGGTATTTAAACATGAAGTAGATAATACCGAAGCGATTTATACTATTGTCAATCTGTCTATGGAGCAGAAAGATTGGGCGACATGGAATTTTGCACAATGGTTTGTCAAAGAGCAGATCGAAGAAGAGAAACTTGCGCTTGAATTGATCGATAAATTGAAGATCGCCGGTGGAGATCGGGCCTCAGATGAATCGTTATTTGCATTAGATTCCTCATTAGAAAGCATGCCTGACGATGTAGCTTTGGCACGGGAAGGCACCGCAGATGACCCTAAGTAGGGCGAGAATTTAAATTCTGAGAATAATTTTTAGTGCGCTGATCGCATAAAAATAATGTCCGAATTCGTTAAGAATTCGGACATTATTTTTTAGAGGAAGTCTCAAAATATTATTTAGCACATTTGCCAAATCTGCCTTTTAAGAAAACTTCGGCGCTTTATTTTTTTATACTAAGTGGGAGGTAGATTCCAAAAGTAACGTTCCTGCCCATATTATAAACGCCATAAGTAGGGTTTTCTTGCGATAATCTTCCCGGACGTAGTCTACTTAAAGCATCGTAATAACGCTTGTTGGTGAGATTAGACGCAGTCGCGTACAGCTTCACTTGTTGTTTTCCTAAATGTAAGGTAGTGCCTATTCCAGCATTGATCAATGAATACGAATCTGCTGCTGTTTCAAAAGTTTCGTCAACGCGATTCTGTTTGAAATAATTGTCTAAACCTACCGATACATAAAAAGCATGTAATCCATTTATTTTGGGCTCAAGGCGTAGTGTGTTGTGTAAAACACCTGCCGGAATCAATGCTAATGGCCTATCAAAAGTCCTGTTTTGTGCATGGGTATAGGTAAAGGTGTTGTCCAAGTGTACCCAGTTCAGCGGATGGAAGTTTAGACTTCCCTCAAAACCATAAAGATTGGCATTTGCCTGACCGTAACGATAAACATCATAAGTCTGTTCATTATTGTCCTCATCAACGATGGTTTTTGTATCGCCCTTTTTTGCTGAAGCATAGATAAAATTATGAATATAATTTTCATAGATCCCGATACTACCGGTGACGATGCTATGTCCAAATTCAAGGGTTGCATCCGCTTGGAAACTACGTTCTGCTTTCAGATTTTCATTACCGATTTCATAGCGTGATGTACCTTCGTGTACGCCGTTAGAGCCCAATTCTGCCGGGTTAGGTGCTCTGAAGGCCGATCCGGCATTTGCTTTGAAGTTGAAATCTTCGCTGAAACTATGTGTAAAGCCTAAAGCACCGCTAATATTGCTGAATTTATTTTTAAAACCCGGAAATTGCTCCTCATCCTCAACGAAAAGCTGTTTGCCCTTGCTATTGACATAATCGTAGCGTAGTCCCATATTGAACGTGTTATCGCCCCAAGTTTTCTTGGCATAACCAAAAACGCCCAATTCGACCTGGTCATAAGCAGGAATCAGAAATTCAACACCCTTGTTGATACTATGCTCCTGACTGGCACTGATACCAACGACATGCTGCCAGCCGTTTCTTTCAGCGAGGTAATATTTCGCATCAAGTGAGTAGGTATTTAAATCAAAAAATAGGGAAGGTGTCGCTTCTTCAAGTTCGCGACGTTGATTTTTTTGGTAGCCCAGGTCCAGTTTTAAATTTCCTGAGCCAATCACAAAATTATTATTGAGCGCGAGCTTATAATGGCGGATATCCTGTTTGGGGAAATCCAATGTCCGGCTTTTAGATTCATTGTATAATGGATCGCCGACTTCACCATCGTAAAAACCAATATTATTTTTGAGGTAGGAAAAATTAAGGTGTGAATATCCCCATTGCTTATTTAAACCCAGCATACCACTGAAGCTGGTATTATTAAAGCCACTATTGATATAGCGCCCTGCTGGTGTATTGTAGGAATACGCATTTTGATAAGATCCACGTCCGCGCCATACAAAGCCGTTTTCATTGCCTGTAAGCATGAGTGAGTTGTTGGTCAGTCCATTGTTGGTTGAATAACTAGATAGCAGCTCGCCTTTTATTTCACCTGCAGTGGGAACGCTGGGCTCGAGGATATTAATAACACCACCGATGGCATCAGATCCGTACATCAACGAAGCTGCACCCCGAAGTACCTCTACCCGGTCGGGCTGATTTTGGTCGATCTCGATACCATGTTCGTCACCCCATTGTTGGCCCATTTGCTTCACCCCATCATTGACGGTGACAACACGGTTATAACCAAGACCGCGGATGACAGGTTTAGAAATACCCTGTCCTGTTGTAATCTGACTTAAACCAGGTACCTGACGGGCTAGCGCATCGATCAGATTTGTCGCACCAACCTGTAATTCGTCTTTGGAAATAACAGAGACAGAAGTGCTGTTGCGACGGCTTTGCGCAGTCACAAGGGTACCAGTAACGACCACCTCATTTGTCTCGATTATACTTTCTGTCAATGCGAAATCGACCGATACATCCGCTGATGTCAGATCTATCGTTTTGATCAGCGATTGGTACCCAATAAAACGTACTTCGACAAGATAACGTCCACTCGAGGGCAGTGATTTGAATGTATAACGCCCCTGTTGATCTGAAGAGGTACTTGAGCGGAGTTGGAGTAAAGATATGGTCGCTCCCGCGATCGGTTGATTCGTTTTTGAATCTGTCACCTTGCCCGATATGTTCGCGGCGTTAGCCGTGAATAGAAGGAAATAGCAGACAAGCATACATATGCTGCCTTTAATTTTGAGTTTCATCTGTAAATATTTTTATGCCATCAGTAGATGGGGTCTATCCAAATGATAACCTGTCGCATTAAAATTGCTTTTTCATCAGTCGTGAAAAATAACCTGTTCAATGCGGAGAAATTCATCATTGAATTGCTTGATTGTTAAATTAAGAGGAAAATCCATTATGAATACGCCAGTAGCAATCACCAAAATTTTGGTTCTTTGCTTCCTGATCATAGTAAACAAGGCTTTCCATAAAAGCTTTGTTGTCGCATCGTGGATGAAATTTAACAAATGGGGGGACCGCGATTGCCAGATAGCAATGCACTGATCATTTGGTCACTAGGGACAAAGAAACCAAATGCTATTTCCCGTTCAGGAAGAGAAATTTCATTTTGGCTAAAATGAAAGAGTAATTGCGGATGTGAACTTTGGTCGCAAATAGAACATTTTGGATGGTCCGCATGGTGTTTTTTTGGACTGCAGTCCACTATACTTAATGCCGGCGACTCATGGGAATGGGTATAGACAATGAACTGACCGATTAAAAAGGTCATTAAAAGCGTTAACGCTGCTAATTTGTTCAATGAAATATTGCGCACTTTATTTTTCTATACGATGTCTTTGCAGACTATTAATGAAGCAAAGATAAGAAAAATAATAAATAAAGCAATGATGTTGCATTTATTTGTTTGTATTGGGGAATAAAAAAATGTCTTTATGAATGGGCATAAAGACATTTTTCAGCATGAGCTATTTTTTTGATTGTACAAATCGCCCAATAATTTCATATTGGTTTGCATCGAGTCCTTGTACATCCTGAAGTTTTACAATACTGTACAATGAATCGATATAATAATCCAGTTTTTCCTCACTATCATAAAGGGAGTTTGCGATCTTCTTATCGATTTGGATGTGTTTAACCTTTTCGTTTTTACGATCAAACTCAATTCGGAGTTTTTGTATCTGCAGTTCTTTCTTTTTGGCAGTAAATTCCGTTACACAATCTACGGCTTTGACATCGTAGAGTGCAGGATCAAAATTTTTGCTGATATCCGCAGACTGGAAGGCTGAAAGTTCGTTTTTCCAGTTTTCAATTTTGAGCTCACGTTGTTCCTTTTCACCGTCTTTATTGACGGATTTTAACACCGAAGGGTTGAGTTGCTGCAAGCGTTGTGCTTCGGCACTGAAAAAAGAGTCTACCGAAAAGATATCCGTTGTTTTTTTAGTTTTCTGCGGGCCAGAGGGGGAGCTGCAGCTCCAAAAAAGCAGCGCACTTCCCACCAGTAGTGGAAGTGCGCTGCTTAATTTTTTATATAAATTCTTATTCTGATACCAATACATTTCCTGTCATTTCAACGGGGATATCTACGCCCAAAAGTTTTAGAACGGTTGGAGCGATATCACCCAATTTACCATCTGCGATTTTTTTGTAGTGATCATCAATCAAGATACAAGGAACCAAATTGGTTGTATGCGCCGTATTTGGTGATCCATCTTCATTGACCATAAATTCTGAATTACCGTGATCAGCCAAGATGATAAATGAATAACCATTTTTCAATCCTGTTTCCACCACTGTTTTTGTGCATTGATCTACTGTTTCTACTGCTTTTACGACAGCCTCAAATACACCGGTATGGCCTACCATATCTGGATTTGCAAAATTGAGACAGATAAAGTCAGGCTGAAGAATTTCCATATCATTGACGATTGCTTCAGTGATTCCATTTGCAGACATTTCAGGTTGAAGATCGTAAGTAGCCACTTTCGGAGAAGGGACCAAAAGACGGTTCTCACCTTCGAATTGTTGTTCACGGCCACCCGAAAAGAAGAATGTCACGTGTGGATATTTTTCAGTTTCGGCAATACGGGTCTGTGTTTTATGATTGGCTTCCAACACCTCACCCAAGGTATTTGTCAGGTTATCTTTTTGGAAAACAACACGTACATTTTTGAAGGTTTCGTCATAGGCTGTTAGTGTGACATAGTACAGGTTCAACGGTACAAGATCATATTCAGGGAAAGCTTTCTGTGTCAGTGCAATGCTGATTTCACGACCGCGGTCTGTTCTGAAATTGTAACAGAAGACCACATCACCTTCCTGGATTGTTGCTGCGGCAGTACCATCTTCATTAATCAAGGCGATTGGTTTAACAAATTCGTCTGTTACTCCAGCATCGTATGATTTTTGGATTGCAGCAACCAGGTCATTGGTTTTTTCACCTTCGGCTTTCACCAAAAGATCATAAGCCAACTTAACGCGTTCCCATCTGTTGTCACGGTCCATCGCGTAATATCTACCAATGGCAGAAGCGAATGTGCCTGAAGTCGTTTTTAGATATTCTTGTAGATCTTTAACATAGCCGATTCCCGAATTAGGGTCAGTATCACGACCATCCAGAAAAGCATGAATGAAGACCTGCTCACTGTTTAGTCCAGCATGTTTGGCGGCATCACAAAGACCTTTAAGGTGCTTGGTGTGTGCATGTACACCACCATCCGAAAGTAAACCGATAAAGTGTACTTTTTTATTATTTTCAAGCGCATATTTAAATGCGTCCTGGATAACGATATCTGTGTTGAATACGCCATCATTTACCGCTTTGTGGATACGTCCTAATTCTTGATAGACAACTCTTCCGGCGCCAAGATTCATGTGGCCAACCTCAGAGTTACCCATCTGTCCATCAGGAAGGCCAACGGCTTCACCAGAAGCTTCCAGACTTGAATTTGGGTATGTTTCCAATAAATGATCTAAAAATGGGGTATTTGCAGCTTCAACTGCATTTGATTTATCATGTTTTCCGTATCCTAGTCCGTCTAGGATCATGAGTGCAACTTTTTTCTTATTCATCGTATAACAAAGATAACCTTAATTTTAGAATCTATCAATGCGTCTTTAAAATCTTCCCTTGTTTATATGCAATAATTTTATAGGTTTGTGGCATAGTTTATGTTTGGTATAAACTATGCTACCTAATGATTGATTACATCTATTGTGGAAACTGTTCTGTCTTATTTTGAGCTATATGAAACTTTTAAGCTATTGCGTATTTATATTTGTTTATAGTCTTTTTATACACACTAACGCCTCAGGGCATCTTTTGAAAGATTTAAACTATTCATCACAGCCTGTTGTACGGGAAGGAGAGGAGTCTTTGGGAAGTATTTCTGAAGAACTTAAAACGTATTTAAGGGAGGGGAATGCGAAGAATATCGCGAAGTATTTTGGTTCCAATCTGACCTTGTCCCTATTGGGAGAAAATGGTGTGTATACCAAATATCAGTCCGAGATTATGTTGGGCACATTTTTTAACCAACATAAACCCAAGACCGTCAAACTGACCCAAGCGAGTAATGCAAACAATGGTTATCAATACTTCACCTTTTCATTAGCGACAGAACAAGCCAATTATCGGGTATTTATCAAGATAAGTGCGGGATCCAATAGTCAGACAATAGAAGAACTTCGGATCGATAAAAGTTAGGTCAGACGCTATTTTTTTATCATTCTATTTTTCGATTAAAAAATTATTCCACATCTTAGCCCAATAAATTGTATTTATGGAGAAGGAAATCAAGGATTATTTGGCGCAGTTTGTAAAAAAATCAGTCGCGGAAGATCTCGGAGATGGTGATCATACCTCTTTATCCACGATAGAGGTGGGCGCACAAGGAGAGGCAAAACTGATTGTTAAGGACGACGGTATTTTGGCAGGCGTAGAGGTTGCTCAAGCGATCATGAGTTACATCGATGAAACCTTGACCTGTGAGGTATTTATTCCTGATGGAAGCCAGGTAAAAGTTGGTGATATCGCATTTTATGTTCGCGGAAATATCCAGAGTATTCTACTTGCAGAGCGTTTGGTATTGAATGTGATGCAACGTATGAGTGGTATAGCGACGACAACCCGAAAATATGTGGAGCTGTTGAAAGGTACGGATACGCAGGTATTGGATACTCGTAAGACAACACCTTTACTTCGGGTATTGGAGAAAGAAGCGGTCAAAATAGGTGGAGGTACCAATCACCGGTTTGGATTATTCGATATGATTCTGATCAAAGACAATCATGTGGATTATAGCGGTGGAATTGTATCGGCGTTGACACGAGCAAATGACTATCGAAAGAAATTAAATAAACCAATTGAAATAGAAATAGAGGTCCGAAATTTTGCGGAACTTGACGAAGTTCTTAACTTTGGCGAAGTGGACCGAATCATGTTGGATAATTTTTCACCTGCGGATGTGGCCAAAGCTGTTAAAATTATCGATCATCGATTTAAGACAGAAGCTTCTGGGGGAATAACATTTGAAACCATTCGGGCCTATGCAGAGGCTGGAGTAGACTATATCTCGGTGGGTGCTTTGACACACAGTGTCAAGAGCTTAGATCTTAGTCTGAAAGCCAAATTATTATAAGAACTGATTTAATTTAATGATATCGATTTATTTAGTAATTGCAGTATTACTAGCTTATTTGTTTGGTTCTATACCTACAGCAGTTTGGTTGGGTCAGGCATTTTATGGCGTAGATGTTCGTGAGTATGGGAGTGGTAATGCTGGAGCGACTAACACCTTTCGCGTATTAGGACCGCGTGCCGGCTCCATCGTGATGTTTGTAGATATATTCAAGGGTTGGACAGCAACGAATCTCGCCTATCTGATTGAGTTGGGCCAAAATACCAGTGATGTTCAGTTCGTTAATTTTCAGTTGGCCTTGGGAGTGATTGCGGTAATAGGTCACCTATTTCCTGTATTTGCGGGCTTCCGGGGAGGAAAAGGGGTAGCGACATTGTGCGGGATGATTTTGGCGATACATACACCGGCAGCTTTAGTTTGTGTATCCGTATTTATCATTATCCTATTGACGACACATTACGTGTCCCTAAGTTCAATTTCGGCCGGTTTTGCTTTTCCATTTAGCTTGGCATTTATTTTTAAGACTACCATTCCTTCGGTATTGCTTTATGGCATCGCCATCTGTACACTGCTATTAATTACCCATCAAAAGAATATTGAGCGTCTGCTAAAAGGACATGAATCCAAGATTTATCTATTCAAGAAAAAAAACAAGGCAAAAGAATAGGCACAATAATTGCATCCTAAAAAAAGTATTTAATAGATTATTATGAAATAGCTGCGCTGGAAAAAACAGAGAACCTGTCGAATCTAGCCCCAACATTCCATACAACATTAAAAACGAGACTGGGCCTGTGAGCTCATGAATGCAATTGAAACAAACACAGATGAATAATAAGATACATATGAAAAGCATGTTTAAGTATTCGGCTATCGTAATGGCCTGTGTGGCACTGGCATCGGGGTTGTCAGGTTGTGCTACTTCGGCTGTTACTGGAAAAAAATATTTGAAATTGGTCAGTGCTGACCAAGTCAACCAACAGGCTGCACTGGCTTACAAAGATTTCTTGTCAAAAAATAATACAAAAGTTATTACCGGTACGGCTGATGCGGCAATGGTAAAACGTGTGGGTAACCGTTTGGCAACCGCTGTCAATCAATACTTGCAGAGCAAAGGTATCGCCAATAAATATAATTTCAATTGGGAATTTAACCTGGTGAAGAGTGATGATGTGAATGCTTGGTGTATGCCTGGTGGAAAAGTGGCTGTGTATACAGGAATACTTCAAGTAACGCGTACCGAGGCTGGTATGGCGACAGTAATGGGACACGAAATTGCCCACGCTATTGAAGAGCACTCCGTAGCACAGGCGTCCAACCAGATGGCTTTACAAATGGGCGGTCAGATTCTGGGCTCAGCAGCAGGAATGACTGGAAGCAGTTCCCTTGGAATTTTTAACAATCTGTATGGTTTGGGGGGAAGCTTGGCTCAGTTAAAGTTCTCACGCAGCGATGAATCTTCTGCAGATCAGGCAGGATTAATTATCATGGCATTGGCCGGTTACGATCCGAATGAAGCTATTGGATTTTGGAAGCGCATGGCAGCGGGAAGTCAAAAAGGACAACCGGAGTTCTTGAGCACTCACCCAAGCGATGCGAGACGTATTGCGGATATTGAGAAGCAGATTCCGAATGCAATGCGGTATTACAAAAAGTAAAAAAATACAAGCATAGTATATATGCTTCACATTAAATAATAAAAACGGGAGTGTCCACCTTTGGACACTCCCGTTTTTTTATCTCATTTTTTCGAATCCCCTTATGGTCTATTTTCGATTATTCCGTGCTAAACGGTTCTTTGAGGAATTATTTCTTTGTGTTATTTTGAAAACCTGAAATTAGCAAAGTAATAAGTAATATCCGCCGGAGGACTGAATGTTCCGCCGGGCTCACCACCAATGTTAATGACAATTACTCTGTTGTGTTTGTCTTTTGCTGAGGACAAATCAATGGTCACATCCTTCCATTTTGTCAGATCGCTGTCCGGAATTGGGGTGGCATTTCTGTCCAGCTCCCAGTACTCCTGACCAAAGGCACTTTCACTGGAAAATGCCCACATATAGTTCATAAATCTAGGCCACAATTTTTGGAAAGCGCTGTAACTGCCGGTAAATTTAGATTTGTCAGGTGCATAGACCTTAAATTTAAGATACTTGTAAGTAGCGATATTAAATCGATATTCCTTTGGAAGTGTAAATACAAAGGAAGCGCTCGCTGCTTTTAGTGTGATTTTCATCGGGTTCACAATAGCTGTTCCCGCCGGAGCGTCCGTTGCCGGATTGACAATATCCGTTGCCCAGTTATTGTCCTGAATCTTTCCGTCCAGGAAGAAATTCATCGGAATCAAACTTTCATCCGGAGGTGTCACCCATTCGACAATGTTTTTACCATCATAGCGTTTCAGCAATTCATCTATTCCTAGCGAATTGGGGATATATTTAATTTTTTTGATTATCCCCAGATCCAGGAGGTCTAACATCGCTTGCGCATTGGCATTTGATATGGCTGATACATGACGTATAAAAGGCTGAAACTTACCGCCACCGATCGTTTTGACCACACCATTTCTGTTGTAATCAAGGGTTTTAACATTAAACAGCTCACCGCCGGTCAGATCCAATTCAGTTACATTGGAAAAATAGAATAAATCCTGTAAACTGTTGGTGTGAATTGGAAAGGTCAATTTCTTAATCCCTGCAGCAACATTCGCATTGAAGGTTGTTACCCCGTTCGCGACGAGGATATCCCGTTCTGTTGGATTGAAGGTTGTCTCTCCGGTAGGCAAAGTGATATCGAGCGTCTGTGTATAAGTGATCGAGTCTACTATTTCCTGTCCGCCTACTTTCGGGATGACATTATAGGATAGCTTCATTGCTACCGTTGATCCTGGATTCAGGTTTGCCGCAAATATGCGCGGTGAGGTCCCGCGGGTTCCTGTAATTACTTTTCCGGTCTTATCTTTATATTCAAAAGAAAGGCTTTTATAAGTCAACAGGATGGATGATAGTGAGCTCGTCCAGTCGATGACCATAGCATTTGGTGAAGTCATAATCCGCGGAGAAGCAATGACCAGGTTTTTTACGTCACTTTCGGTAAATGGAATGACAGCGATTTGCTGTGGCACCGACTTATTTTCAAATTGGTCTATGGTATAGACTTTAAAGCGGTACAGTTTAGACTGTTTGAGTCCTTTGATATTGAGCCAGGAAACCAATGAATCAATGGTGATTTTCTGATTGTCATATTCAACAATTGTTTTTTTGGATTTTCCCATCCGGATCTGACTTGAGGGAATCCGTCCTGCCTTTATCAGATCAATTTCGACCCGTTCATAGCCGATTTTGGCGGCGATGGTATCATAGCGTTGCGGATACACAGTTTCCTCCGCGTAGGGTTTTATATTATCGTACATTTTCTTGCAGGAAAAGCTAAAAGCCATTAACGTCAAGACAACTAAAAACCCAGCTATTTTTCTGAACTTATTTTTTGTTTTCATACTTTATGTCTTTGAGGTCTCTATTTAGTTACTTTTGCGTCCGTAAAGCGTGATTTCAGAAAGACAGTTCGCATCATCTAAAGTATAGTCAGATGTAAAACCCTTTACAGCTTCATACCTGAACCATCTTGTCTTCTTCGTGTACTTCGGATTATCGGGATACATATAAGCCATATCGCCAGCTTCCCCTTTTTTCACAAATTCAAGTTCACTGATCCCAAAAGGTACTGGAATAAAGTGCTCTGATACGGGTTCCCAGTCTTGTTTGGCATCATCCCAGATATACATTTTGAACCTTCCGACATTTTCGCTGCGGTAGTACTGCCCTCTGGAGATATTGGCCAATCCCCCGGAATGCCGCTGTACAGTAATAATGCGGCTTAGTTCATAATAAGCACCCAGGTCGATGATAAAGTTCCAGGGCATATTCCCATCAGCCGTTTTTCCGGTTCGTCCCCGCCCATGCGTATGCATAAAGTTGAGGTTGTCACCCCGGTCTATGATATCGTCTATCACGTAGCGCGAGCGCCCTTCCAGTCCGTCGCCAAAGGCCATCGGGATACGGCCGATGGAATCGGCGGCTTTGGGCAATACCCAGTCTTTTTTTGATATTTTCGTATCTTCGAGGAGGGAAATATTCCCCTTGTCGATGGTTGCAGTGGTATTTCCATAGCTGTCTTCGACGCGAACTTTCACACCTACTTTTTCTGTCGATGGGAGCACCAGATCATTGATAAACCTGCGGTCGGTAGCCAGATTGGACGAAAAGACCGAGGTCAGGCTGCGAGGTGTGCCATTTTGGTTAAATGTAAAGTCTACATAAACATTGACGTCCTGCTTGAGCTCATTCTCCCAGTCCAGAAAGAAGGAACTGAAGCCCGGCTTCACCTGTATCGAACTGGCTACCCGGGTAAAAGCAGGTTCCAGAGACTGCACCTTGACATCCAGTGGTTCTGACCGGTTGCCCGTACGATCTACGGCATATAGCTTTATGGTGTATTCATCTGTGCTGGGCAGTCCATACACATCTAGGGAATCCACAAAATAAGAGGCCGAAAAGGTGAAAGACTTACCGTTGGGATTGGTGTAAACGGCATCGATGCTGATGAGGTCTTCATCCTTTGGTATATTGTAAAAAAAGCGGGCCCCACCATATAAAGGGATATACCTGCGCAGTTCTACCTTTCCGGGTGGCGTACCATCGTCCGCAGCCGGAGAAAATCGCTCAATCTCTTTACAGGCAAAGAAAAGCAGCAGGAAACTAAATGCGATATATTGGAGATTTAATTTGATCATGTTTGTCTATATTAATTGTTACAATAAAAATTTAGCATTACCAGCCCGGATTCTGAATAAGTTTACCATTGGTGTTCATCTCATTGAGATCAATAGGCCATAGGCAGTCGCGGATGGTGAAACGTCTTTCCTGTTTGACATCAAGTACAAAGAATGAAGTGCCTGTGGTCCCGGTATGGTTCCATCCCCATATTGGCATGGAAAACGCCGATGTAGCCCGTTTGTGGCGCATCATATCCCAGAAATGGATACCTTCAAATGCAAACTCAATACCGCGTTCCTGCAAAATAATGTCCCGTAACCCCTCTTTAGTCCGGTGTTTATTGACCGTTTTGGCGAGCGAAGCGTCAGACCAGGCCTTTTCCACGGAGGGGATTCCGGCACGTTCTCTGACGCGATCTAAGAGGGTGTAGACCTCTGTTGATGGGCCTGAATATTCGTTTAAAGCTTCTGCTTTCATCAGATATAGATCAGCCATTCGGATTATGGGATAAGGGAATTTTATCGTACGCTGCCAAGCACCGGATTGTGACTCCGGGTGTACCATTTTTTGTGTACCAATACCCGTGGCAAAAAAGTCTGTGGTGTGCTGCGAGGAGTTATAACCTCCATGGGAATTTCCATAGAACATGGTATTGATACGAACGGTATGTGCCCGCCAATAACCCGCTGTAATGCCCAGGTTGGCATAGAATCGAGGCTCTCTGTTCATGTATAATTTGATGGTTTCGGTATTGGGCTGCATGTAGCCGTTCCAGTGCGTATAGCTGCTTTCACTGGATGCTGGTGTCTTGATGATTTCATATTTGTTGCTGAAATCATAGGTCAGATCCTCATCAATGGGTAATCCATTTTCGGTGTAGTAACGTTCAGCCATTTGATAGGTGGCACCCATCCATTGCCATGAATAAGAAGGTTCGTTCACGACCCCGTCGCCATAGCCTTCGGGCAAACGGATATTGGAGGAATGGGCCAATTCACCTTGGTTATAGTAATTGAGATTTGAATTCCCCCAAACCAGTTCTTTATTCCATGGATCTACAATAAGCATACGTAAGTCATACAATGTTTGCATTCTTTCGGGATTAGCCGTAAATGCGGGACGATCATAAATAAAAGGTTCCTTGGCAAAATGATAGAGTCCCAGTCCATTTGCTTCGCACAACGTAATCGATTCGTTAAGCGCATCAATGGCTGCTTTCCATTTCTCTTTATCCTCAGCCTGTGGAAAGAAAGGCTGGCCATCACTGTCCATAAAATCGCCAAAGTATTCACGGTTACCATTGAAAAATGGACTTGCTCTGAACACAAGCACCCTAGCTTTGATCGCTTTGGCTGCCACTTGGTCGATCTGCCCGAGGTTGTTGGAGGATACACGTTCAGTCAGATTCGGAATAGCTTCATTCATGAGGTTTAATACGTAATTAAAGCAATCTTCTACTTTGGAACGGTTCAAAAACAATTCCTCCGGTGTGGATGTTGGCGAAGCAAGACCGGTAGGCAGAACAATAGGTCCATAGCGCTGAATCAGTAAAAAAGCAAAATAACCTTTTAGAAATTTGACTTGTGCTTTCCACTCGGCTTTTTCTCCATCGGTCATATCACGTACTTTGTCAATATTGGCTAGGAAAACCTCACATTGGCGTATACCCTGATAGAGCGGTTTACCACCTTCGGTACCAGACCAAAGACCCAGTTGAGGTGAGGTCTGTGATTGTAAACCCCGCATAATACGGATTGCCCGTAGGTTGCCTGTATTGGTGTTAAGATCCAGCCGACCGAGCCATTCGTCTCCCAGCGACCAGGAAGTGACATGCGTCTGATCATCATTGGGTAGGTAGCTGTATACTTTGGCTAGTGCATTGTAAGCTTCAACTTTGATGTTGAATATATCTTCCAGTTTTAGGGTATTGTCTGGTACCACATCGAGGTACTTGGAACAGGAACCCAAAAAGAATGCTGTTGCAATTGCGATATATTTTATTGTTTTCATGTGTAAGTCCGTTATACGTTAAAATGATAATTGAATACCAACATTAAACCGTCGGTTTGGCGGATAGCCGAGTCCATTTCGTCCGGATTCTGGATCCCAAAGTTTGAATGGGCTGAATACAGCCAGGTTCTCGCCACTGATATAGATCCGGCTACCTTTGCCAAAACCAAAGCGTTCTAAATTTCGCGGGCTATAACCGATCTCAAGGGATTTTAACCGGATAAAGGAACCATCCCTCAGCCACCAGGAGGACTGCTGTGTATTATTATTAATGGGATCTGTAGACAGACGAGGCCAGAATGCATGGGTATTTGGGTTAGTTTCGCTCCAATAGTTATCGGCGATAATAGCCAATGCATTTCTGCGGGAAGCGAAAGGAGCTATTCCATAAGATCCGGTATTTGGGTTGGATTCAGCGGTGGAGTTAATAAAGAAAGAGACATTTTTGTTCCCCTGAAAGAAGAAAGAAAAATCAAATGCTTTATAACCCGCAGACATACCAAAACCATATTGAATCTCTGGTACGGTAGGGTAACCCATCGGAATCCTATCGTTATCATTGATAATGCCATCACCATTGATATCCTTGTATTTGATATCACCCGCCATGTATTCACCGAAATCCTGTCTGGGTGAATTATCTATTTCATACTGATCGACAAATAGTCGCTCGGCAAGCAGCCCCCATTCTTGTCTCAAATTGTGTCCAAGTTTCTTTAGATAGGTATCTGCATAATTTTTTTCGTCCAGTGCAAGATATTTGTTGGTGGCATAGGTGAAATTGGCCCGGGCCGAAAGCCAGAGATCCGATCCGAAGAATTTTTGATAGGTAAGCGAACCATCAAATCCCTGCGAACTGACTTTACCCACATTACCACTTATGGCAGCCTCCAAACCGGCAGATGCAGGGAAGTTTTCCCGTCGCATGTAGATTTTGCTCCGTACATCTTTAAAAAAGTCCCCCTGCAATTTGAGTGACTCATTAAAGAAATTGGCTTCTATACCAACATTCCATTTTTCGGACTCTTCCCAGGTGATATCTGGATTAGCGTAGCGGTTTACATTAAATCCATTATAAGCATTCATAAAATCGGTTCCCCAACGATACATGGCATCATTGCCCCTTGAAATATCCGATAGGTAAAAGAAGCGGTCTCTCCGCTCGGCAATGGCGTCGTTTCCGACACGTCCCCAGGTAGCACGTAGTTTTAATGTACTGACGACCGATTTAAGTGGTTCAAAAAAACGTTCGCTCGAGACCATCCAGCCACCGCCCAAGGAAGGAAAGAAGCCAAAGCGTTTTTGGCCCATGAACTTCTCCGAACCATTTAAACCATAAGCAAATTCCGCAAAGTATTTATTGTCGAAATCATAGGTCAGACGTCCAGAGTTTCCCATATTGCGTTCGGGTAAGGTTTCGTAAATGGAGTTGCTATTACCGGATGTCAGTAATTTTTCCTCGATCATCCCCACGGTCATGGCACCTAAATTGTGATTGCCAAAACTACGGTTCCAGTTAAAACGCGCCTCGAAATAATAATTGGAGCTGGCATCCCTTTTTGGCTCTACATCGCCCAGTGTTGCTCGACCTGTTGTGGGGTTGAGCGCATAGAGACTGTACTCACCGGTAATCTGGTTGTAATTTTCCAGATCATAATAAAAGGGATCATAGCTTCTAGTACCGGCATATTTGCTCCAAGTTGTTACCGAAGCCCGGCCTTGGAGTTTCAGACCTGGTGTCAAAAAAGCCAAGTCTTGCATCAGTGTAGCCTGCGCTGTGATGGTATTTTCATTGCGGTCTTCATAACCCCGCACCATCTCCGCATAGGGGTTGTTTTTTAGAGATCCTGTGACAAAAGTATTCCCAAATAAGGTGTGCTGGGTAAATTCGTTTTTGGCATCGGGGGAAAATACTGCCGGAAAATCGACTGGGTTACTGTTCATCACCATCCGGAAGATATCACTTGCCGATCTGAACGGCCCGTTATAACGTTCAAACCGACCTTGGATCCGAGTATCTAAAGTAGTCGTTTTTGTCAGTTTAAAAATGACATTTGACCGAATAAAAAAACGGTTGATATTGATGTTGTTATTGAAATTGTTTCGGTCATCCACTTTCAGCAAACCGGACTCTTTATCAAAACCACCCGATACATAATAGGTGGCCACCTGTCCACCACCGCTAAGATTGACATTGGCTTTTGTATTGACTGTATAGTTCTTGAGTAGGGTATTGTACCAGTCGATGTTGGGGAAAATCATGGGATTTTCATTATCTATTGTCGACTGTATTTTCTGTTGGGAATAATAAGGACCAAGAATAGGATCTCTGGTCATGCGCGCCTCATTATAGAGTTTCATGTAGTCAATGCCATCAACCATTTTGATCATTCGGGTTGGTGATGCGGTATTGACATCTACGCGGGCATTCAATCCTACAGGTCCCTCTCTTCCCGCTTTGGTGGTGACCATGATAATACCGTTGGCACCGCGGGCACCATAGAGTACGGTTGCCGAGGCGTCTTTTAATATGGAGAAACTTTCGATATCATCGGGCTGCATCCGGGCAAGATTGTCGGTGGTTGATTCAAAACCGTCAATCAGGATCAGGGGGGAAGCCTGATAGCCGAATGTTGTGACCCCACGGACGAAGAACTGGGCATTGTCTGCACCCGGTTCGCCTGAGTTCTGAAAAGAAATCACGCCGGGTATGCGGCCGGCGAAGGCGCTGGTGAGGTTGGTTGCGGGAATTTTTAACTCCGAGGCTTTTACGGTCGTAATAGCACCGACTACGGTGGCTTTTTTCTGCGTTCCGAAGGCGACGACGGTAACTTCATCAAGACTCTTTCCATCGTCATACAATAATACTTCAATAATGTTCTGTGGACCGATGACACGCGTTTCATCTTTCTTTCCAACAAATTTAAAGACTAGGCTGTCGCCCACAATACCAGAGAGTTGAAACTCTCCATTCGCGTTGGTCTTCGTTACCGGAACCCTATTCTTGAGAATGGTAACACCTTCGATTTTTTCTCCATTTGATGCATCTTTCACAATACCAGTAAGCTGCTTTTGAGCAAAAGACAGCATGGGTAGGGTAAAGAGCAATAGGAAAAGAAACAGTTTTTCTTTTCGTTTTTGCATAATTGATAGGTGATTAGATAAATTAATTGGTTGATTTACGTTGGGAAGAAGATATTAGATTCGTTTATCAATTCTTCCTTTTTAAAGACAAGGAGCCCCCAAGACAGGAGTTGCCCTAAAAAATAAATTGGTTTAAGTTTGTTTTAAATTATTTGGTTATTACTTCTTATTCAGGTTTTTGGTACAGCCTTGACTGTCTGTTTTAGCTAGTCCCCTAATGAGCTAAAGCAGGGCATAGCAATAGATGAATTCTTTATTTTTTGCATAAAGGTTAGGTTTTAGATTATACAAATTGGTTATTTTCAAACTGAAAAAATAAGAACTGTCGATCTTATTTTTCCTTTCATTATTGCTATAACGATTTAAGCAAGATATTGTTTGAGAAAAATTAAATTAAATGAAAAATATATTTGTTGTTAGAAGTTTAGTTTTCTGTTGTTTAATTATTTTTGGGTTATTTTCTCTCTGTCTTATAATTATGTGATCAGGGGGGATTTGGGTAGATTCCTAAAAAAATACTTCGAAAACATTTGTTTCTCGGATCGTATTGTTAGGATTGGTATCAATAGGAGGGGAAAGGAGAGGAAATCGATAGACAACGGAATAGTGGTGCCATTCCGTTGTCAGCCTTGGATATACTGATTGTATTTTTCAGATAGCTTTTTTTTACACGCCAGCGATTGCGTCGGAGATACCTAATATAACCCCTACGACAAGTCCCAGGAAATTAAATCCGATGGTGATGATGGCTATGATCCCGATGAATTTATAATGTTTCTTTAAAGCTTCGAGACAGAGCTCAAGTTGGATGCTATCGCGGTTTTCGACGGCTTTTTTTGCTTTGGATCCAAAATTATAGAGGAAATAGATCGGGAGGCAGGAGAAAGCCAGCAGCAGTAAGTAAAGCACACCGAAGGTCGATATTGTACCGGCCGAGACATATTCACCCTGACCCAAAGATAAGGCACTGGCCCCAAAGATCAAGCTAATCATGGTTATGGCCGATATACCGATAAAAATAAAACAGACAATAGCCAAAAAATTGGCCCATTTAGCTGCTGAAGCTAAGAAAGAAAGCCCTGCTGGAGACAACTTAATGTCTGCGGGTTCCTGAAAAGAAGAATTTTGAATACCGACTTCCATGAAAAAAGTGAATTATAAAGGTGTGCGAATTTCTAAAAAGTTCTCCGTTTTTAAAAACAGATTTTTAAAGAAACCAGTTCGAACGGACAATAGTTTATAGTTTTTAAATAAATACAAGGCAGAGTAGCGCAATTGCTACAAAAAAACGAGTTGATTAATAAAATTCTCGGTTGAAAGAAAGTTAATGAATTTTTTTAAAAAAGCTCAAGTTGGGAATGGAAGAATGTTGTTACAAATAAATCGGAGCGATTGACTGTGGAAAACTATTTTATATAGACTTGGTTCTTTGGAAATGGTGGTTTAAAAGGTGTTATAACGTTTTTTTTATTAAAAAATTATATAGGAAGATAAGAATTTCTTCCTGTATAGTATGAAGTGTATGTGTTGTAGTGTGTTAAGTTTATATTAAGTCCTTTGTTATTTGAAATCTCTTAGTAATTTTGCTTAACATTTTTTAACAAATCACATTATATGAAAAGATCTTTACTCTTTTTCGCTCTTGTAATGGCCAGTTATGGTGCTGTACAAGCTCAGGTCACGACAAGTAGCGTTACAGGTATTGTAAAAGAAGCAAACGGCAGTCTAACTTCGGGAGCTACTATCAAGGCAACACACGTGCCATCGGGAACGGTTTATTCGGGTTCTTCGAATGCGGCGGGCCGTTTTAATCTACCGGCGATGCGTGTTGGTGGTCCTTATAAAGTTGAGGTTACCTATGTGGGACAACAGCCTATCGTTTACGAAGAGATTTACTTGAAGTTAGGTGAGGCTTTTTCGCTAAATCCTGTTTTCGCAAGTTCAGGAACAACTTTAGGTGAAGTTTTGGTAACAGGAAGGGGTGGAAAATTAAATGCTACTAAAAGTGGGGTTGCGACAAATGTTGGATTAAAACAAATTCAAGAATTGCCACAAATTAGTAGAAGTATTACTGAATTTACCCGTATGACCCCCCAAGCCAATGGAACTTCTTTTGCTGGTAGAGATTCTCGTTATAATAATTTACAGATTGACGGTGCAAATTTCAATAATGGTTTTGGAACTGATACAAAAAATCCACTACCGGGTGGAAATTCACAGCCTATTTCATTAGATGCGATTGAGGAAATATCTGTTAATATTGCACCATTTGATATCACACAATCTGGATTTACCGGAGCTGGAATAAACGCGGTTACAAAATCGGGTACTAACCGGTTCCATGGTTCTGTTTACGGATATTATAATAACCAAAACCTCAATGGATTTAGAATTAATAAAAAGAAAATAGATTACGGAGAAGGGACAAAACAAAATTTTGGCTTTACATTAGGTGGACCAATTATAAAGAATAAGTTATTCTTTTTTGTGAGCGGTGAGCGTGAGGCAGCGACAGGCGTTAATGCGTCGGGAGCTAATTTATGGAAAGCTTCTAAAGACGGTGTAGCAAATATCGCTCAAAATATAACAAGAGTCAAAGAGTCCGATCTAGAGGCCGTTACCGAACATTTAAAGAATGTTTGGGGGTATGATCCTGGAAGATACCAAGGTTATGCAGATGAAGCAAAACAACATGGGAATAAATTTCTAGCTAGAATTGATTGGAATATTAGTGATAAACACAAAGCTGCGTTCAGATATAATATTTTAAAAGGTACATCGATGCAGCAAGCGAATTTCAATTCTGGGCCTTCTCCAAGATCAGCTTCTGGGAGGGTGAGCGAAAATTCTATGGTATTTGAAAATGGTAACTACTCCTTTGAAAATACAGTTAGCTCTTTGTCAGCAGAATTAAATTCTAATTTCAATTCACAACTTTCAAATAAGTTTTTATTTACTTATACGCGAGTACAGGATAAACGAAAATCACCTAGTAAAGGATTGTTTCCGTTTGTTGACATTTGGGATGGTAGCAGCTCAGGAACTAACTACATGAGTTTTGGAACAGAGTTGTTTTCTTATTTGAATGATGTTGTCAACGATAACTTTTCTTTCACGAATAACTTAACTTATACGTTAGGAAAGCATACATTTACAGGTGGTGTAGCATTTGATGTGCAAAAGTTTGGTAATTCCTATACACGTTCTGGAACAGGTTATTATCGTTATGCGTCTGTAGCGGATTTCTTGAAAACTGGTACAGCTCAGGAAGTTGCGCCAATTATGTATGCGCTTACATATCCCTATGAAGGTCAGGATACGTATTCGAGAGTCAGTTACGGCTTAGCATCTCTCTATGCCCAAGATAGAATTACTGTAAATGATCAATTCAACGTAACAGTGGGATTGAGAGCAGAATTGCCAATTTATATGAACAAATTAACTCCCAATGGCTCGATTGATGCATTAAATCTATTAGGAGTCGATGGGAATGAACGCAATTATGCATCGGGTAAATGGCCTAAATCGCGCGTTATTTTGTCTCCGAGAGTTGGTTTTAATTATGATGTATTCGGAGATAAATCCTTTATGGTACGTGGTGGAACTGGTATTTTTTCAGGCCGTGTGCCATTTGTATGGTTAACTAATATGCCAACAAATGCAGGTGTTCTACAAAATGTATTAGAACCCAAAAGCTATGACGATGTGGCAGGTTGGATTGGAAAGGTGCAATTCCATCCAGAGGATCCTTATTATTATGTAAAAAACCCGATCTATTATAAAGATAAAGAAGGTAAAGACGTAACGCCATTTATTACCAATCCAAAAGATGGAGCCCCTGATTCATTTGCTTTGGTAGATGATAATTTTAAAATGCCAACGATTTGGAGGTCAAGTATTGGTGCAGATTATAGAATACCTAATACACCAATAACGTTAACCACTGATATCTTGTATACTAGAGATGTAAATGCGGCATATCAATTTGGAGCAAATAGAAAAGCGACAACTGAGAAAATGACCTATGCTGGTGTAGAGCGTGATTTTTATCCAAATAACGGATCTTATCAATATAATCCATCCATCGGTGGAAACAGTGCAGTCGTTTTAACCAACACAAAAACGAAAGGACATGCTTTCTCTGCTACATTTGGAGGTTCATTATCATCATGGAATGGTTTATCGGGATCTGTTTTTTACACATATTCAGAAGCTAAAGAGGTTTCTGCAAATAATGGTTCAAATGCTAGTTCGGCATGGTTAGGTTCCCCGGTGATAAATAGCCCTAATCAAGATTTTTTAAGTATTTCAGATTATGCAATACCACACAGAATTGTTGCTAATATTAGTTATACAATAAAAAATACAACTTTGGGAGTATATTATAATGGAGCAAATCAAGGTAGATTCTCTTATTATCATAGTTATGATTTGAATGGAGACGGAATTACAAATGACTTGATCTATTTGCCTAAAAATACCTCTGATATGAAATTTGCTGATATTAAAAAAGGAAATGATGTCTTGTTTTCTAAAGCAGATCAAATAAAAGCCTTTGACCAATTTGTTAGTGATAATGGGTTAGAAGAATACAGAGGAAAGATCTTACCACGAAATCAATTTTTGATGCCTTGGTTAAATAGGTTTGATGTCAGATGGACGCAGAATTTATTTAATAATATTGCTACCGAAAAAGATAAGCTACAATTTACAGTTGATATTATTAATGTTGGTAACTTATTTAATTCTAAATGGGGAGTACAAGATGCGATATTGACTAATGGAAGGGCAATACTAGGCAGAGTTGAAAAAAATGCTGTGGCTGATCCTACTTTCCAAATGTTACAATACGACGGGAAATTAGTGACTTCTCCTTTTGTTCCAGCGAGCACCACTTCAACAACTTGGTCTGCAATGATTGGATTGAGATATTCATTCTAAACAAGTATAGGTGTTTAATTAAAGCCTCAAGGAATAAAATATTTCTTGAGGCTTTTTTTAACTTTAACGAGGGCTAATTATTTGGGAAGATTCTTTAGACAGAAATAATAGCTAAAATAGTTTATATATTTATTTTTTATAATACGGAAGGTCAAGATTATCACTTGACCTTCCGTATTATACCGATACATGAATAATGATCCGTTCAATTTTTATCTTAATAAATATAAGCTGTAGTAGGAGTATGTCAGTATTTGGTATTCATCTTGACTCACATTGCTTCCCCATTCTGATATCGAGGTATGATCAGCTGTAGGGTGGAACTAGGTACAAGCTAAAACAGATTTGGGACAAGGAATAGGCTAGCAGAACCAATCTGCAATCTTGCATGGGCTTATATAGTTTATTAACTGGCACTTTCGAAAAAGAAATGATAAATCAATATAAACTAAGAATTTTATGATGTAAATTTCAATCCGATAAAAACTTAAAGATGAAAGCAAAATTTACGGAAGTCTTAAATGATACATTATCTTATTTTCTACTTGGAGATATTGAATTGCTGCACGATTACCAAGTGAAAAATGGTTTGCCCAATGATCTTGCGACCGAATTTACAACAAAAGGAACTGGGAACCAGGTTGTTGAAGAGGGGGGCATGATTCCTCTGTCACGGGTTGAAAATTTATCCTATACCATTATCTTTCTAACTGATGATGAAGCACCCGAACTATTGAAAGAGGGGAATGATCTTCAGATCCGAGAAGATGGATACATCTTGAATGTAGCGAACGGTAAGATCTTGTTATTTACCTGGTGGATATTGAATGACTTTACAGCAGCGAAAGTGAAAGAGCGGATCGAACACCAACATAAGTTCGGAAAACCTCAATTTGAGCTGGAAAATGGCTGGTACAAGCTTAGTATACTTGCTGGATTCACACAGCAAGAAAGTTCTTTCAGAAATCAGGATGGAGAAAAAATTTATATGACTGGGTTAGAACCTACCTTTGAATTTGTACTGACCAAATCAACTGCAAAAGATCAATGTACTGCCGACATCTTTCGGTCTTATAAAATAGAACAGTAGACTATTGCGTTGTTATGTTGTTGATTGTCGATTTTTAAAATGGCAATAAATTAAGTTCAATTGTCGTTTTTGAAGTAATTTAAACTATTCTATTTTTTTATTGGTTTCCCTGTTATATCAAAATAAATATTAGAACCCATGATTAAAGCACTTATTGACTCCGTAGATTATGAAGGATTAAAAAATATTCTTGCGAAGCATCCTGATCTCGCAAATGAAGAGATTCCATTTGACGAATCCAACACATCAAAGGCACATCCTCTTCACCGGATTTGTGACGGTGTTTTTTTGAAGACTTACACCGATGAGCAGGCACTTGAAATGGCAAAAATATTTGTCGCCTTTGGAGCGAAAATAGATGGAAACAAAATGATCACAGAAAAGGATACTCCCTTGATCGCTGCTTGTAGTTTATATGCCGATAAATGTGCTTTGTATTATATTGAGCAAGGAGCTGAACTAAACCATTCTGGATGCGAAGGTGGTACTGCACTACATTGGGTTTCCTGGTGTGGTAGATCAGATGTCGTGAGCAAGCTAATAGAAAATGGGGCAGATATCAATAAGATATCTATCCGGTATAAATCAACACCACTTATATGGGCATTTAACTCTTTGCGAGAAGCGGATTCAAAATACCACCAATCAATTATAGACTGTATCAAAATTCTTCTAGCATCTGGAGCAGATAAAAACATTCCAGATGGTGACGGAGAAACTTTTTTTGATTATATGAACGATGAGCAATTGGGGTTGAAAGATGTGCTCAAGTGATCATGCAAATAATTAGATCATTTGACACAATAGAATAGGTTGCTACAACCTGTTTTGTGTAGCTAATTGGCTTGTGTTCAATAGAAAATAACAACTTTATCGTTGAAATTCGAAACTTATTTTTCTTTCAGTTCCCGATTGATAGCTTTAAATTTGTTCGAGACTTATTAATATATAGATTTGTCCAGGTTATCATGGACAATGATTTACTTTCTCTACCCTCCCAGGCAAACAGAGTGATTAGAGGAAGTGTAAATGTCCCGTAATTGTCTTCGTGTTTTTGCAAAATATACTGAGCGATTGTGGGCATTTGTTTTATTCAATAGGCTTTTTCAAAACAAGCCAGTTATCTATAAGCTACCTATCTCCCTAATAATTTCCTGACATAAGATTCTCAAGCTTTTTTTAGTTGCACATTTCCAGCGCTTTTTAAGTACGACCTAAATACAGATTTTACGCCACCGACTAACCCGATTATCGGAAAAAGGTCTGCTTTCTCTGAAATATATTACGCAAATAGGGATTGTTAATCGGGAGCAATCGTATTATTGTTGAATAATATGTGCCTAAAACTAGTCAGGGATTGGGGCAAATCTTGAGTTTTTCGTGAACTGATTTTTAAATTCTGTTGTTTGATTATCGCCTGGTATTTATAATCTTTGTATAGATTATAACATACAAATTATGGGAAGTTCCCACGAGCAGTCTTTAGGTATAGCCTTGCCAAATTCCATCCGGCATTATCCCATGGGAGATCAGGCGATTGTCCTTTCTTTTGGTGATTCGCTTTCCGAAGCCGTCAATACACAGGTTCGTAAGGTCGTGGCCTGTATCGAAAACTGGTCGCAGCCAGGCGTTATTGAGTATGTTCCGGCCTACACAACAATCACGATATACTATGATCCGCTGACGATTACCTATCAGGAACTATTGACTGCATTTCAAACAATCGTACAAGATATATCAGATGATCCGAAATATCAGGCTGTAAAAAAGGAAATCCCCGTCTATTACAATGGGGATGACCTCGCTTATGTGGCCCAATACAATGGGTTGACGGAAGAAGAAGTTATCCATATTCACAGTGCTCCGGAATACCGGGTATATATGATCGGTTTTGTTCCTGGATTTCCCTATTTGGGCGGTCTAGACAGCCGGATCGCAACAGCACGAAAAGAAGTACCCCGCTTGAAGATTGAGGCTGGAGCGGTAGGGATTGCGGGACAACAGACTGGAGTGTATCCGATTGCGACACCTGGAGGCTGGCAGATCATTGGACATACGCCATTGCAACTGTTTGACCTCAAACGTGAAAAACCCTCCTTGCTTGAAGTGGGGGATCTTGTGTGTTTTGTGCCTATAACTTATGATGAGTTTGTTCAACTAAAAGCAGCATCCTATGGGCATTAAGATCATCAAGGCGGGCATGTTGACTATGATACAGGACTTGGGACGTTATGGTCTACAGCGCTACGGTATGGCAGTTAGTGGGGCGATGGATAGCTATGCTTTACTGTTGGGCAACAGTATACTGGGAAATGTAGATAACGAAGCCGCAATAGAATGTACTATCATTGGTCCTACCATTTATTTCGAACAGGCACAGCTTATCGCTGTGACAGGGGCAGACCTGTCGCCCAAGGTTGATGGTCAGCCCTTACCAATGTGGAAACCTGTCTTGATTGAGGCTGGTTCATTGCTTTCCTTCGGGAGACCAAATTCAGGCAGCCGGGCTTATATCTGTTTTCGCGATGGACTTGATATCCCCGAAGTACTGGGCAGCAGATCAACTTATAGCAAGGGAGAAATAGGTGGCTGGCAAGGTCGGCCACTCAAAGAACAGGACCGGATTGCTTTCAACCATCCCTATGATAGTGGAGAAACCCAATTCTCCTGGAGCATTGACTCTGCGCTGTATCCAGACCTTTCTACTGGAGTCATCCGGGTGATGGACGGCCCACAGCGAGATCAGTTTGAAAGCAACTCACTGAAAAGCTTCTTTGCGGATGTGTTTACTATTAGCAAAAACTCGGATCGGATGGGATACCGCTTACAATCCAGACCATTGCAGCTAAAAGAAAAAAAGGAACTGTTGTCAACGGCGGTCACCTTTGGTAGTATACAGGTGCCAACGGATGGTAACGCAATTATTTTAATGGCTGACCATCCGACCACAGGCGGTTATCCCGTCATTGGCCAGGTTGCTACTGTAGACCTTCCGCTCCTGGCGCAAAAGAACCCATCGGATATTATCCGTTTTGAACGGGTCGACCTGGATGAGGCCCAAAATTTATTGAAACAGCGTCATCAACAATTAATTAAACTGAAAAGTGCAATCGCATTGAAATATGAATAAGCAACTGACTATAGATTTAAATTGCGATATGGGCGAGAGTTTTGGCGCTTGGACAATGGGCAATGATGAGGCTATCCTGCCTTATGTTTCCGCTGTCAATATTGCCTGTGGTTTTCATGCCGGAGATCCTTCGACTATGATGAAAACCATTCAGCTGGCCCTGAAATATAATGTCAAAATAGGCGCCCATCCCGGTTTTCAGGATCTGGTAGGTTTTGGAAGACGGGAGATTCAGACTACAGCTCGGGAAGTTTACGAACTGGTTGTCTATCAGATTGGTGCACTTGCAGCATGTGCCAAGGTGCAACAGACAACATTACGACATGTGAAGCCGCATGGCGCCCTCTATAATATGGCGGCGCGCAAACCTGAATTGGCCGATGCCGTCGCAGCAGCGATCTACGCGATCGATCCAAACCTCATCCTATATGGTCTTTCGGGCAGCGAACTCATTAACGCCGGCCTGAATAAAGGCTTGAAGGTATATAGTGAAGTCTTTGCTGACCGTACTTACCAACAGGATGGCACATTGACAGCAAGGTCGGATAAAAATGCGCTTATTCATGATCCTGAGCAGGCGGCAGAACAGGTCTTGTTTATGATCAGAACAGGAAAAGTGACTTCCCTGCAAGGGTATGAAGTGGGTATTCAAGCCGATACCATCTGCCTGCATGGTGATAGCCCAGAAGCCGTACAATTTGCCAAGACAATCAACCAAACGTTAAAAAAACACGATATACTGATCCGATGAAACAAAAAAATACTTCAGCACTCATTGGTGCGGCATTGTTGATGGCGACATCGGCTATCGGTCCGGGCTTCCTGACACAAACGACGGTTTTCACAAAATCGCTGGGCGCGAGCTTTGGATTCGTGATTCTGGTATCCATCCTAATTGATATCGGGGTTCAGTTAAATATCTGGCGTGTGATCGCAGTATCCGAAATGAGGGCACAGGATATCGCGAATAAACTGTTGCCCGGATTGGGTGGTTTTATCTCGCTACTGATTATCCTCGGCGGTTTGGCATTCAATATTGGCAATGTCGCTGGAGCGGGACTGGGGTTGGAAGCCCTCTTTGGTGTAAATGTCATGACCGGAGCCTGTATCTCGGCATTCATTGCTATCGCTGTTTTCCTAAACAAACAGATCGGCAAAGCCATGGATCGCTTTACCCAGCTCATGGGGGCGATCATGATTTTAGCATTTATCTACATCACATTGATATCTTCGCCGCCATTGGGCGAGGCTGTACTGCGTACAGTAGCTCCGGCAAAGATTGATTTTGTTTCGATCATAACATTGGTAGGGGGCACTGTCGGCGGATATATTACTTTTGCGGGTGGTCATCGCTTGATTGATGCTGGGGTAAAAGGATTTGATGCCTTGCCTACCGTCAATAGAAGCGCTGTCATGGGGATATCTGTTGCTTCGCTGGTTCGGGTCTGTCTATTTTTAGCTGCCTTGGGTGTGCTGAGTCAGGGTTTGTTGATTGACGATGGTAATCCTACAGCCTCAGTTTTCCGGCTTGCGGCAGGCAATTTTGGCTATCGCCTGTTCGGTCTGGTCATGTTCGCAGCTTCGATTACCTCCATTATCGGTTCGGCTTATACTTCCGTTTCATTTATAAAAACATTTAATGCACGGATTGCAAAAAATGAAAATTGGATTATCATTGCCTTTATATTGATTTCCACCCTAATATTTGTTTTTGTTGGTAAGCCTGTCCATCTATTGATTATCGCTGGTGCCGTGAATGGTTTTATATTGCCGATCTCGTTGACCGTGATGTTGATAGCTGCCTACAAACCTGCTATTGTGGGCGTCTATAAACAACCGATTCTGCTGACATTGATTGGGGCAACGATCGTTGTGTTAATGGCGTTTATGAGCCTAAGAGTACTAATGGATCTGTAAGTCTTTCGAACATCAGGTCATAGTTTTCAGCATACAAGTGCCAATATCCTCAACTTTCCGTCGGGTATCCAATTTTGGAAAGAAAATCAGCTTGAAGCATTTGCAGGCGAGCTTTATCAAGGGAGACAGAAATCAAGCTGAAATTGTCGTTTGACACGTTAAATGAACTTTATATGTAAAATATTTTTATAACTTTCTGGTATCACGTATTTTAATTTGATCAATAATCCTTTTAAAATGATGACCGTCCAACGTTATTACCGCCCTGAATTAGATGTATTACGCTTTATTGCTTTCCTCTGTGTCTTTTTTGTACACCGCATGGATCTTGCTCCCTTTGATCCTGTTAAACAATACTGGCTCTATAACATTAATTTGGTAGGTAACTTCGGTGTTCCGGTCTTTTTTTTACTAAGCGCATTCTTGATTACGGAATTACTGACCCGAGAGCAGGAGCAGACTGGTCGGGTGCATCCAAAAGCTTTTTATATCCGACGTATACTGCGTATCTGGCCACTTTATTTTTTGGTATTCTTTGGCTGGGTATTGTTGACCCCGTTTTTTTTTCCTGCATTTGCGCTACCGCCACTGGCCTGGGGTTCTTTTAGTCTATTTGCAGGCAATATATACATCAGTACGCATGGATGGTTGCCAGCTTATCCGCTCAATCCACTATGGAGTATATCTGTAGAAGAACAGTTTTATATCTTGATTCCCTTGTTGGCTGCCTATGGCGGTCGTCGTGGTCTGAAAATGGCAGCCTATCTGTTCCTCGCGCTGGCCTATATTTTTCTTATTTATTATGGGCTACACCCGACCAAAGAGTTTAACAGTGCATGGACCAATAGTTTTGTGCAGTTTCAGTTTTTTGCCGTTGGCATATTACTGTCGTTATATTTCAAAGGTTGGATGCCCCAATGGTCACTGATCACACGTTTTCTGCTGATTGTCGCGACTCTGGGATGTTGGTTGCTGGCTTCTATTGCCTGTGGAATACATGCTGATGCCCCCCATCTTTCGAATGTGCCACAAACTGTAATTGGTTGGATGCTGATATTGCTTGGTAGCCTATTATTGTTTCTCAGTTTATTGGGGATGCCCGAACGCTATTTACCCAAACCTATGATCTATCTTGGCCGTATTTCCTATGGTCTCTATGTATTTCATATCTCTTTTTATTGGCTGATCTATAAAACATTTGCAACAGAACTGACAACTTTAAGCCAGTCTCTCGGGCTAGAAGAATGGCGGAATACGCTTGGCTTTGTGATCGCTTTTATCGCCACGGTACTGCTGTCTATGTTGTCCTATCATTTTTTTGAAAAACCATTTTTGAGACTGAAAAAGCGCTTTACATTTGTGCCCTCAAGGGATTGACCCGAAATCTCATTTTATTCCACTAAATTAGTTTGCTAAAGAATTGAACAAGAAGCATTACTGCAAAAATGTAGCGTACCATGAGTATTCAAACCTATCTGAACCAGTTCATAAACAAAAAATACACTTACTATTTTCTGTTTATTCTGATCCATATAGGTTTTATGCTGCTCAACAGGAAATTATATGCTGCGGATGACGACTGGGTGCCATTCGTACCTATCTTTTTTGTCCATTTTTGCCTAATGGTCGCCATTACTTTGGTCAATGGCTTTTTATTGTTTCCTTGGTTTGAACGGACAAAAAGAGGATTTGCTTATCTCACGGCCGTGCTCTTTTCTATTCTCGTTTACGTATCGATCATTGTGCTGACAGAATATTATCAGCTTATCGAAAAACTTCCTCACTTTGCAACTACGGACTATAAGCAACTGGCCTGGAGTTCCTTTTTGGATGCATTATGGTTTGTCGTGGTCTCCTGCATGATCTCTATTACACAAACACGTTATGAAAAAGACCAGCAATTGAAGAATTTTCAGATCGCACAGCTGAACTCCGAACTGAATTACCTGCGATCACAGATCAATCCCCACTTTTTGTTTAATGGTCTGAATACGGTTTACGGACTTATCGATAGACATAATGGTACCGCCCGAGATGCATTGGTACAATTTGCAGACCTATTGCGGTATGGATTATATGAAGCTAATGCAGATACCGTAGATCTGGCAAAAGAAATTTCTTACCTGAAAAGCTATATGGAAATTCAGCAGATGCGAAAAAATGAACTGTTAACCGTGGAACTTACAGTCGATGTAACGGATGAGGGAAAACGGATTGTACCCTTATTATTCTTACCTTTTGTAGAGAATGCATTTAAGTTTAGCGGATATACAAATGAAAAGGAAAGCTTTGTCAAGATTTTACTCCGGCAGAAAGAAAATGAGCTTTTATTTGAATGTGAAAACTCGTATGGGCCCAGCGTACAGGAAACTGGTGGTATTGGATTGGAAAATGTCAGACGACGTTTGCAACTATTGTATCCTGCAGCCCATACATTACAGATCGAAAATGATGGTACAATCTGGTCTGTTAAATTAAATATTATGATATGAATAAATTGAGTTGTATTATCGCGGATGATGAACCTATTGCAAGAAAAATATTGCGTGAATTTATAGATGATATTCATTTTTTACAATTGGTGGGTGAATTTGAGAATACCAATCAACTTGATCAATGGCTTCAACAGAATAAGGCGGATATCCTATTCCTTGATATTGAAATGCCTCAAAAAACGGGGATTCAGTATTTACGGGAAATCAACGCCAGACCAGTCGTCATATTGACGACGGCATACCCTGAATATGCGTTGGATGGCTATGATCTGAATGTGCTTGACTATTTACTTAAACCAATCGCCTTTAAACGATTTTTGAAAGCAGTGTTAAAAGCCAAAGAATACATGGAATCGGGTCGGACAGAAGTACCTCCTCCTCCTTTTCTATTTGTTCGTTGTGAAAAGAAAATCGAAAAGATAAATTTTGCGGATATACTCTTTATTGAATCTGCTGGAAATTATGTTTTCATCCATCTCACGGAAAGGAAGATCATGGCTTATTTGACATTAAAAAGCATCGCTGAACAGCTGCCCGCAGAGGAATTTATTCGGATACATCAGTCCTTTCTCGTGGCGCTGGCTAAAATTGATCGTATTGAGCATAATATGATCTGGGTGCAAAATAAACAGCTCCCGATTGGTAGAAGTCATCGGGAGCCACTCGCTCAGCGTATCGAACGCTATATTCTGAAAAGGGGGAGTTAAATCAACAGCAGCTTTCTAGTCAATATTTCCACCTAAATGGTCGAAAATTACCCCTCAAAAAAGTAGTTACATAGCGATATTTGGTCTAATAACTAAATATAAACCCAGCTAATGATAACTATTGTGAGGTCAATACTCTCGGGTATTGCTGTGTCCTTGGCACTATATGGTCAGGCACAAAGCATAGATTTGAAAACCTGGCCCGAAAAGGCCAATCCCACAACCGTAGGGCGTTTGGTCGCACAGCGTTTTGTCGAAAGTCCACATAACAGCTTTAAACCACCAGCGCCACCCAAATCCATTACCTATCCCGAAGTCTGTACCTGGTACGGCGCATTGAAGTTTGCCGATATCAGTTCTGACAAGGCACTACTTGAGCAGCTTACCCAACGCTTTATGCCTCTTTTTGATACGGAGAAACATTTGTTGCCACGACCTTGGCATGTGGATTTTGCGGTATTTGGAACCGTTCCCCTTGAACTTTATCAGCAGACAAAAAACAAAACTTTTCGCGAGATGGGAATGCGTTTTGCCGATGCCCAATGGAGCATCCCCATTGATTCGCCCCAAACTGTGAAAGATGCCTACCAAAAGTTTCTGGATCAGGGACTCACCTGGCAGACACGTTACTGGATAGACGATATGTATATGATTACCATGGTGCAGTCCAAGGCATTTCAGGTGACTGGAGAGCGTAAATACATCGATCGGGCTGCCCATGAAATGCTGGTCTATCTCGATACCATCCAAAAGGAGAATGGACTATTCTATCATGCTCCAGATGCACCCTTCTTTTGGGGGAGGGGAAATGGCTGGATGGCGGCAGGGATGAGCGAACTGCTGTCTTCTTTACCGACCGATAACCCCAATAGGCCGGCGATATTAGCCTCTTACAAAAAAATGATGGCCAGCCTCAAAAAGTATCAACGTGAAGATGGACTGTGGGGCCAACTGATCGATAAACCGGAATCCTGGGTCGAAACCTCGGGTTCAGCCATGTTTACCTATGCCCTGATTACAGGTGTGCGAAACGGCTGGCTTGATGCAAAAGAATATACAGCAATCACACGTAAGGCTTGGTTGGCTCTTGTTGGCTATATCAACGAACAGGGAGATATCGCCAATGTCTGTGAAGGTACCAACCGAAAAAATGATTATCAATATTATCTGGACCGAAAACAAAAGACGGGTGACATGCACGGGCAGGCGCCGATACTCTGGTGTGTAAATGCCCTGTTAAAAAAATAAATGCTATGGAGAGAATCTTGATGATCCTTATGCTGTTGCTCTGTACACAGGCAAAAGCGCAACCTATTCAATGGAAAGAGCAGTATCCCGGTGTATGGAAAGGTACCTTTGGCCAGCCTGAGAAATATACCTTGCTGGGTGCTGCGGATAGCAAACCGCGCGCTGCAACACTTGAACAGCTGCAATCAACTGATTTTCCATTTCCGAAAATGGAAGTTCATGCGGAACTGATTGACGGGAAAACCTATGTGCGGATGCCGTTGACAAAAAACGAACAGATCTATGGTTTAGGCCTGAATTTCCAAACTGTTCACCAACGTGGTAAGATCCTTAATCTGCATGTCGATCACTATGGTGGCAAAGATAATGGCCGTACGCATGCTCCGGTTCCTTTTTATGTATCCTCCAAGGGTTATGGAGTGCTTGTTAATTCTGCACAGTATCTAACCTATTACGTGGGTACAGGCGTTCGTAAAGATGCTAAGGAGCCGGCAGAAGCCAAGGATCGTAATACTGATAAAAGCTGGAATTCGCGTCCTTATTCAGATGCGGTAGAGATTTATATCCCGGCAGCAGGTGTGGAAATTTATGTCTTTGCGGGCATCAATCCCCTGGACGCGATCAAACGGTATAATTTATTCTGCGGTGGTGGTACATTGCCGCCACGATGGGGACTGGGATTTACACAACGGGTACAGAAACTCTATACTGCCGAAGAGGTACTCAATGAAGCGGCCCAGTTTGAAGAACATGGTTTTCCGCTTGATTTCATTGGGCTTGAGCCCGGATGGCAGTCGCGCGCTTATCCATGTACCTTTGAATGGGACAAAGGACGTTTTCCGGATCCAGCTGCTCTGATCAAGAAATTGGCTACGAAGGGAATTCGTCTAAATCTCTGGACAAATCCGTACGTCTCGCCAGAAGCGGGTATCAGTAAGGCCATTGAACCTTATACAGGTTCCCATACCGTCTGGAATGGTACAGTTCCAGATTTGAATCATCCCGAAGCTAAAAAAATCCTCGCTAAACAATTCATGGATGCCCAGCTCAATATTGGCGTCAGCGGCTATAAAATGGATGAAGTAGACGGTTACGATTATTATCTTTGGCCTGATATGGCCAAATTTCCGTCGGGTATCAGTGGTATCCAAATGCGGCAAACCTATGGTGTACTTGCACAGAAACTGACCGATAGTTTATACAGAAGTCAGAATAAGCGAACTTATGGACTGGTACGTGCATCGAATGCTGGAGCCAATAATTTGCCCTATGTCATCTACAATGATTATTACAGTCATCAAGATTTTATCACCGCACTGGTCAATAGTGGATTTTGCGGTGTACTATGGACGCCGGAAGTGCGGGGATCGAAAACTGGGCAGGAATGGCTACGTCGTTTTCAGTCTGTTGTCTTTTCGCCAATGGCGATGATCAATGCCTGGTCCAGCGGGACAAAACCCTGGTCTTTTCCCGAAGTCGCTGATCAGGTGAAATATTATGCACAATTAAGAATGGAGCTGATGCCGTATTTATATTCCGAATTTGCGAAGTATCATTTTGATGGTACACCTCCTTTCCGGGCGATGGTATTGGAAGAAGGCTTCCAGGGGCAGGCTAAGGCCGTGTTGGGAAACCAGGATCTGGAAACAAATCCTTACCTGGAAGCCGTCAACAGGGAGGTGAAGGATCAATATATGTGTGGCGAATATATACTGGTTGCGCCGCTATTCGCTGGAGAGTCGTCCCGAAAGGTGTTATTGCCAAAAGGTAATTGGTATGATTTCTATACAGGAAAATATGTGGGCAATGGAGAGGAGATCGTAGCAGATCCAGGTATGGACCGTATACCCGTCTACGTCAAAGATGGTGGTATTATACCCATGATGGGCAGCCGTCTACACACGCCGCTCCCCAATGAAAAAGTCGATTTGACCATCCGTCATTACGGGGAGAAGGAGGGTAACTATCAGCTATATGATGATGACGGTGTGAGCTTTGATTACGAAAAAGGGAGCTATGCTTGGCGTCGGGTGTTGATCAAAAAAAATGCAAAAGGGGGCCTAAGCGGAGAAATATCCGGACCGCAGACGGGAAAACCGAATACATTTGGGAAGGTTCAATTTGAATTTATGACAAAATAGGAAAAATAAAATAGCTTATTCCTGATGGTCTAGAAAAGTGCTTTTTGAGATTAAATGACCATTTTTTACTGCTAAAAAGAACAGAATTTACACCCTCTGACAGGAGGAACTGAGCGATATTTGAGTAATAACGAATTATAAACAATAACCAATAAGAGCATAGGAATGAATCTGTCATTAGCTTCGATCAATGTGGAAGCTGAGACGAAATGGGGCCATGATGGCCGGCATACCTTAGTATAATAAATAACCAATTAATAAATATCTAACTTATGATGAAAAGTATCACAAAAATGGGGTGCTTTGTACTCTGCCTATTTTTAATAATGGGAAGTATGGGTTTACCGCTCTTTGCCCAACAAAATGTTCGGCTTTCCGGCAAAGTGAGTAATAGCAAAGGTGACGCACTACAGGGGGTGAGCGTCCGAGTAAAAGGAAAGAGCCAGGGAACAAGTACAGATGCTTCCGGGAAGTATCAGATTGAGGCTGCTCCGGCAAGTATACTCGTTTTTAGTCAGGTGGGGATGAAAGCCGAGGAGCGTACTGTTGGTGCTCAACGACAAATCGACGTACAGCTGGTTGAAAATGACAATGCCTTGGATGAAATTGTCGTAACGGGCTACGGTAGTGCTGTTAAAAAGCGCGATCTGACTGGGGCTATCTCTTCTGTGAGTGCAAAAAAGATTGAAGAGCGCCAGCCGATCAACATTTTTGATGCCTTACAGGGACAAGCAGCAGGGGTACTCGTCACCAATGATGGTGGTGGTGCTCCCGGAGCAACTGGTAGCATCCAGGTGCGGGGGACTTCGACATTAAATGGTGGTAATGGTCCTTTGTATTTGGTGGACGGTATCATTAATCCTGAAGGTGCAAATATCAATCCCACAGACATTGAGAGTATTGAGGTACTAAAAGATGCTGGTTCGGCGTCAATTTATGGTACACGGGGTGCCAATGGGGTGATTTTGATTACGACCAAACGCGGATCGGAGGGGAGACCATTGATCAATCTAAATTACAACCATCTTTTTGGTCGCTTGTCACATTACATACCAGTTAGCAATTCGGCCGAAGTTCGGGAGTTCAGAAATATACAGGGTAACGCAACCAATACGGATTCTATAAATCCAAGTTTCAATGCCGATAATGATCTTCAGCGTTTGTTATTGGGGAACCTCGCTCAAAAGAAAGAGATTAAATTGAGTATTGGTGGTGGTCAGAAAAATCTTCGCTACTACAGCAGTTTGAACTATTTGGATGATAAATCTATTATGTTAAACAGCTATGCAAAAAGGTTGCAATCACGTATTAACGTCGAATATCAGATGTCGTCCAAATTGCGCTATTCCAATAATATTTCCTTTTCTTGGCAAAAAACAAACGCTACACCAATTGGAAATACCATCCGTGTCCTTATGGATCGACCTGCTTATTCTTTAATTTATTATCCAGATGGATCGTTGACGAGTTACATCGGATCGAAGCGAAACCCTATTGCCAATGCGCTGTATGAAGAAAATCTGATTCAGACCTATGCAGGACAATTCAATAATCAGCTTGATTATCAAATAAGAGATGATCTGAAATTCACAACATTATTTAATGCGCGATTAGACAATACGCAGACTACAGAATTTTCGCCTCGTTTTCTGTCTGCCAAATTGGATCAAAATTACGGAACAAACGAGTTCAACAAAATCTTTACATGGGAGTTTCAATCGTATCTGAATTATAATAAAACCTTTGCGCAGGATCACAATGTCTATGCTTTACTGGGGTTTAGTGCTGATCGAAGAAGAACAGATCGCTTTCATTCGGAGTACATGAATAGCGTCAACGAGGAAATCCGGGTTAGCTTGCCTGATTATTTGGTTTTAGCGAATACAAACACCTGGGCGACAGCCAATGCAACGGCATCCATATTTGGTCGGGTTGGTTACAATTATAAAGGTCGCTATTTGGTACAGGGTTCCTTCAGAAGAGATGGTTCCTCGCGTTTTGCTCAGGCCAATAAATGGGTAAATTTTTTCTCAGGATCCGCAGCATGGCGATTCTCGGATGAAAACTTTATGAAGTGGGCGAAACCAGCATTACAGGATGCGAAGATCAGATATAGTATCGGTCAGCTCGGAAATGATCAGATCGGAGATTATGAATCCTATACTAAAGTAAAATTTGGTGGTAATTACAACGGGATCGGTGGAGCTTCATTGACACCGACATTCGGAAATAACTTGATCAGATGGGAAAAGACAACACAGCATAATGCAGGGTTGGATCTTACCTTCTTAAGTGGACGCTTAGGAGTTACAGCTGATTATTACGTGAAAACAACCACAGATTTACTATACCCAAGAGAATTGGCTAAAGAAGCTGGATTTTCAAAAGTTAATGTGAATTTTGGCTCGATTCGTTCCAAAGGAGTGGAATTGATCGTGAATGGTAAACCGATTGTGACGCGCGATTTTACTTGGGAAGTTAGTGGAAATATATCTTTTGAACGTAATAAGATCTTGAAACTGGCTGATGGTGTACCGACATTTGCGGGCAATAAATGGTATGTAGAAGAGGGCGGTCGTATTGGCAATTTTTATGGTTGGCGCAATCTGGGTGTCTATGCCTGGGATGAATCGAATGCTTACAATGATAATTGGGATAAGTTAACGCTGACCTTGGACGATCAAGGTAAACCTTTATATCGTGATGGAAAGCCTGTCTATACTTTCGATGGTCGTGATTATAACGGAACTGTACAGCAGTTATATGCGCCTGATGGCAAATTAAAAGGCGGAGATGCTGAATGGCTTAATAATAAAAAAGATAGTTTGATCAACGATGAAGACCGGATGGTTCTCGGTAATGCAACTCCCGATTTCTACTTCGGTTTTATGCAGACTTTTACCTATAAACGGTTTTCACTAAATGTTCTTTTCAATGGTTCGTTTGGGCGCGAAGTGTATAATGCGCTATTGCAGCGCCAGAATTACCCTACAAATACTGGGGCGGGTTCGCCGGATATGGTCTATAATGTATGGCGCAAACCAGGCGACCAGGCCAAATATCCTTACTATTTGGAAAAAAATAACCGCGGAAATATGAAAACCAATCAAAATAGCCTATATATCGAAGACGGTTCGTTTGTGCGTCTTGCCAGTGCACGCTTATCGTACACATTTGATCAGCAATTGATCAATAAGTTGAAAATGAAAGGGCTTACGGCTTATGTATATGGAACGAATCTATTGACCTGGACCAATTATAAAGGCTATGATCCGGAATTCAGCACAACGAATCCATTAACACCGGGTGAGGATGACGGGCGTTATCCAAGAAGAAGAGAATATGGATTTGGAGTAAATATCAATTTTTAAGAGATTTTAGTTATGAAACCATCACGATTTATCCAAATGAAAAGTAAGTCAGATCGCTTCATCACTTTTAAGAAAAAATTATACAGATGAAAACAAAGATTTTAGCACTATTACTTTTGTCGGCCACATTAGGGGGATGTAGTAAATTTCTGGAGGAAAAACCTTTGGCAGAAGTTGCATTGGATCAGCATTTTAAAAATCTATATGATGTACAGGCTGCTATGGCAGGAATGTACAGTGGATTTCAGATAGAAATGATTGGCGTAGGTAATGCAAAAGATAATTTTTTGGAAAAATACTTGTATTGGGGAGAATATCGCTCAGATAATTTTGACCGGAGCATTAGCTATACCAAAGATTTTATTGATGAGATTGTTTTAAATGGTATTACTCCAACCAATCAATTTTCGGATTGGAGTGGTTTATACAACATCATCGGAAGAGCCAATCTGAATATTAAATATATTCCGCAGGCGGCTAAATTAGATAGCCGGATTACAGCACAAATGGTTGATGATTATTTAGCACAATGTTATGCCCTCCGGGCAATGTGTTATTTCTACCTGGTCCGCGTATGGGGAGATGCTCCGATCTGGTTGGAACCTTATGAAGATATTAATCTGCCGGCATCACGTCCAAGGGACAAAAAGGAAAAGATCATGGATGAAGTGATTATCCCCGATCTGGAAAAAGCCTATGCGCAGGTGGATAAGGATGCCAAAAACCCACTATGGACGATCGGTAGTGCAGGGGTCTGTGCCATGATGGCTGATGTTTACATGTGGAAGAAAGATTATCCGAATGCGAAGATATGGATCGAAAAATTGTTTTTGGCCAAATCTCCTACAGGTGTAAGCTATGCGGGTACCAATGAGAAAAATTTGCAGGACGCTGCCACCTGGAAAGCAATTTTCACTGGGCCATTGAATAGTAAGGAAGCCATTTGGAGTATACATTGGGATTATACAAAAAACGGATGTGCTTGTATGCAGACCTCATGGGCGCCTAATAATAAGCCAATTGTTGTCGACGAAACAGCATGGGCGGATTTGTTCCAACCACAGACGACCAGCACACCAAGTTCTGATATCCGTCCGCAGCAGACCCTCGATGTTTATTACGGTTTACCGAATAACAAGCGGGACCGCTTTATAAAATGGTACCCTACAAATGCGACTCCGACCAAAGAAGATCCTTGGCCAGCAACCAATCAAATGCTTCCGGTCTATTTGACGATCTATAGATTGGCTGATATTTACCTCTTATACGCTGAAGCTTTAAATGGATTGGGTGACAAGGCAAATGCCTTAAAATACCTCAATTTTGTACGTAAACGAGCCAATCTCCCAGAGTACGAAGCGAGTAACCCTGGTTTGGCAACTGCTTATCAGCTAGAAACTGCGATTCTGAACGAACGCCGCATGGAACTATATGGTGAGGGGAAACGCTGGTTTGACCTGGTACGTACTGGCCGTGTAAAAGAAGTGATGGACCCTATTCTGAAACGTAGACAAGAAGATGCTGGGAGTTTAGACAAACCAGGCTTCCTGGATCCACAACGAAGAGTGTATTGGCCTGTTCATCGAAATGTGTTAAACTCCAATACGTTATTGGTTCAAAATCCGGGATATACTGATTAATAGATGAATATAAATCAAAGAGTCATGAAAAGAATATGTAATATAAAATGGACACAATATATGGTTATTGCAGCAAGTTTGCTGCTGACAGGCTGTTCGCTTTTCGATTTGGAATTACAGGAAAATTACGATTACAAACATAAAACACTGGATCCTAATATTGGGATCAGTGCACGCAAATTTTTGGAAAATCGTTCCTATGAAACTACAGAGAATCCATCGGATACGATCTTTAAATGGATGCGTAAAGGATTAGAGTATGCTGGTATAGGTCTTGAGGAATTGGATAAGACGGATCGCACATTTATCTTTTTACACAATGATGCGATAAAAACATGGGATGCAAAAACGAAAAAGGTGACTGCTGGACTTTTCTTCGATGTTCCTATTGTGACTGGGGAGGATGGTACAGGCAAGCCTATTACCAGACCAGCTACGAAATGGGAAGATTATAACCGCGATGATGTTCGTAATTATTTTCTTTATCTCATTTTACAAGGGAATTACAACTTTGATAAATTGACTATTTCCAATGTCAAAGCCAAAACATTGCTTCCAGTAAATACAGTGGCAAGTAAAAGCTCCCTGTTGGGTTACATGAACGAAGGGAAAGGTTTTAACCAGGAGGGTGTGATGTATCTAAAACTGGTCAATAACAATGATCTGGCACCGATCCAGATCAACGATAAAACAACCAATAGATCTGGGGGGTACGTGACAATGAATGGCGTGGTACATGTTTTTGGATCCAAAGGAAATACCACAGTGTATCCTTTTTAAGTACTGTGGGGCAAAATGAACCTTATAAACAAATGTAAATATGATGAGAAACTTTTCAGTATTATCCGCTTTATCACTTTTATTGGTGATGGGGAGTAGCTGTGAAAAACCAGCTGCGGTAAAATTGCAATTAAATGGTATCGCCTGTGTGCAATGCCATACTATTCAATCGGCTACGGATTTGCAGGCTTTAAGTCTGCAGCCGGGTGACACGGTGATCATGAAATCGGGACAATGGACGAATCAGGAACTGACATTTAATGCACAGGGAACAAGCCAGCAGCCTATTGTGCTGCTCGCCGAACAACCTGGATCAGTGATCATGAAAGGTACTTCTTCCATTAGCATTACGGGGAAATGGCTCGTGGTTAATGGACTGGTATTCCAAAATGGGTATACCTCCGGAAAAAATGTGGTTGATTTCACCTCTTCTTCATCAAATTGCCGGTTGACAAATACGGCTATTGTGGATTATAATCCACCTGCAGCAACTACTGACTATAGATGGGTATCCATTAATGGATCGAATCATCGTATTGATCATTGTTATCTCAAGGGGAAATTACATCAGGGACCTACGATGGTGGTCTGGGGGACAAATAAAACGATGAAACACCGGATCGATCACAATTTCTTTGGGGAACGGGCAGAGCTACCGAATAACGGTGGCGAAACGATCCGTATCGGAACAAGTGACTGGTCCATGACCAGTGCATTTACGACGATTGAGGATAATATTTTTCAACGTTGCAACGGTGAAACTGAAATTATCTCGAACAAGATGGGGGGCGATACCATCCGCAATAACTTCTTTCATGAGAGCGAAGGGACGCTATGTTTGAGACATGGAAATGGTTCTGCTGTTTATGGGAACTATTTTGTCGGTAACGGCAATAGTGCAGCTGGTGGTATCCGGATAATCGGAGAGGATCATATTGTCTACAACAATTACTTCCAAAATATGGCGGGAACAGGACAAAAAGCACCTTTGGCTGTCATGGATGGTGTACCTAATTCACCGTTAAGCGGTTACTATCAAGTAAAACGTGTGAAGGTGGTGGCCAACACCATGATTAAATGTAAGCAATCATTCGATATCGGTTCGGGAAAAGGGGGGAACAGTCGCACCTTGCCACCAACAGATGGACATATCGCCAATAATGTGGTGTCGCAAGCTGCAAGTTCAACCATGCTGACCTTTACAGATCAACCCATTAATTTTACCTACCAGGGAAATATTGTATTTGATGTGCCGACGAGCCAACAGCTTCCAGCTGGTTTTACACGTCAAAATCCAAAATATACGTTGACAACTGATGGAATCTATGAGCCGACCAGTACCAGTCCGGTGTTGGGTGCTTTTGTCGGTAATTATCCTTTTGCTGCCGCAGCGGATGCTGGTGCTCCAAAATTGGACGCTAAACATCGGGATTTACTGAAAGCACAAAATATCGGTCCGGGATTTATGACGGGACTGGGAAATAGCTTGGTCATCAATCCGTAAGCGTTTGTGTCGGAAGGACCCGGTTTGCCCTCATTTCTTTCTATTTAAATAGAAAGAAATGAGGGTGTTTTTTTTAGGGAGTCTGTTGGCTCCGGATTACTTTACTTTTTCACCGCGATAGTATTGGTTCCACCTATCTTTGGCATAGCCTTTTTCAAGGTACTCAAATGAAGAAGCTGTCGCGTCTTCCACTTTCTGACCACGGTAGAAAACTTCCCAGCGATCTTTAGCATAACCGCCACCAAGAACGGTAAAGGAACTTGCAGTGGCATCGGCTATTTTGATGCCCTGATAATAAACTTCCCAGCGGTCTTTGGCATAACCATCAGTAATATATTCAAATGAAGATGCTGTTGCTTCCTGCAGTTTTTCACTTTTATAAAACACTTCCCAGTTATCCTTAGCATAACCGCCACCAAGTATCTTTACTGCGGCTCCGCCTTGTTGGCCATTCTTCTGACCTTTGTAGTAGCTGTTCCATCGGTCTTTAGCATAACCTTGCCCCAAATTTTCAAAACTGGAGGCATTTGCTTCCGCTATTTCTTTCCCGAAATAAAATGCCTTCCATGAATCTCTAGAATACCCATCCCCTAAGACCTTGAAAGTGGAGGCTGATGCATTGGGGATTACCTGTCCACTGTAAAAGACTTTCCAGGAATCCCTGTAATAACCATCTCCTACGAGTGTGAAGGTACTGGCTGATGCATCTTTGATTACTTGTCCTCTGTAAAAGACTTTCCAGGAATCTTTGGTATAATGATCACCTAGTATCTGAAACGAGGAAGCCGACGCCTCTTGCAATAGCTCACCTCGAAAATATACTTTCCATGAATCCTTGGAATAGCCATTGCCTAACAATTTGAAAGAAGAAGCTGATGCATTGGGGATTACCTGACCGCTGTAAAAGACTTTCCATGAATCTTTGCTGTAATGATCACCTAATATCTGAAACGATGAAGCCGAGGCATCTGGCATGGGTTCCCCTCGGAAGTATACTTTCCAGGCATCTTTAGTATAGCCGCTTGTTAATACTTGAAATGAAGAAGCCGACGCATCCTTGATTATGTTGCCACGAAAATAAACTTTCCAAGCATCTTTAGCATAACCATCCTTGAGATATTTGAAAGTAGAAGCATTGGCATCCTTCACCTCTTGGCCTCTATAGAGGATCTGATTGCCGATTTTGATATAGCCACCCCCCAGTTCCTGTTGGAGTAAAAAGAAGTGGTTTGGCTGATCCTTAATGATTGGATAGCTCAAGCTTACATTGGGAATAGTGACAGCTGTTATAGACAGTGTTAGCGCGAGAATTTTTAAAGTAGCCTTGATCATAAAATAAATCTTCTGTGTAAACTTAAAAGAAAATAATCGTATTCTTGGTATTTGTGGCCTCTTTTCTCTGCTTATTTATTGCTTATTCTAGGCCGTTTCTTCGAACTTTCTAGGGGCCTGGCTTGCCTCTGCTTTGCTATTTCTTTGGTATTCCGTTGCTGTTTCTTTGGTATAATAGCAAAGAAATAGGATCAAAACGGTAAACAAAAAGTAAAGAAAATGCAAACGAGGGGGGAGGTTGGTTCCTGTTATACCGATTCATGAATAAATCCTGAATTGGGTATACATGATAATTTTTATTCCGATATACATGACATATCGCAAAAGGACTAATTAAGAGTTGACAGACAATGTGACATCAAAGCGGACGGTTTTATGGAAGTACGGTCATATTTGTGTTAGGTCTGGGACGCGATAAGAGCAAGTATTTGGATAAGCAATATTTTTTTTGTATATTGCTGGTTATGAGTTTTAAAGACAAATTAGAGAACTGGTGCACGTCAATCAATCGCGCCGGTAGTGGTGAGGAATTGTATATTTTGCTTTTGAACTACAAAAGGTTTATCAATAAAAATTGGATGGACGATTTTGGTGATCCGGGCAACTGGAAATCCGAACTAAATCAGGTCATCAGCAAAGTAAGAAAGAAAGTGGATGTGGCAGACATTCGAAATTGTGGGGATCTGTCGTCTTATCAGGACGATGCCCGGCAGACTGCACATTCGCTCAATCATACCTTAAAATATCACCACTCATTGACAAAAGGGTAGGCTAGGCCTACCTTTTTTTTGTGTAAAATTTTCTAAATAGATTCCCTAGCGGTATATAACCTCACTCTTCACGGTATATACCGCTTTTATTTTTATAACAAATCCCACCTTTTGTAGTTGCCCACTGGTGCCATATATCGTACAAACAGAAGCTATTATTAAAAAATATTTGCGGATGTCGGAAAATGTTTTTACTATTGTATAGTAGTATAGAATAGTATAGATTAATACTCGCCATACTACTGTATAATAACCAATCTATAAGAAGACCAATTTATGATCTACCACATGTATTACCGAATCTGTAAATGGCAGCGATGTAGTCTTGTCTTCCTTTTTATGCTAATGGCTGGTTTTGCGCACGCACAGAACCAATCGTTTGAATTGAGAGGAGTTGTATTGGATAGCGTCGGACATTTACCCATTTCCAATGTTACAATTGCCTTTATGGGAAAGAATGCAGTTGTATCAACGGATGCACAGGGACAATTTCTGATTAAAGATGCACACATCAACGATCATCTTGTCCTGACTTCGGTCGGATTCGACCGCAAAACTGTTCAGGTCACGAGTACCAACCGTATGACCATTTACTTATCCTCATCAAGTTCCAATCTGGATGAAGTGACTGTCGTAGCCTACGGTACGCAGAAAAAAACGAGCATGGTGGCCTCCATTACCTCGATCAATCCGAAAGAAATTAAGGGACCAACATCCAATCTGACCTCCATGCTGGCGGGTCGGGTAGCTGGACTAATTGCTTACCAGCGGAGTGGGGAACCAGGTAATGACAACGCTTCCTTCTTTATTCGCGGCGTCGGTTCTTTTGGCGCTGGGAAAAAGGATCCTTTGATTTTGATCGACGGAATGGAATCCAATGCCACCGCACTGGCCCGCTTACAGCCTGATGATATCGCTGGTTTTTCCGTATTGAAAGATGCAGCAGCCTCTTCGTTATATGGCGCTAGAGGTGCAAATGGGGTTGTTTTGGTCAACACCAAAAGCGGTATTGTTGGTAAGGCAAAATTCAATGCACGTTTTGAGAACTCCATCTCAACCAACACGCGTAATTTTAAATTCGCCGATAATATCACCTATATGAAGATGGCTAATGAGGCGGTATTGACCAGAGATCCGAAAGGAACCCTTCCTTATAGCCAAAACAAAATTGATCATACTGAACGGGGAGACGACCCGTTGCTCTATCCCAATAATAACTGGATCGACCAGCTGATAAAGGACTATACCAACAACCAACGCTTTAACTTCAATGTCACCGGTGGGGGAAACCTTGCTCAATATTATGTCGCAGGTACCTTTAATAACGATAAGGGAATTCTGCGATCCGAAAATAGTAATAGCTTTGATAATAATATCAACCTGAAAAACTACTCCTTACGTTCTAATATTACCTTAAATGTTACCCCAACGACTATTGGAATTATCCGTACTTCGGCCCAATTTGATGACTATACAGGACCAATAGGGGGCTATGATAAATGGGGAAATCTGATCAATGGTGGACAGCGCGTATTTCGTGAAGCAATCTGGTCCAACCCGGTAATGTTTCCGGCAATTTATCCATCTTCCTATTCTCCATTCGCGACGCATCCGCTTTTCGGAAATAACTTTATTCCAACCACCAAAACGCTATATAACAATCCCTACGCCAATATGGTCAATGGTTTTCAGGAATATAATAGCTCCACAGTCAATGTGCAATTGGAACTGAAACAGAATTTCGATTTTATTACCAAAGGTCTATCCGCTCGCTTAATGGCCTATACACAACGCTATTCTTATTTTTCTGTCACGCGGAGCTTTAAGCCATTTTATTACAATTTGGTCCGGATCCCAGGTACGAGCAATACGGTTTTAAGTCTGCTCAACGAAAATGAGGGTACGGAATACCTGGATTACAACCAGGGAAATAAGATTCTAAATACCACAACCTATGGTGAGTTTGCTGTCAATTACAACCGCACCATCGCTGAGGACCATGATATCACAGGGATGTTGATCGGTATTATCCGTAATTATCAGACCGCTAACGGTGGCGACTTGCAGGCTTCTTTGCCTGCTCGCAACCTCGGGGTGTCAGGCCGCGCAACCTATGCCTACAAAAACCGCTACCTTTTTGAGTTCAACTTCGGCTACAACGGTTCTGAACGTTTCTCCAAAGATCATCGTTTTGGTTTCTTCCCCTCTTTTGGTGTAGGATGGAACCTAAATGAGGAAAAAATGTTTGAATTTATGACTCCTGTCGTTTCCCGCTTAAAATTGAGAGCAACCTATGGTCTGGTGGGTAACGATCAGATTGGCGAAGATCGGGATCGTTTCTTCTACCTATCGCAAGTGAATCCGAATAACGGTGGACGAGGTTTCTCTTGGGGAAATAACTGGGATTACACACGGCCTGGTTATTCCATATCGCGGTATGAAAATCGTGATATTACCTGGGAACGGGCAAAGACCTTCGATGCTGGATTTGACCTGAATCTAAAAAATGGCTTAGGTGTGGTGTTTGATTATTACAACTCTACCCGCAGCAATATCCTAATGGTGCGTTCGAATATTCCTTCTACAACTGGTTTTCAGTCCGATATTCAGGCTAATATCGGAAAGGCGCAGAGCCGAGGATTTGACTTGGCCCTGGATTACAATAAGTCCTTTCAAAATACCTGGTGGACTCAGTTGCGGGCAAATATGACCTATGCAACCAACAAATTACTGGTTAACGAAGAGCCTGACTATCCGGCAAATTTATCCTACCTCTCTCGGCTGCGACATCCGATCAAACAATCGTATGGTCTGATTGCTGAACGTCTGTTTGTCGATGATATCGAAGCGGAAAACTCACCGCTACAAAATTTTGGTGGCGCCTTTAAAACCATGGGTGGTGATATCAAATACAGGGATATCAATGGCGATGGTAAAATCACGGATTTAGACAAAGTGCCGATCGGTTATCCGACAGATCCCCAAATTATTTATGGGATGGGTTTTTCTGTAGGTTTCAAAGGTTTTGATGTCAGTGCATTTCTACAGGGATCTGCCCGTTCATCATTCTTTATTGATCCGGGAAATATTACACCTTTTGCGATCAACGGACCTTATCAAAACGGTTTGTTGCAGGAAGTGGCAAACAGCTATTGGTCCGAAGATAACCAGGATGTTAGGGCCCTGTGGCCACGCTTGACGGATGGTTTTAACAACAATAATAATCAGTTTTCAACTTGGTGGATGCGTAATGGCGCATTCTTGCGATTGAAATCTGTTGAATTGGGCTACAATCTACCAAATCAGTTTCTCAACAAGTTTAAGATGTCCAATGTCCGTTTTTATGTCAATGCACTCAACCTTGCCGTATGGAGCAAATTTAAGATGTGGGATCCTGAAATGGGTGGTGAAGGATTAGGCTATCCTGTGCAGGCTGTGTATAACGTAGGTATTAACGTAGGATTTTAAAAGGCAGTTTATCATGAAAAATCTAAGATTAATTAAATTACTGGTTGCGTCAGGTTTATTGTTTTTTCAATCCTGCAACTATTTGGATGTCGTGCCGGATAATGTGGCGACAATAGATAATGCATTTACGATGCGTAGCGAAGCAATAAAGTACTTGGCTACCTGTTATTCATACCTGCCACCGGATGGTGATCCGACCAGAAATCCAGCTTACCTAGCGGGGGATGAATTCTGGTTGGATTACCCAACCCTCAGTATCGATGGAACAAACTGGAATATTGCCCGTGGAAATCAGAACGTCACCAATCCCTATGTGAACTATTGGGATGGTTATATGTATAATGCCATTCGCGACTGTAATATTTTTCTGGAAAATATTCGTAATCCCGAAAAAGTACGTGATATGACACAGGACGAGCGTACCACCTGGGAAGGAGAGGTGATGTTCTTAAAAGCATACTATCACTTTATGTTGATGCGGCATTACGGACCTATTCCTACAATGGATGTCAACTTATCTGTAAATACTTCTATCGAGGATGCAAAAGTTAAACGCCAGCCTATTGATGAGGTTGTCGATTATATAGTCAAGGTTCTTGACGAGGCAATTCCTAAACTACCCAATACGGTCCAGTCTCCGGTTACGGATTTGGGCCGTATTACCAAGCCTATTGCCTTGGGGATTAAAGCAAAAGTATTATTGTATGCCGCGAGTCCGCTGTTTAACGGTAATACGGATTATGCAACCTTTAAAAATGTCGATGGTACGCTGTTTTTCAACCAGAGCTTTCAGTTGGAAAAATGGCAGAAGGCCGCCCGTGCGGCAAAGGAAGCGATTACCGCATGCGAGAACCTGGGAATGGGTTTATACCAATTTCCTGGTACTGTATTTCCGCTCTCCGATACGACAATGATTCAAATGAGCGTTCGCAATGCTGTGACTGAAAAATGGAACAAGGAAATTATCTGGGCAAATCCGACTTCACGGGCCTGGCAGATGCAGTATTCATCCATGGCACATATTGATCCTAATAATGCAGGTAATAACAGTGTACATGGTACCTTAGCACCTTCCTTAAAGATTGTTGACCAATTCTATACCCGAAATGGCGTGCCAATGGACGAAGATAAAACCCTGGATTTTAGTAATAAGAATCAGCTTCGTTCGGGTAACTATGCAGAGCGGTTCAATAATATTCAGAATTATCAGACTGCACGTGTACATTTTGATCGCGAAAATAGGTTTTACGCCAATGTTGGTTTTGATGGGGGGATCTGGTTTATGGAAAATAGTCCAAGCCGTAGTGATGAAAATACCTGGACCACACAGTTACGCCTGGGATTATTTGGCAGCGGACTCTCTATTCCTGTGACAACATACTATCCCAAAAAATTAGTGAATTGGAAATTTGCTTTCAAAGATGGCAATAGTTCACACATTGAAGAGTATCCTTGGCCGATGATGCGCCTGGCGGATCTGTACTTGATGTATGCCGAAGCTTTGAACGAAAGCGAGGGACCAACAGCTGACGTCTTTTTATACCTCGATAAAATTCGGAAAAGGGCTGGGTTGGAAGGTATCCAAGAATCCTGGTCAAAGTATGCGTTAAACCCTGCTAAACCGACAAGCAAGCAAGGTTTGCGCAGCATTATCCAACGTGAACGGAATATCGAAATGAGCTTTGAGGGATCACGTTTTTGGGATCTGAAACGCTGGAAGCTGGCGGCACAAGAGCTGAATAAAAACATTACCGGCTGGGATAGAAACCAGGATAAAGATCATCCCGAACTTTTCTATAAAGAGCAGACCTTTTTTCAACAACGTTTTGTGGCACCGAGAGATTACTTCTGGCCGATAAGGGAAAACAACCTTTTGGTCAATCCCAACTTAGTACAAAATCCAGGTTGGTAATCCCTTATTTAAATAGAAAAATTATGAAAAATCTAAAATATTTAAACTATTGCTATGTCCTGATCGGTCTTTTTTATCTATTGGCTGGTTGTAAAGAGGAAAAGGGATGGACGCTGATTGAAGATGACCAAACGAAACCAGGTATTGTGCAAAATACTTCTGTTACCAACGGCTACGGACAGGCAACGATACATTACAGTTTACCGTCCAGTCAAAATGTATTGTATGTAAAGGCCGAATATGTCATGGCCAATGGACAGACACGGATCGTAAAATCATCAACCTATAAAAATGAGATCTTAATCGACGGTTTTCCGGATACACAAAAACATATTGTAAAGCTTTACGCCGTCAATAAGGCCGAAGTGGCTTCAGATGCTGTGGACGTTACAGTAGAACCTAAAACACCGATTTTTGATCTCGTATTCGGGCAAATGAAAATTGCGCCAACATTTGGCGGCGTCCGGATAAGTTCAATCAATCAGGAAAAAGGTGATGTCGTTATTGTCCCTATGGTTGACTCCCTGAATAATGGGGAATATTTGCCTTTGGACAACTATTATAGCCAGGATTCCCTGATCTTATATAATATCCGCGGACTGAAATCCCGTGAAATGAAATTTGCCTTTTATGTGCGTGACCGATGGTTAAATAAATCGGATACGTTGTATACCTCGCTGACACCTCTGGAAGAAAATCTTTTTCCGAGACAGCAGTTTGCAGCGTTACATTTACCGGGGGATGCGCAGTATATGTACGGGACGACTTCGGAAATGATGTGGGACGGCAACATGAATCCCTCCCGATGGCCAGCCTTATATACGGTTGAAAGCGCCGGTGCTCCGCAATCCCTGACTTTTTCTATCGGTAAGGAAGCAAAATTAAGTCGTATCGTGATTTTCCCACGTCGGGAAAATGGTTTTTACGATAAGGGTAACATGCGTGAATTTGAAGTCTGGGGAAGTAACAGTCCAAATCTAGATGGCTCCTGGGAATCTTGGTCTAAACTGACAACCTGTACTGTGCGAAAACCTTCGGGTACTCCAGCTGGAACAAATACCAACGCAGATGAAGTATATGGCATCGCAGGTTGGTCTTTTGATATGCCCGAAGATGCACCAAAATACAAATATCTACGGATCCGCAATCTGCGCAACTGGCGTGGTAGTTACTTTATCCAGATTGCCCAAGTACAAGTATGGGGTGTTTATTAACTATTAAAAAGAAAATGAAGATGAGAACATATCTATGCATACTGGCCTTGTTCGGCGTTTGTTTATTCGGCGCATGTTCTAAGATGGATGAATTTACGAAATTCACCGATGGACAGGAAATAGTATATCCTGCGAAGCTGGATTCCATCAAAATACGTTCGGGAAAATATCGTGTACAAGTAGATGGCATCTTTCGGGTGAACGCCGGAGTTTCCGAGCTGCGCGTGTATTGGAACAGTAAACAGGATTCCATGAAGTTTCCGGTAAAATTGACTGATGCTATCGATACCGTACATTATGTGATTGAAAATCTACCGGAAGGGCCCATGAATTTCGAAATCCGTACAGTAGATAGCCAAGGAAGATTTTCGGTACCGACCTTTCTTGTCGGAAACGTTTATGGCGATCGTTATCGTGAAGGACTTTTCCAGCGGACAATATTGGATCAGAATTTTATGGCTGATCAACAATTTCAACTTGCCTTACAGGATGTGACACCAAGTGTGGGATTCTATGCCGTTCGCATGACTTATAAGAATCAAAACAATACAACTACGGATACCGTGGTGCGGACGAAAGAGCTGAATGAGAAAATTAATCTCTTGGACTATCTGCCGAATCAAGAGATTGCTTACCAGACTGTATTTCGGCCTGATAGCAATGCGATTGATACCTTTATGGTGCAGCGCAACAAACTACCGATAAAAAAAGGCGACATCAGTATTTGGTGTCTGAAGAATTACAAAACTCCGTTTACAGCGACGGCTTTCGATGGCAACCGTTGGGGAAATCTGGATCATTGGATAACCAATACGAGCATGAAAAACCACAATGGTTATGGTGGCTTTGGTTCGGATGATGGGGGTGTGGTTAATATTGAAGCCGGATGGGGCGCTCCAGCGATCGTAAATGGTAAAATTGAGCAAAAAGTAACCTTATTTCCCGGTAAATATCGTTTTTTTTGTAACTTATCCTGGACAAATTATGATCAACCGCCAGCAAAACTGGTCGTAAGCAAAGCAAACAGTGGAATTCCAGATCTTGAGCAAATTCAACAGGCAATGGCCCATGCAGACGTAAAATCCGATGGGGTCTATTTTGAAATCAAGGAAAAAGTCACCATAAATATGGGGATTCTGGTCAATTTTCAACCGGACCATTACATGAAGATTAACGCGTTTCAGATCAATTTACAATAATATCAAGCAGAATGAAGACAGCTATTTTCGCGCTATGTTTTATGCTCAGTACGGTAATGTTAACGGCCCAGTCCTTTCAGGTAAAAAAAGGGGGGATAACCTTGGCTTACAACAAGCAGACCGGAACATATTCGCTAAGCAAAGATCAAGTCACTTATTTAAAAGATGCCAGTGCTTATCTAACACTTGCCAATGGACAAAAAATTAGTACAGACAAACTGAAGGATGGCCGTAAAGTGACTGAGACGGTAATTCAGGATAATTTGGGAAAGGGTACACGTTATACGGTTTCTTCCAAGACTACTACTGGAATAACGTTGTTACAGCATTTTTATTTCTATGACAACAGTGATATGGTTATCCTTGAATTGGAAGTCAAAGGAAAAAACCTGTCAAGTAATGAATTGGTTCCGATATGGTCCAATGCGACCATATCATCGCTTGGGAAATCACTTTATCAGGTCGCTGTTCCCTTTGACAATGATACCTTTATCTCCTATGAAAATAAGGCGATTTCTTCAAACAATAAAGTGAGTGCGGAAGTTGCTGTGGTCTACGACAGAGAGCGTACGCATGGCGTATTGATCGGTTCGTTAGATCAATCAGTCTGGAAATCGGGGATTGATATCAAAGGCGACAATGGACAGTATAACTTGATTGCTGCTAAAGCGGGATTTACCGATGTGGCTATTACACGGGATTCAATGGGCCATGGTTTTGTGAGCGGCAATGTGATCCGTTCGCCGAAATATGCGGTGTCTTATGTAAATGACTGGCGTATGGGATTGGAAAACTATGCTAAAATCCACCGTAAGTTGTCACCTCCCTATTTGCAAAAATGGCAAGGTGCGACCCCTGTGGGTTGGAATAGCTGGGGTGTGATACAAGATAAAATCAATTTTCAGAATGCCACGGCCACAGCCGAATATTTTGCGAAGGATATACCTTATTTCCGTAATACAGGTGGCGAAGCTTTTATTGATCTGGACTCCTTTTGGGATAATATGACACCAGGAGGAATGTCGGGCGACTATACACAATTGAAGCAGTTTGTTCGCTATTGTGATTCTTTGGGTCTTAAACCCGGTGTTTATTGGGCTCCTTTTACAGACTGGGGCCATGGAAGTGGACCGGATCGCAAGGCAGAGGGAAGCCAATTTACCTTTGGCCAGCTTTGGACCAAAACACAAAAAGGCTACCATAATTTAGACGGGGGGCGGGCCTTGGATCCAACACATCCTGGTACACAGGCCCGCATGGATGTGATCTTGGGAAAATTGGTCGACTGTGGGTTTAGAATGATCAAGATCGACTTTCTTTCTCATGCCGCAATCGAATCCACGGGTTTCTATGATAATAGAATTCAGACGGGTATGCAGGCATACGCTGTAGGAATGAAGCATTTGGTCGATGTTTTGCAGGGTAAGATGTTGATCTATGCAGCGATTTCTCCTTCCTTGGCGACAGCACAATTTGCACATATGCGCAGAATTGCCTGCGATGCCTGGAAGACGATCGACCAAACACAGTATACCTTAAACAGTGTCAGCTACGGTTGGTGGCAGACCCATCTCTATGATTTTATTGATGCAGACCACCTGGTCTTTCACGATGAAAGTCCTGAAGTCAATAAAGCAAGATTGCTTTCAGGCGTTGTAACGGGTACCATTATCCTTGGCGATGACTTATCGAAAAAGGAAAACTGGCAACCTAAGATGAATCAATATCTGCAGGATCCCGAAATTTTAAAGATTATAGCTGATGGTAAGAGCTTCCGTCCGGCAGGATTTGTAGAAGGAAAAGCTGCAAATACCTATTATTACAAAAAGATAGGAACAGATCTGTATGTGGCGGTATTTAATTACAATACCACCCCGGCAGCAATAAACATAGATTTTAAACAGATTGGCCTAACGCCAAACAAAAAATATAAGGCGGTGGACTTGTTTGATAAAACAAATCAAGAGCTTAGCGCTGAAAAATCCATTGCCTTTGAGCAAGCAGGAGCAAAATTATTTAAAATTGCCCTGCTTTAATCACAACGTATGAAGATAAGCAAAGAAGAACATTTTAAAGTATTGATCGATCGGATCAAACGCTTGGAAGCATTGAATACTCTGTCAAAACATGAATGTATTGTACAAGGGGTATTGGACGCAATTGACGCTAATGAGCTGGAGGTACATTCCAGCTTACCTTCTGTCAATAACTTGATCCAATACCTAGGCTATGCACGCGAAACATTTGCCAAAGCTTATCGGGATCTGATTGCCCATGGTGTCGTGGAATCAAAAAACAGAAAGGGATATTTTGTGGTGAGCAACAATACGCAGATGAAACAAAAAGTTGCGGTACTGTTATATGCGTACGATACCTTTCAAGATACATTGGTGAATGAATTGCGGGCCAATCTTCCGGAGGAGGTAACAGTGGATCTCTTTTTCCATCACAACAACATGGAGACTTTTGAAGATATTTTCAATCGTATCCAGGGACGATATACCGTATATATTGTTGCTCCAATTGAAAATAAAGAATCTGAATTGCTGCTACGTTCCATCCCGGCTTCCAAATTGTTGATTATTGATCGCTTGGTGGACCTTGGCGAAGACTATTCCTATGTGTCACAGGAATTTGAGGAGGCAACCTATGCTGTATTTCAAGAACTTTACCCAAAGATCAAAAAATATAAAGAAGTGATCTTCTATTTTCGGGAAAATACAGCCGAACCCAATGAAATCAAAGATGCTTTCTTACGCTTTCTAAAAGAGTATAAAGTAAAAGGGCGGATCGAAAAGCAATATCATGTAGGCGACCTAAAAAAAGGAAAACTCTATTTTACCATTCATAATCCAGAGCTGTACCAAATGCTGAAAGAAGTTTTGCAAAAAGATTGGACTTTGGGGCAGGATCTGGGTATTCTTTCTCATAATGATGATGTCATCAAAGAGATTATTAGTGGCGGTATTACCACCTTTTCGACAAGTTTTGCTCGGATCGGATCGGAGGCGGCCAGGTTTGTGCTGGAAAGAACATTGATCAGGGAAGTTGTACCAACAACATTGGTAGACCGCAACTCCGTATAAAATAGGAAAGGTTTTTACGATGATAGTTTTTAGTTTTTGTCTTTTTACTGGTCTGGTTGCTTTGGGATCCTTATGGAAGTTTAAGACCAATTATTCCAATACATTAAACGGTTTCTTTCTTGCCGGAAAGAGCAACAGTTTTTGGATGGTCGGTTCGGCTTTGCTATTGACCAACCTGAGCGCCAATCAGTTTATAGGTGAAAATGAATCGGTCTATATCAATAATCTTTCGGTGATCGGTTGGGGGGTAAGCTCTGTGGTCGCCATGCTCTTGGTTTCGGAATTTTTGCTGCCCATTTATTTCAAACATGGCTTTCGTACAGTACCGGACTTTTTGGCATTACGGTTTGACTCCAAAACCAAAATATTGGTCTCTATTCTGATCTTGATCGGGTATATTGTTAACTTATTGCCGCCGGTATTATACGGTGGCGCGCTTAGTCTGACCACAATGTTTGATGTGCCAGGACTGTTGCATATCAGTTATTGGCAGAGTATCTGGCTATTGGTCTGGGCATTGGGTATCATTGGCAGTTTATACAGCATATTGGGGGGATTGAAGCTGATTTCTTTGTCCGACATGGGACTCGGGCTCTGTTTGTTTATACTTGCTGTGCTCATTCCGATTTTCGCGTTTTGGCACCTGGGTAATGGTGATATTTGGACTGGTGTATTGCAACTGTTTCACGATAAAAGAGATCACCTCAATGCCGTGGGATCAAAACAGGACGCAGTGCCTTTCTCCACCTTGTTTACAGGGATGTTGCTGATCAATTTCTATTACTGGGGAATGGAACCTTATATTGCGCAACAGGCATTAAGCGCTAAAAATTTAAAAGAAGCACAGAAGGGAATGACTTTGGCTGCCGGTGGAAAACTCCTAATGCCACTATTGATCAATTTACCTGGTCTCCTGGCGGTACACTTATTGCCGCATGTGCAGCCTACAGCTTCCGTTTTTCCAAAACTTATTGTACTGATCTTTCCGGATGTGCTGATTGGCTTTTCCTTGGCATTGGTCTTTGGTGCTGCAATGACTACCTATACCGCCGGCCTTCAGAGCTGTGGTAGCTTATTTATTTTTAATATCTACAAGCCTTATTTGGAATATAAGAAAAGAGACCTTAATGAAAAAGAACTGGTCAGAAAAGGGAAACTGTTTGAATTGATCATCTCTATCTCTGCCATGTTTATTGCACCTTTTATTCTCTTTGCTCACGATGGTTTTTATACGTACTTACAAACGGTATCGGGGCTGTTCAATATGCCGATCTTCACCATTATGATCTTGGGGATTCTCTCCCGCCGTGTGACACCAAGGATGGCACAAATTGGTTTGTTCCTGTACATGTTTAGTTATTTTCTGCTGGTGTTTGTATGGAAGACAGAACTACACTATCTGCACCTATTCGCATTACTATTTATCGCTGTTGCGCTGGTCATCTGGAGTGGAAGTAAATTGAGCCAGCCAAACTACCTATCGGTCTATCAATTTGAGTTTTCAGGTCAGGACAAAGGTAGTTATTGGAAGGGGAGGTACGGGGTCGGCACCTTTCTCATTCTATTGATGATTGTCATCTATTTTGTTTTTTCACCATTGGGCATCGCTCAATAAATTGTATAAGTCGCTATGTTAATGCACAGAAAAATTAAATGCCTCATCTTTACATGCTTGACCCTTTGCTCAGCCACAACCTATGCACAACGCTATTACCTCTGGGATAATAAGCCCGCAACGGACTGGATGACCGAAGCTTACCCCATCGGAAATGGACGAATTGGCGCCATGATCTTTGCTGGAGTAAATCAAGAACATATTCAATTTAATGAAAATAGCCTATGGACCGGTGATGAACAGGAAACGGGCGCTTATCAGGCTTTCGGTGATCTTTTTGTTCGCTTTGATTCCGATGTTAACAAGTCTTTTACAGCTTATAGCCGGAAATTGAATTTGGATAAGGGGCTGCATGAAACCGCCTATCAGCAGGATGGACAGCAGATCAATCGACGGTATTTTGCCAGTCTGCCGGATCAGGTCATGGTATTTGACTATACAAACAGTAGAAAAGGGAAACTGAATGCCGTAATTGCACTTCAGGATACACATGGACAGACCGTACAAGTAGAAGATGGCCATTTGCGGTTTCAGGGAACGCTCGACAATGGCATGCGGTATGCTGCCCAGGTGAAGGTACAGGTGGTCGGTGGTTCACTTTCCGAAACAAAAGATGAAAAAGGACAGGCTGTCCTTACGGTAAAATCTGCTGATAGAATCGTTCTGCTGCTGAGTGCGGCAACAGATTATGCCAATACGCGGGCAGCAAAATGGAAGTCGGCTGAAAATCCAGTACACGCCAATGAACGTTATCTGAACCAAGCGAGAAAATATGGCGTAGATAAACTATTGGCAAGGCACGTCGCAGATTATACGGCACTGTTCAACCGGGTGGATCTCGATCTTGACCATAGTCAGTTGGATGGCAAACAGACAACAAAAATGTTGTTGGAAGCCTATAAAAAACAGCCGATCCCGGCGCTAGAAGCCTTGCTGTACCAGTATGGACGCTATCTTTTAATCAGCTCCTCCCGAAAAGGTGGCCTGCCAGCAAATTTACAGGGGCTCTGGAACAACAGCAACAATCCACCATGGCGCTCGGACTACCATTCCAATATCAATGTGCAGATGAACTATTGGCCTGCTGAAGTGGCCAATCTGAGTGAATCGGCCTGGCCTTACCTCGATTATATCAATAGCATGCGCGAGGTAAAGAAAGTAAATACACAAAAGGAATTTCCGGGCGTACGGGGCTGGACCGTAAAGACCGAAAATAATATCTTCGGTGGCGAGAGTTTTCTTTGGAACACCCCTGGAAGTGCTTGGTATGCGCAGGCCCTGTGGGAACATTATGCCTTTAATAAGGATGGGAAGTATCTACGCGAGTTTGCATATCCAATTTTAAAAGAAGTAAGTGAATTTTGGGATGATCGTCTGGTACGAAGACCGGACGGAACTGTGGTGGCACCACAGGGTTGGTCGCCAGAACATGGCCCCACGGAGGATGCCGTGAGCTATGACCATCAGATTATTTACGATCTCTTTAACAACTACATCCAGGCAAGCACAGTTTTAAATATTGACGCTGACTATCGTAAACATATTACGGCACTTCGCGATGCATTGCTCAAACCCAAGATTGGTCAATGGGGGCAGTTGCAGGAATGGGAAACCGATCGTGATGATCCACAGGACAAACATCGCCATGTATCGCATTTGTTTGGCCTATATCCCGGCAATCAATTCTCGGTTTTGAAAACACCGGAACTTGCCAAGGCTGCACGAGTCACCCTGACCGCACGTGGCGACGAATCTACCGGTTGGTCCATGGCCTGGAAGGTTGCCTTCTGGGCGAGATTACAGGATGGAAATCATGCCTATAAGATTTTAACGAATTTCATTAACCTCGTCGGCGGAGAGGGCATCGATTATAACAATGGAGGCGGAGTGTATGCCAACTTGCTCTGTGCGCATCCACCCTTTCAGATTGATGGCAACCTCGGTTATGTGGCTGCCCTGAGTGAAATGTTGCTACAATCGCAAACTGATGTTCTGGAATTACTTCCTGCCTTGCCCGATCGTTGGTCTGCCGGGACAGTCAAAGGACTCAAAGCCCGGGGCAATGTACAGCTAGATAAGATGGAATGGAATAACAGAAGTATTACGCAGCTCGTCCTTTCTTCGTCGAAGGATCAAACAATTCAGGTATTAATTCCTTCCAGATTAGAAGGTCTTGCATTGCAAGAGCAAGTCAATGGCAAATACCTTTACAAGATTCAACTGAAAGCAAACAAAATAGTCAAGTTCGTTAACAAATCCTAAATCTATTTATATATGCCAACCCATCATTTTAAACATGTTGTACTCGGGCTTTTGATGACTCAAGGGCTTGTCCATCTGGATGTGCAGGCGCAGTCCAAACAGATTCCCATTGAAACTAGATCAAATGCGCTTGTATTGGAGTACGATTCCACGAAAACACTGAAAATGCTTTATTACGGTGAAAAATTGAGTGATTCAAAAGAGTATGCGACCATTGCAAGCGGTTATAGACAATTGACAGACTATAGTGGCCTATCCAATGCGGCTTATACCCCTTCAGGTTCAAAAAATCTACTGGAACCTGCCATTAGTGTTGTCCATGCCGATGGTAATCGCTCCCTGGACTTGCGCTATGAAAAGCATGCAGTGAAAGACCTGGATGCCAATGTTAAACAGCTTGATATCACGCTGAAAGATCCAGTATATGATATTTACGTCGTGTTACACTACAAATCATTTTCGAATGAAAATATCATTGAGCAGTGGGCAACTATCCAGAATAAAGAAAAAAAAGTTGTTACCCTCGAAAAGTTTGCTTCTGCCAACCTGACCCTGCGCTCAAAAGCGTATTGGTTGCGGCAGTATCATGGCGACTGGGCAAAAGAAATGCAGGTGGAGGAGACCCCATTGACGCATGGCATCAAAGTGTTGGACAGTAAACTCGGAACACGCGCAAACTTATTCCAGCCACCTTCCTTTATGGTGTCATTGGGCAAGGCGGCATCCGAAGATGAAGGAACCGTCCTGATGGCAAGCCTTGGGTATAGCGGAAATTTTAAGGTGGATTTTGAAGTCGACTACCTCAATAACTTACGTATTATCGCCGGAATAAATAATTATGCTTCCAATGTGAAACTGGCCAGCAACCAAGAGTTTACAACGCCCAAATTGATTTATACCTTATCGACGAAGGGAAAAGGAGAGGCTTCCCGGAACTTGCACAACTGGGCTCGTAAATATCAGTTGTTGGATGGAAATGGCGAACGCCTGACTTTACTTAATAATTGGGAGGCGACCTACTTTGATTTTAATGAGCAAAAATTGAAAGGACTGCTTCAGGATACCAAGAAACTAGGAGTAGACCTTTTTTTATTGGATGATGGCTGGTTTGGAAATAAATATCCGCGTAATAGTGATCACTCGAGCTTGGGAGATTGGCAACCTAACCGCACAAAATTGCCCAATGGTATTGCGACGCTTGTGGAAGAAGCGACTAAACAAGGTGTTAAATTTGGTATCTGGGTAGAACCCGAAATGGTCAGCCCCAAATCCGAACTCTACGAGCAACATCCGGATTGGGTCGTTAAACAGCCGCAGCGTGAAGAACATTACTTTCGCAATCAGCTAATCCTGGATCTGACAAATCCCAAGGTGCAGGATTTTGTTTTTCATATCTTGGACGATCTGTTTACCAAAAATCCGGCATTGGCATACATTAAATGGGATTGTAATGCGGTGATATACAATGCGCATTCCGCATTTCTGAAAGATCAGGGCGCCTTTTATATTTCGTATGTCGAAGGCCTTTATAAGGTGTTGGAACGTATTCGTGCGAAGTATCCAAAGGTGCCGATGATGTTATGTTCGGGTGGCGGTGGCCGCGTGGACTATGCAGCGCTTCGGTACTTTACCGAATTCTGGCCTTCGGATAATACAGATCCCCTGGAACGTATTTTTATGCAGTACGAATATTCTTACTTTTTCCCGGCAATCAGCACCTCAAACCATGTAACAGACTGGGGAAAACAGCCACTCAAATTCCGTACGGATGTAGCCATGATGGGCAAACTGGGTTTTGATATTGTGGTGAGCCACCTGAATGAGCAGGATCTGTTATTCTCCCAGCAGGCGGTAAAGAATTACGACGCGCTTAAAGCAACAATCTGGCATGGGGATCAGTATCGTTTGGCCGATCCGCGTGAAGGTGACTTTGCCACCCTGAGTTATGTGAATAACCAAAAAACAGAAGCTGTCATCTTCAACTATCTGGTCAATAACCGCTATGGCATAGGATCAACGGATCCAGTGCGTTTAAAAGGACTAGATGCCCAAAAACAATACCGGGTGGAGGAGATCAACTTGTATCCGGGAGCCAAGTCGAGCTTAGGCCAGGGACAAACCTATTCGGGCGATTACCTGATGAAAGTCGGTGTGAATCCTGATCTGAATAGCAACCGTACGAGCGTTTTGCTGAAGATCTCGGCACTTTAAAAAAATAACTGTGGCACATCCGAAGCTCCGATTCCAACAGTCTGGACTTCGGATGCGCCAAATTTATAAACCCAATTGAGCAATAAACTCAAAAATCATGATAAAACCTAAACAGTATAAAAGGACTCTTCTGGCCCTGCTACTCAGCGTTGCCAGTGGATTTTCTACCCTACAGGCTAAAGTACAGCTGCCTGCCTTTATTGGCGATAATATGGTACTCCAGCAGAAAGAAAAGGTCAAGATCTGGGGAACCAGTACCGCAGTAGGCAAGGAACTTAGCGTAAACAGCAGCTGGAATAACAAAAACTATCAGGTAGAGGTCGATCAACAGGGGAGATGGGAAGTCTTCTTGGAGACACCGAAATACGGTGGACCCTACCAAATTACAATCAATGATGGGGATCAATTGATCCTAAATAATATTTTGATCGGTGAAGTCTGGTTCTGTTCGGGGCAATCAAATATGGAAATGCCCCTGGCGGGTTGGGGTAAGATCAATAACTTCGAGCAGGAAATCAAAGCAGCCAACTTCCCCAATATTCGCATTTTGCAGATTCCAAAAGCAACGGCCAATCAACCTAGTACAGCAGTTAAGGTGGAGTCTGGTGGATGGAATCCTGTAACGCCACAAAGTATTCCAGAGTTTTCGGCGACGGCCTATTTTTTTGCACGTGAGATCTACGAGAAAACAGGAATCCCCATTGGTTTGATCCATTCTTCCTGGGGCGGAACAATTATTGAAACCTGGATGAGCCGAGAGGCACTTACACCGTTTTCAATCTATACGGCGGCCATCGAAAAAATCCAACGCCCAGATGCACAGGAAGTCTATGCGAAGGATTTGGCAGAATGGAATCGCGTCGCCGAACAGCAGGATCAGGTGAAGACAGCAACGCAGGGCGAGTGGTTTGCGCCACAATTGGATAAAAGTACCTGGTCTACGATTACAATTCCCAGCTTTTTTGACCAAAACCTGTTTCCGGGTATGGACGGTGTCGTTTATTTTGGCAAAGACGTTGCGCTGCCGGCACATTGGCAGGGTAAACCCCTCAAGTTGATTTTGGGAGCGATAGACGATAATGATATCACCTATGTCAATGGCACAAAGGTGGGCGAAACTGTTGGTTACAACCAGATTCGGAAATATACTGTGCCTGCAGCGGCAAACAATGGCGGCCTGTTGCATATTGCCGTTCGGGTATTTGATGGCGCTGGAGACGGAGGAATATATGGCGGTACAGAACAGCCACGACTGGAAGGACCGAATGGGGAGCAGATTTCTCTCGTTGGAGACTGGAAATGCAAAGTAGGTTATGATCTGACTAAGCTGCCCGCAAAGCCTAACGCGATGGAGGGTCCCAATAGACCGACTGTACTCTACAATGCTATGGTTAAACCTTTTGTGGATCTTAAAATAAAAGGAGCTATTTGGTATCAGGGAGAAAGTAATGCAGATTCAAAAGATGCACCTTACGAGCAACTGTTGCCAGCGCTGATTCAGGACTGGCGCCAACAGTGGAACAACGAAAAGATGCCTTTTTATTTTGTGCAATTGGCAAATTATAAGGAGAAGAAGTCGGCACCGCAATCTTCTTCCTGGGCGAGATTACGAGAGGCGCAGCGCCAAACGCTCAAACTGCATTACACAGGTATGGCTGTTATTGCAGATATCGGTGATGCAGTGGATATTCATCCAAAAAATAAACAGGATGTCGGTAGAAGGCTAGGCTGGATTGCAACAGCGCAGCTTTATGGAAAGAAGATCCCTTATTCGGGGCCTGTCCTCGAACATTGGATCACAAAGGGAACAGAGATGCAGCTCAGCTTTAACCCCATGGGCAAAAAACTGGTGCTGAAAGATGCGGATAAACTGAAAGGTAGTTTTACCATTGCTGGCGCAGATCAGGTCTTTTACCCCGCTGAGGTCAAACAGGTGGGAAATAAGCTGATCGTATCTGCCAAAGAAGTGCTGTCGCCGGTGGCAGTGCGTTACGGCTGGGCCGATAACCCGGACCTGACTTTGTATAATGATGCTGGGATCGCCGGATCTCCTTTTCGGACAGATGACTGGACAAAAAACTAAGGTGATATGAATAGATATCCAAAAATAGGTCGTGGAATAGATAGGATACTTTGTGCTATGCTGCTGTTCTTTTTTTCGGGCAAGTTATTTGGGCAGGAGCAGGGGAGCAAACTCTGGTATCAACAGCCGGCAAAACAATGGGAGGAGACCTTGCCCCTAGGTAACGGAAAGATCGGTATGATGCCCGACGGTGGCTTAATAAATGAACATGTTGTACTCAACGATATTACACTATGGTCGGGAAGCCCTCAGGATGCCAATAATTATGAAGCCAGTAGGTACTTGGATAGCATTCGAAACCTGATCAAAAACGGGAAAAATAACCTCGCTCAGGGATTGATTGACCAACATTTTATCTGCAAAGGCCCGGGATCGGGTGGTAAGCAATGGGGCTGTTATCAAGTTCTTGGCAATTTGACGCTTGCATTTGATGGAAAAACAGATATTGCTGCGGTACAAAACTATCGCCGCGAGCTGGATATTGAAAAGGCCCTGGTAAAAACGAGCTATGAGCTCAAAGGCGTAAAATATAACCGGGAATATTGGACAAGCTTTGCAGATGATGTGGGTATTATTCGTCTACAGAGTAGCAAAAAAGGGCAGATAAACCTAGCAATCAAGATCGACCGTCCCGAAAGGGCGACTGCTACGACCAAAGATGGCGAGCTCATTTTGATGGGACAATTGGATAATGGTGTGGACGGTAAAGGTATCCAGTTTAAAACACGTGTCCGGGCGCAAGTTAAAGGTGGAAAACAGCTTGTACAAGGGCAATCTATTGTTATCCAACAGGCTGACGAAGTACTGATTTATGTGGCGACAGATACCGATTTTAAAGGCAAGGATTTTGAGCGTACAACAACCGAAACTTTAACAAAGGCTTTAAAAAAATCCTATGCCAAGCAATATGCCGAACATCTACAAAACTATTCAACAAAGTTCAACCGTTTGTCGCTCAGTCTTGGCCGCTCGAAAGATAATTTACCGACCGACCAACGTTTGCTGGCTTTCGGTAAAGAACCGGATCAGGATCCGGGGCTGGCAGCCTTATTTTATCAGTATGGTCGCTACCTTAGTATTAGCAGTACGCGTTTAGGTCTGCTGCCGCCGAATTTACAAGGGCTATGGGCAAATCAGATTCAGACACCCTGGAATGGGGATTATCACCTGGATATCAATGTGCAAATGAACCATTGGCACCTGGGAGCGGCCAATTTGGGCGAACTCAATGAACCGTTGGTGAGTCTTGTGGAAGGCCTTATGGCCCCGGGAGCAAAGACCGCGAAAGCGTACTATAACGCTCCGGGCTGGGTGGCTCATGTGATCACCAACGTGTGGGGCTATACCGAACCGGGGGAATCCGCTTCTTGGGGCATTGCCAATGCAGGCTCGGGCTGGCTGTGCAATAATCTGTGGGAACATTACCTTTATAGCGAAGATATGGACTATCTGCGACGGATATACCCAATACTCTATGGCGCGGCACAATTTTACGCCAGCGCCTTGACTGAATACCCCGGTAAAGGTTGGCTGTTGACTTCGCCATCGGTATCTCCCGAAAATTCCTTTAAGCTTCCTAATGGCCACCAGGCAAACGTCACGATGGGACCAACGATAGATAATCAGATCGTACGCGAATTATTTGAAAATGTCATCCATGCGGCAGCATTATTAGGCAAACAATCGGATCCTTTTTTAACGAAGGTTTCAGCGCAATTGAAACGCTTAGCACCGGCAGTGCAGCTAGCCAAAGATGGCCGTATCATGGAATGGATCGAAGATTATGAAGAAGTTGATCCGCAGCATCGGCATATCTCGCATTTGTATGGTTTGTATCCAGGCTATCTGATCCGTTATGACGAACATCCAGACTGGCAGCTAGCCGCTAAAAAGAGTCTGAATGTACGGGGAGATGATGGGCCGAGCTGGGCCATAGCCCATAAACTACTGTTTTGGACCAGATTGCATGAAGGCAAGCGTGCCTATAAATTATTTCGGCAGCTGATGACCCCACGTGTCGATACACATATCAATTATGGCGCTGGGGGCGGTGTTTACGCCAATTTGTTAACTGCTGGGCCACCTTTCCAGATTGATGGTAATTTTGGTGGAGCAGCCGGGATCGCTGAGATGCTGGTGCAGTCGCATAAGGACAGTGTGTATCTCCTGCCAGCAATCCCTGAAGCCTGGAAAAAAGAAGGTCAGGTCAGGGGAATGCGCATCAAAGGAAATCATACCATAGACATGGAATGGAAAGATGGTAAAATACTGAATTACCAGATTTATTCATCCAAATCACAACAACTTCAGGTATGTATAGATCATAACTGGGTTGCCTATCATACAAAAGAAAAATAAAAGGATCCCTAGCCTGCAATTTTTGCAGGCCGGGGATCCTTTTGTCTTAAAAATCTCATTGCATACACATGTGTTATACACAATTACATGTAAATATGAAAAACAGAAAAGACAAGACGGTAGTCGGTGCTTCTACGCTGAAAGTGCTATGACTGCTGTCTTAAGATTGCAATGGAATCAATACATTGTGTTCCAAACGTACAGGGACATGCTTCACTGAGGTAAAACCGTCTTCCTTGGAAATGATGTTGGATAGGTCCAGTCCTCTTTTGGAGAAAGTACTGAGCAGCGCTGTCCGAAAGGTCGCTTTGGCCGAGCCCCAACCCTGTCCCAAGATTGTATCGTTATTGAGCTGTATTAGTTCGTCTGTGGAATAGTAGCTGAATTTTTCCAGTAAGTGTTGGTAAAGATTTGTTGTTGTAGCCATACAATTTAAAAATTTAAAGGATTAAACCATAAACTGTATCCAGATCTTGTTGGGAAAAATAACCGTTGTATAACGTTTATTTTGGTCGAAACCCGTATTAATTTACCACCGCGGTGTCTACACTCGGTTGGTATTGCATCATGCAATTCTGAATACTCTACAAATATAGTAGATTATTTTTTAATATTAAAAATATTTTTGTTTTTTTGGTAATTGGGTGTGGATAAGAAGACTAAGGCCGGCAAAAGTGAGTTTGGGTTTTTGGCTGTGGTTTGGTTATGAAGTGGATAGCTTGCCCGATAATTTATCATGTTACTGTAATCTCGTCGAAAATACTTTAAAAAACAGAGATAAGACAATACTTTTGCGGCATGAATAGAATTGCGGAAATTAATGAATACATTGCTGCCGAACGCGAGGTATTATTGCAACACTCCTTGTATCCTAAAATCAAAACGATCAAGAATCTACGTTCTTTTACCGAAGGGCATGTGTACGCTGTATGGGATTTTATGTCTTTATTAAAAGCTTTGCAGATTAAATTGACCTGTACAACTTTGCCTTGGTTTGCAAGTGAGCATCCTTCGACACGCTATCTGATTAACGAAATTGTATTAGCGGAAGAATCCGACGAATATATTGATGGTCGCCGTTTGAGCCATTTTGAAATGTATCTGGACGCAATGAGTGAAATGGGGGCAGACCTGCACCTGGTTAACAAGTTTATCGTGAACGCCAAGAAATCCAAAAGTATTTTTGATGCCATCGCATTGACGACACTGGACAAAAGGATCAAAGATTTTCTGAATTTTACTTTTGAACTGATCGAAGAAGGGGAGGTACATAAAATTGCTGCTGCCTTTACATTTGGTCGTGAGGATCTTATCCCGGGTATGTTTACCTCCATTTTGCAGGAGCTGAAAACCAACTTTCCTGAATCGAGCTTAGATAATTTTATCTACTATTTCCAACGTCATATTGATCTGGACGGTGATGAGCATGGCCCTTTGGCAATGCAGATGATCAGCGACCTGGCCAAAGAGGATGATGAGAAGTGGGAAGAAATGAAAATAGTCAGTAAAGAGGCGCTTCAAAAGCGCATTGAACTCTGGAACGCAATAGAAGATTCCCTATAGGGAATCTTCTATTGTTTGGCTTCTTTGTAAAAAGAATTGATCTGATAATTTTACGGAAAACTATTCCGACAGAGACGTTTTTAGGGCTTGGGTAAAAGCGCTGATAAATTGTGGATCCAATGTGTTGGAAAAGGTATTCATATTCCCTAAGCTAACAATGAGCGCTGGTATTTTTGCTCCCCGTAAGATCGCATGATTATGGCTTTCAACCGGTTTCTGCGTGCTTAATCCTTGATTTTTTAAATTTTGTGTGAGACGGAACGCAAGTTCTCGGCTTTGATCCTGTATCTTGGGTAGTTCAACAGCTTTTGGATACCGTAGGCCGATTGGCTGCTTGGCGTTTGAAGGATCAATGTCAAAATGAATAGAAATTAATGCGTCACCAGTAAAGGCCGTACGGTCTTTAAGCATCATAAATTCGTCTTTCGAATGGGTCAATACAACCTGAAAACCTTCTTTTTCAAGTTCATTTTGAATCATCTTACAAGCCTGTAAAGTGAGATCTTTCTCTTTGAGGCCCTTGCTGTTGGTGGCACCACTATCTTTGCCACCATGTCCCGGATCCAGAACAATGGTCTTTGCGCTATTTTTAACAGCGCTAGTAGTGGAGATCTTTTCTTTCGGAGGATCAATAAAAGAAAAAGAGACAATTAACACGAATATACAAGGAACAAACAGCAGATACTGATAACCTTTCGTGCGTGGTGATAGATTTCGCATCAACCTGTCGATGCGTTCTACCAGTTCATTTTGGTTTTTTAAAATTCTACTTTGCATATAATCTAATTGTTGATTTTGTTGTGTCATATTCAGCAGGAAGCTCGCATAATCAGTCTTTCCATAGCATTTAGCTACCGCTATATCGACCTGAAACTCATGTAGGCGATACAGTTCTTTCCGAACCCAATAAATGGCGGGGTTTATCCAGAAGATGCAGCACATCAGCTCGATGTATAATTTATCCCAGGCATGTCCTTTTAAAATATGCTGTGCCTCGTGAGCAAAGATGAGCTTGCCTTCGGGACTTTCAAGTGCGCTTTTATCCATAACGATATAATGAAAGATCGAACAATTATTGAAGCGATTAAACGGCGGGATTACTTTAATTCCCTGATGCTCCTGAAAATCCATCTTCTTTAAACAGCATACGAGCTTTAAGCTGCGATAAACTAATCGTATCAGAAAGAAAATGGCGATCAATAAGTAAGCATAAGCGAGTATTTTTTTTAACTCTATTCGGTCCCATAGATTGAGCTGTTCTTCGGGTTCGATCAAAAAAGGGGCATTGGAATAACCCAGCTGCTCTGGCGACTGTATTTCCTGATTTGAATTTGTTTTGGAATCGATTAATTTGACATAATCAGTCTTAAATTTAAGAAGAGGAACCAGCGTACAAAAGCTCACCAACGCAATAAGCAAAAGCCGGTTCCAACGAAAAAATGAAAGCTGCCGAAAAGCCAGGACAAAGAGCGAGACTAAAATAAGTAAACTGATATTGGCCTCTATGCTATAGGAAAATAGGTTATTCATCTTCTTTACTTTTATTGATAATTTCCTTGATTTTCTCGATGTCTGTTTCGCTGATTTTTTGTTCCTTGACAATGAATGATACCAGATTTTCGACAGAATCATCAAAATACTTGTTCATGACACGCGAAAAGAAAAACTTTCGGTATTGCATCTTGGAGATCAGCGGATAATATTGGTAAGTCTTTCCATAGGAATTGAAACCCACATACCCTTTTTTCTCTAAAATCCGTACAATGGATGATATGGTATTATAAGGCGTTGTTTGTGTCGGATCCATATATTCAATAATATCTTTGACAAAAGCCTGCTTTAATTTCCATACAGCATGCATAACTTCTTCTTCTTTTTTTGTTAATTCTTCCATAGTTATAAAGCTATAACTTATTTCATAGTTAATCAACTTATTTTTCAGTTTTAAAACTGAAAAATAAGTTGATTAACTGTAATGTATTGGTTATTAGTGGTTTTATTTTTTCAGTAGGTAGTCGGCCACCGCCTGATAAGCGGGTAGGGAGTATCCATCGTTGGCTGAATTAGATGCCAGGGGATGAGAGGCAAATCGGACGATAACCATTTCTGCTTTGGGATCGATATAGACGGTCTGTCCATGGACGCCACGTGCACAGAAGGCTCCATCGGCATTATGGCTTACCCACCACATGTTTTTATAACTCCACTGCTTTAGATTGGTATAACCGGCTTTTGCGAAAGCAGCCTGGCTTCCGCCAGAGCGGATGGATTCAATTACTTCCTTCGCGAGGATATGTTTTCCGTTAAAATAACCCTTATTGCGCACCATCTCACCAAACATGGCCATGTCGCGGAGGTTGGTCGTGAGTCCTCCGCCCGCAAAGCATATTCCAGCACCATCAATCAGATAGTAGGCATCAAAATTGGTTCCCAAGGGCTGCCAAATTTTTTCGGAAAGGACTTGTGACAAGGGCTTGTTTAATACCCGAGAAATTATCCAGCCCATAACGTCTGTATTGACTGTTTTATAGCCGAATGCGTCACCATGTTGACCTTTTTTCTTAACCGTCTTTAAGTAATCAAAGTAGTTTGCCGGTTCATCAGGACTTCGTTGGAAGTGGAAGGGATCTCCTGCTTTGGAGAAGGCCCATATTTCTGCTTTGGGGTCAGCATAGTCCTCACTGAACTCCAGGCCTGTTGTCATATCCAGTACCTGACGTATTGTTGCATCGCCAAAGGCGGAATGTGCAAGTTCGGGAATGTAATCCCGGCAGTATTTGTTTTCATCCAAAACGCCTTCAGTAATCAGTTGAGCAGCTAGCGTGCCGGTTAATGTTTTGCTGACGGACATAGCAGCATGCCTGCCATTCTGGGTCAATGCACCAAAATATTTTTCGTAGATAATACGCCCTTTATGAAGAATAAGGATACCATCAGTATAATTTTTTAAAAGAGATTCCGCCCAACTGATAGACTTTTCATCTCCAAGAGGTTGAAAACTCAAGGCATCAATGGCGGAATCCTCCGCAGTGGAAAAAGAATAACGGTTGATGGGGGCGGAAGGGACGACTTTCGACGGAAAGAATTCACGCATATGGCAAACACTGTAACGCAATGCCGGAAACTTAAAAAATGTACCGTCCAATGCTGAAATAATTCGATCCTGTGGTGGCGGAAATCCCGTCATCCATCCCAGTTTGCTGGGATCAGAATCCACTGCGGATGGAAATTCTTGTGCCTGGCTCATTTGTATCAGAAGTAATGGAAGTAATAAGATGGCTTTTTTCATAATCAATCATAATCAATTTGGCATGTAAACGATATAAGCTCGATAGCTACTGTGAATAGTATATAGGTATAATAAGCAAAGCGATCTTATTGTTTTCTTTCTTGCCTCTGTTTTTGGCAGATTTCGATCTTTTATTTTAAATTGATCAAAAAATGTCTTTTTTACATAACATATTGGCGTTTGTGAAGAAATTCATTTTCCAATTAGTGTCTAAGTTTGCAACGCAAAAAAATAACAGAAAGACATTGAACTTTTTTTCGCCTTATTGGGCAAAAGCAATGGGCACCATCGTGGTACTTGTATGCTCGGTTTTAGAAACGCAGGCCCAGGACTCGCTACGCACCTCACTCGCTGATCTGATCAGTAAGTCGTTGCAAAACAGTAAGTATATCGAACAGTCGCATTTGCAATTACAGGAAAAAGGAATAGCCCTGCGGCAGCAACGGATGGAATTGCTGCCGAAAATCAGTGTCAGGGCTTCTGCTAGTTATGCGAGCAATATGCCGGTCTACGATCAAGGTATATTTGCCAAACCATCACAACATGATGTTATCCATTACCTGTATGATACCGGACTCGATTTCTACCTGAACCTCTACAACGGCCATCGGGATCTTATGAAAATCGAATCAAAAAAGCTCGAAATGGAACTTGCCAACATTGATTGGAAAAGTTCCACGGCGCAGATTAAGCTGGAGATCTGTAACTTGTTTCTGGATCTGGATTTAGCCTATCGCAACAAATTACTGATCGAGCAGGATATCAAAGATCAGCGGACGCAATTGAAAGAGATCGAATACCGTTATACAGCCGGTGTTGTGCTGCATAGTGACGTGTTGCGTATTTCCCTCGAATTGTCCAAGCGCGAACTGCTTTTGGTACAGATCGCAAATGATATCAGAGCAATTAACCAAAAATTGCAGCTGATTGCCGGTATAGGGCAAGAGATTATCCCGATGTGTGCTACGATGGAAAGTCATCCGTTAAACTATGCGGAGCTTGTGGCCACTGCGAGACAGCAGGCTTTTGTACTGCTGAAATCTGAACAGGAAGTTGCTTTAAAAAAACTGAGTATCAAACAGGCGAAGTCAAACTACCTGCCCGAACTAGGCCTGACCAATACATTTACTTTTGCGAATCCACAGGTATTTCTCTATCCCTATAATGCGAGCTGGTACAACTTAAATATCGTAGGGCTTAAATTGAACATCCCAATATCTGCATTGTACCTCAATAAAAATATTGTCCGGGGAGCGCAGGTTGCTTTGAAGCGGGAAGAAGTCAAACACCATCATGAGGAGGAAGTGGTGGAAAATGAACTGTTGCAGGCTTATCTGGATTATAATCTAGCACTGGAACAACAGGCTGTCTGCCAAAAAAATCTAACGCTGGCCAAAGAAAATGCCCGTATTATAAAAAATAGGTATTTCAAGTCTTCGGCGCTGATTACGGATCTATTGGATGCAGATATGCAATGCCTCAAGACAAACTTTGATCTGGAATCCGCCCGGATCGCGATACAGAAACATTATTATTTTATTGAATTTTTGAAGGGTACTATCTAATGAAACCTAAATCAGGCCGGTCAATGACCGATGTACAATTGACCAGAATCACCAATTGGTTGGCTGGGATTGCTTTGTTGGCACTTTTATTATGGGGTGGAAGGATACTCTGGTTGCGCATCCGGTATACCTATACCAATGATGCACAAGTGACCCAGTATATTAATCCCATTATTTCCCGTGTGGGCGGTTACATTGTTTCGGTTCACTTTAAAGATCATCAATCGGTCAAGCGCGGCGATACCTTACTACTAATCGACAATCGGGAGTACAAATATGAAGCTGAGCAAGCTTCGGCTTCGATAAACAAAGAAAATGCGGAAATCAGTGTGTTAGGTAGCCAAAAGGAAATATTGCAGGCCGAACATGAATCGTTGGAAAAATCCATTGCTGCTGCCGAAGCGCGGATGACGAAGCAGCAACTGGAATACGATCGCTATAAGTTTCTGTTTGATGAAAAATCTGCTACGGCGCAGCAGCTGGAAGATATAAAAGCCACACTGGAGGTGTACAAAAGTGAACTTGCCGCATTACAGCATAAGTTGGAGGCATCGCGGGATCGGGTGAATGATGTTGATGTAAAAAAGGGGGTGATCAATGCGGAGAAAGCACGGTTGTCAGCTGCAGCAAACCGAAAGCATCTTGATGTAGGATATACCGTAATCCGGGCTCCCTATGATGGTCGGGTAGGGAAACGTAGCATTGAAAAAGGACAGATGGTAAATCCGGGCGAGGTGTTGGGATTTATTGTCAATGCAGAGACACCAACTTGGGTGACAGCCAACTTTAAGGAAACGCAATTGCGTTATCTCAACCTTGGTGGGCGTGTAGAGGTTGTTGCGGATGCCTACCCGGATGAAACATTCTATGGAAAGATAATTTCTATTTCGCCAGCAACAGGATCTTCTTTTTCATTGCTTCCACCGGACAATGCGACTGGTAATTTTGTGAAGATCGTACAGCGGGTTCCAGTTCGTATCGAACTGGATAGGGATAAGGGAACTGCAAAATTACTCTCAGGAATGAATGTCAATGTTTCGGTCTCAAAAAATCAATAACAGTGAAAGGGATCTTCAAAGACTGGGTACCTGAATGGCTGATTAAGTTGATTTTATTCAGCGGATTGATGCCAAGCATGGTCTTGTTTTTTCTGCCCGGTGCCAATGTCAATGTCACCGCGGGGTTCTACGGTGCACAGCCCAGTGATATTCAATTCCTCATTATTCTTTTCTATGCGGGATTTGTCGGATTCTACGTCCTGGAACGTCGCTTTTTTCAGTATTTCCCGGTCAAACAGTACTACATCATTTTCAATCTCTTACAGCTGCTCAATTGTTACCTGATGTATCGCGTTAACGAGATCAGTTGGATATATGGCTTACGCTTTTTTCAGGGTATGCTGTTCGCATCGGCTGTCAACCTCTCCATATCCATGATATTTTCCCGACTGAAAACGGAAAGGGCCAAGGAGGGAAGTTATGCCATATTTTTTGGTATGCTGCTCTGTAGTTCACCTTTCAATACGTTTGTGACAGCGGAATTTATAGATTCATTTAACTTTGATGAACTTTACCTGTATGCTGCCTTATCTTTTGTACCGGGGCTACCACTGATCATCGTCACAATGAAACCCATCCGGCATAATCGACCGTACCCTTTATTTTCCCTGGACTGGGCCAGTTTTGTCCTTTACAGCTTGACTGTGATAAGCTTCGGTTATCTGATGGTCTATGGGCAGGAACTTTATTGGTTTTCGGACAGTTCTATGCTGATCGTATTGCTCGGTGGAATTTTATTGTTGGGTCTGTTTATCATGAGGCAGAAAGCAATCAAACGTGTTTATATTGAGCTGTCCATCTTTGGAAACCGGAAATTCCTGTTCGGAATCTTGGTCCTGTATATGATGTATATCGAACGGTTTTCGCTGGCGATTTCCAATCAGTATTTTCTACAGGTCATCCGCCTGGATCCCATTCACCTGTCCTATATTCAATGGTTTAATATCCTCGGGATTGTATGTGGTGTTATGCTATCCTTCTACTGGCTATTAAAACGGCGCACAGTGAAATGGATCTGGATTGTTGGCTACTGTTGCCTGCTGGCCTTTCACCAATATATGTTTTTTTCATTTGAAAGTGAGGGCAATGAAGATCACTTCTGGTTGCCGTTGGTATTGCATGGGCTGGGTGTTGGTCTGATCATGGTGCCAACAATCTTATTTGTGATTGCCAGTGTACGCCCTCATTTGGGAGCTTCAGCGGCGGCAGCTTGTTTGGCCGTCCGTTACCTGGGCTATACCAGTAGTATCGGTCTACAGAATTTCTTTAAATTATTTGAACATGCCCAGCACCGGGAGGTTTTTCGAGATCAGCTGCAGTCAAGCAATCTGATATTTGAAGACTATATTCAGCGGGAATCTCACAGGGTATTGCAACATGGATTGCAATACAAGGAGCATGCCGCGGGATTGAAGCTCATCAGCGAGCGGGTTAATATACAGTCTTTCGTCCGGTATGGCATGGACTACTATGAATTGATGTCCATAATAAGTATCAGCATCTTGCTGCTGATACTGATTTCCCCTTCCTTGAAAAGCATGTATAAGAAGCTTAAAAAGAATCAGATTTCACCGGTATAACGGTGTCACAATTGATCAATATCCCAAGTGGCTGCAGCACGTTGTAATTCCACCAATGCGACCGCATAATTGTAGCGCGCTTCATTGTAAGCAAGTTGGGTGTCATTGTAGGAGCGTTGTGCGTTGATCACTTCCAGCAGGGCGGTTTCGCCCCGATTGTAGCTGTAGATCTTTCCTTCCAGGATTGCTTTTGCTTCGAGCAACATTGTATTATTAAATTGCAGTACCTGTTTTTGAGTAGCTTTATATTGCATATAAGCTTGATTCACCTCAGTCTGGATGCGTAATGCTGCATCTTGATAGATCAATTCGTCTTGCTCAATTTTGAACTGAGCAGATTTCAGCTCGCCTTTATTAAAATTGGAAAATTTTAGTGGTATGGCTAGGCCGGCATTGATGGCATTAAACTGTGGTGTCGGTGCGGTTTCATTTCTGGCCTCACCATTGTAGGTAAAGCCGATGGAAATACCGAGATCTAACACACGGTTTGCCTTTGCCAGCTGGAGCAGACTATGGGAGAGCTGTTTGTTTTGTAGCGCAGCCTTAAGATCAGCACGCTCTCGTACTGCGGTTGATAGCAATGTACTTAATGAAAAGTTGCGATCAAAAGAAACATCAGATCCTTGTGGTAGCCAAAGAATGGGGCTCTTATCCCCCATAAGCAGTGATAACCCCGCTAGGGAGGAATTGGCTGTCGCTTCGGCTGCCGAAAGCGTATTGCGCATATGGGCGGCTTCCAATTTTGACTGGCGGTAGTCAATTTGTGGAATAGCGCCTAGTTGATAACGTATACTGTCTGAGCTGGCGAGCTGAGCGAGTTGTTGATAGGAACTGCGATAGGTTGCTGCCAATTGCTGGTTGTACCTTGCTGATAAAAAAGCAAGGGTGGCATCGGCACGTAGATTTCGGAAATAGTCTCCGAATAGGAGACGGGTGGTTTCGGCCTCATCCTTTGCAACCTGGCGACGTGCCTGCCGTTTTGCCCCCAATTCTACCGTCCAGCTCAATCCGGCGGTATAACCCCGGCCGAGTTGTTTGCTTCTTTCGCTATTGTCAAAGAGCCCTACGGTGAATTCGGGATCCGGGAAGATACCGGCACTGATGATATTCGCCTCGGCGATTGAAAGGTTGAACTTTTCAGCGGCGTAACCGAGGTTGTTCTTTCCAACCTGGGCAATAAAGCTGCTGTAGTCCAGATTTTTATGAGTAAAAGTTGAGTCTATTGTTTGTGCAGCAGCATTTCCAATGAGCAGCATAAAGGAAAGAAGAAGTCTGATCTGTGTTTTCATCGAAATTTTATCTTGATCATTCTGTTTAAAGCAGCTGTATTGCTTTAAACAGAATGTGGTTTTGATTTTAGGAATTTGTCTCCGCTTGTATGTGATCGGTTGATGGTTTTGGCCCACTGCTGTATTGCCGTCCTCGCTCCATCAGATAATACAAGGGTGGAAGCATAAACAGTGTCAGCAGGGTAGAAAAGAGTAAACCATAGACGATCACGGTGGCCAGAGGCCGTTGAACATCTGATCCGATACCTGTCGCCAATGATGCTGGAAGTAGGCCAAGTATAGCCACCGTCGCGGTCATCAGTACAGGGCGGAATCGACTGAAAGCGCCTTCAATGACAGCTTTTTCTAAGGCCATTCCATTTTTTCGTAGCACATTGAACTGGGAAAGCATCAATACACCGTTTTGTATGGCAACACCAAAAAGGGCGATAAAACCCACTGCCGAAGATACATTTAGGGTCATACCCCGTATATTGAGCGCAAGCATTCCACCAAAGAGTGCCAGCGGTACAATACCGATAAGTAAGCCGGCCTGTCCAAAAGAACCGAAGGTGCTATACAGCAGGATAAATATAATCGCCAGTGTCAGGGGGACGATGACTGCCAGTCGGCTGTAGGCGCGATGCTGATTTTCAAATTGACCACCCCATTGCAGTCTGATTTTCTGTGGATCGTATTTCAGCTTCTGGTCGATTGACTGCTGGGCTTTGGTCAGGAAAGTACCTAAATCTTGCCCCCGTACATTCAATCTGACGGTCAGCTGACGGCTATTGCGTTCGCGTGAAATGGTACTTTCTCCGGTATTGAGTTTGACCGTGGCGACTTGCGACAAGGGGATGCGTGTGCCATTATCGGGATACAACATCAGATTGCCGATCTTTTCCGGCGAGTTTCGCTCGTTCTCAGCATACTGACAGGTGATATCGTATACTTTAATCCCCTGATAGACCTGAGATACAGCTTTGCCACCAACTGCAATTTGAATCAGGTCGGTGACATCCGAAATATTCAATCCATATTGTGCAATTTTGTCCCGGTCAACGATGATCTGCAACTGTGGGAGTGGCGGCTCCTGGTCAATAGCCAGGTCAACAGCGCCTTCCACTCCTTTAAGTGTGGTCATGAGGTCTTCGGCAACACGCCGGGTTTCTTTCAGATCATCCCCAAAAAGTTTGACCACGAGTTCGCTATGTGCTCCCGCGATTTTGTCCATGACACCATCGATCATCGGTTGTGAGAAAGCTACATTATAGCCCGGCATTTGGGCATATTCTGCGGCCAGTTCATTGATAAGATCTGCTTTGGTTTTTCCCCATTTCCATGTTTTGTATGGCTTCAAACCCACACTGACTTCGAAGTGTGAAGGGGTCCAGGCGTCGGTACCATCATCATTGCGTCCGGCCTGTACCATGACATAGGAGATCTCTTCGTACTTCAAGGTACGCGCACGTAGGCTGTCGCTCATTTCCTTGGATTTCTCTACCGTGATGCCCGGAGGGAGGGAGACCTGTAACCAGATCGAACCTTCGTCAAGTATAGGCAAAAAATCTTTACCCACGGATGCTGTCAGCAGTCCTGTTGCTAAAAGAACAAGGCCGAGGGGAACAAACACTCGTCTTGGACGCAGCATTATTTTTTTGATCCGCTGATGGTAAAGTGCCGTTAATTTTTCCAGCCATCGATTGTGATAAACCTTTTGTGGTTTGCGGTAGATGAGGTAAGCCAGTCCGGGAATCAGTAGCAAGGATACTGCTAGAGCCCCCAATAGCGCATAACCAACGGTATAGGCCATTGGTGTAAACAGTTTCTTTTCTACCCGTTCGAAAGCGAAAAGAGGAAGATAGGCTGTGATAATAATGATGGTGGCAAAGAAAATTGGTTTGGCCACTTCAGCAATTTTCGTTGTTAAGGTCTGCTCGACCAATGGAGCGTCGGGTTTTTCTTCCCTTTTTTTCAGAATGGTTTCGAGCATAACAATGGCACCATCCACGATAATTCCGAAATCTATCGCCCCCAGAGATAATAGATTGGCAGGTATATCTGTAAAATGCATCAATATAAAGGCGATCAACAACGAGAGTGGAATGGTGATGGCAACCAATAGAGCACCACGCCAGCTCCCCAGAAAAAGGATCAGTACAAGAATGACGAGTGCCATACCTTCGAGCAGTGTTTTGGATACGGTATGCAGGGTGTTGTCGACCAGGCTCGTGCGATCCAGGACCACGTGTATTTTGACATCTTTCGGAAGGATTTTACTGTTAAGTTCCTCGACCGCCGCATTTACACCGGCCAATACCTTGGAGGGATTCTCATGCTTTAATAGCAATACGATGCCTTCAATATTATCTGAATAGTCTACTCCACGTTTGTCACTGTAGCCCAAGGCGCCTTTACGGGCGAGGTTGCCAAGCTTTACCTGTCCAAGATCCCGCATGTAGATACGGTTTCCATTGACCGATTTGACAACGATATTGCCGAGGTCGTCCAGCGATTTGACAAGGCCGATACCTCGGATCATATAAGATTGGTCGCCACGGTTCATCATGCTTCCACCGGCATTGGCATTGTTGGCTTCGATCTTTGCGGTTACTTCGCCTAGAGAAACTTCATATTGATCAAGTTTTTTAGGATCCAGCTCGACCTGAAACTGCGTCGTGATGCCCCCGAAATTGGTTACATCGGCTACTCCCGCCACCTGTTTGATTTTAGGGATAATGACAAAGTTTTGGAGTTCGGTCAATTTCCGTAGATCCTGGGTATTGCTTTCGAGAATATAACGAAAGATTTCTCCTGTCGGCGAGGTAAGTGGATCTAATCCGGGTACTGCACCGTAGGGGAGACTGAGATCTGCCAGGCGTTCCTGTATACGGGCCCTGGCCCAGTAGTCGTCAACACCATCTTTAAACACGATGGTGACCATGGATAGTCCAAAGGTGGTTTTGCTACGCATGACTTCCATTCCGGGTAATCCGTTGATGGTCTGTTCAATGGGAATTGTTATCTGTTGCTCCATTTCTTCGGCGGCCAGGCCCGGCACCTGAGTGACGATTTGTGAGGACACGTCTGCGATATCGGGATAGGCCTCAACTGAAAGCTGTTTCCAAGCGTAATAACCGAAAAATGCAATAAGGAGAAAAGCAGCTGCAATAACCCATCTCTTGGCGATGATCTGGCTAATAAGTTGTTTCATTGTAATACGATTTTTGGATAAAGATTTAGTTGCTTGCTAGTAGATAAAATGCGCCCTCACCGATGATCTGTTCACCGTTGGACAGACCCTGTATAATCTGAATCTGCTCATTTTCGGTGACACCGGTCTGTACATATCGCCTCATAAATGTGTGCGGTGCTAGCTGTACCCAGACAAAGCTTTTATCATTAAATTGGAGTACAGCTTTCGCAGGAATAAATATACTGGCAGCAGCTCCCTGTTCAAATTGCGTATTGACATACATACCCGGTTTGAGCAGCCGATCTTTATTGTCGCATTCAACTAACACTTCGATATTGCGATTTGCTTCGTCGACAAACTGATTGATATGGACAATCTTTCCTTGCAGTCTTTTTGAAGGCTGGTTGTCAATGCGCACTTCGACACTGCGGATCTGATCTATGGCACCGAGGTCTTTTTCCTTGATATAGGCCGAAACCCATACTTTCGACAGTTCAGCAATCCGGAGTAAAGCTGGAGCGTCTTCTTTATTGTATTGGCCAAGGACAATGGTATTGCTGAGGATTTCGCCATGGATGGGTGAACGGACGAGCAGGGGCTGACCTAGCACGACCTGCGCCGGGTTGTTGTCATATATTTTTAAAGATGCTGTCGCATTATTGAGCGTCGTCTTGCTAATGGCAAAATTGGTTTCCGCTTCTTCAAGTTCCTTTTGTGTACCGACACCGTGGCTAAGCAGATCTTTTTGACGTTTTAAAACATTTGCTGCCAGGGCATAGGTTTGTTTGGCCTCAAGGTATGTTCGTTGTGCATCGAAATAATCCGAAGAACTGATTGAAAATAAGGCTGTATTGACCGCTACTTTCTGCCCCAGGCTCACGTAGGATCTGACAACCCGCCCCGCAAAGGGCATGGGGATTTCAACATAACTATTGGGGATGATTTTGACCATAGCGGCGGTGCTGAATGTCAACTGATGCGGTTGCTGGACGACGGCGGTACACTTGATCTTGGACAGCAGTGGCGCATGTGCGTTGATCGTCAGGGTGTCACCTGCGAAATGCAGGGCCGAGGATTCGTCCGAAGATACAGCGGAGCGTTGAGTGCATGCTTGCATGATCGTGAGGGCAGCGATCCAGCCCATGAATCTAAGGGGATGGATAGGAATTTTGATAGCGCGGTTAACCATTGTTTTTAGTTTCTAAAGGCCATCTTCTACTCATTCAAGAATTGTTCAACGAATGGGCGGTTGATGACCGGCGTTTCTGTTTCTAAAAAATTATGGTGCAAAGCTATCCATGCCTCTGATGGAAGGTAGTTAGAGAGGCTTTAGAAAAATATTAGAATTTTATTAGAGTGCTGATGGATGGGGTAGATTGATCTGGAATACACTACCGATGCCTTTCGTTGAGCGGACAAGAATTACGCCTTGATGCAGTAGAATAATCTTTTTGGTCAGTGAGAGACCGATGCCATTCCCTTCACTGTACGCTTTGTTGTTGCCGCGATAGAAAGGGGTGAATATGCGTTCAAGATCCTGAGGATCGATGCCTATGCCGTCATCTTTAAATTCTAGTTGTATAGACGTTCCACTGGATTTAATCGCTATGGAACATTTTTGGTTATCGGAAAACTTACAGGCGTTTTCAATTAAATTTACAAAAGCGACCTGGAGCAGGTATTCATTGCCGACAATCGAAATCATCTGCTCGTCTTCCAGAGCGGGATCAATGAAAATGTCGAGTTTATAATCGGGATTGGCCTGCAAAACCTGCTGGCAGGCGTCAAGCAGGATTTCATCGACACGTAGTGCTTTGAAGGAAATCTCTGAACTATCGTAACTCGCCTTGGCAAAATCCAGTAGACTATTAAACAGTTTTTTAAGTTTCTGGGCGTCGTTTAGCGTGTTGTCAATGATAACCTTGTATTCAGCGGTGCTTCGGTCTTTATTCGTGGAAATTTCGAGTTCGGTAATCATAGCTGCCAAAGGCGTACGCAGTTCGTGGGAAATATTGGAGACAAAGTGCTTTTGGCCATCAAAGGAGTTTTCAAGACGGTTCAGCATATCGTTAAAGGTGTTTGCCAGTTCGGATAGCTCATCTTTATTACCTGTGCTCTGAAGTCTTGCATCCAAGCTATTGGCCGATATGTTTTTGACTTTTTGTGTCATGGCCTGAATCGGACGGAATACTTTTTTTGAGAAAAATATTCCGGCGGCATAGCTTAAAAAGACCGCAAAAATAAAAACAATAATGATGGTCGATAACAGATTTTGAAGTTTATTGTAACCATACTGATCATAAGCGGCAGCGGTGATGATGAAATTCGCGTTGTTGTACGCATAGGTAATGCCGATCACCTGCCATTTGTCCTGATAAAAGCCAATTTCCTTTTTTTTGACAACATCCCGCAACATAGCTGGTGTCTCCTTGACAAAATCAATGTCTACAGCATCATGGTATAATAACTTAAAACGGGTGTCATAGATGGCTACTTCAACCTCGTTGAGAATTTTTCGGTTGTTGTGGTAGATATCTTGCAGTGTTTTTCTGTCTACCTGTGCATTTAAAAACAGATTTGCTTTGGTGTAGGCTTCTTTTTTGAGGAGGGCATAAAATTCATTCTCCCGATTCTCTACGGCCGAATAATAAACCGTGCAGGCAAATACCATCAGGATGGTCGCTGTGACGACTGTAAAAAGTATGGTGATTCGCGTTCTGATCTGCATTAGTCCTGTTTTAAAATAAAGCCCATCCCAGATTTGGTGTGGATATATTTTTTATCAAAATCCTTGTCTACTTTTTTTCGGAGGTAATTGATATAGACATCAATAAAATTCGTACCGGTATCGAAATGGGTTTCCCAGACTTTTTCGGCAATCTCCATTCTTGACAATACACGTTCCGGGTGCAGCAGCAGGTAGTGGAGTAGTTTGAATTCTTTGGGTGTCAGACTGATATCGATATTGTTGCGTCTGACATTTTTGGTATGCAGATTCATTTCCAGATCTGCGTAGCGCAGGATGGTTCCTGTAGTGCTGTCCTGTTTCTGATAGCGTTTGAGCAACACCCGTATCCGCGCCAATAGCTCCCGCATTTCGAAAGGTTTGACTAGATAATCGTCCGCCCCAGCATCAAAACCTTCGATTTTGTCATCTGTGGTACCGAGCGCGGTAAGCATGATGATGGGCAGGTCGGGTTTGATATGGCGGATTTCCTTACAGAGATCAAGCCCGTCCATCTTAGGTAATACAATATCGGTAATGATCAGGTCGAAATCGTGCTGCAGGGCCATTTTCTTTCCTGAAATACCATCATAGGCAATGTCGGTCTGAAATTCGTTTTCATCCAGTCCGCGTTTTATTAGTCCCGCGACACGGACATCATCTTCGACTAAAAGAATCTTCATACAACAGCGAAAGATTATTCGTTAATACTTCATCCTCAATATTGACTTCGACCAAAGCGTATGGACGGTACAGGACAAAGTTATCAAATTTACCTTGGTTTCGCTATTTAACGGCTGCTCTTTTCGATAAGTTCATATTCTTGCCATACGACAAGAGTATCGTGCTCTAAATCAGTTAACTTTGATGAATAACCAGGTGCCTGGCACCTATAGATCAATGAGCAATGGATAAACCAAATTCAGCAAAATTAGAAGTCATTATTCCTGCGTATCGGATGCACAGTCAAAGTTTTATCAATGTATTGGACGGTATTTCCGAGGAACATGCACGTCAACGTATCAACGGGCAGACCAACCACATTGTCTGGATGGCCGGTAACTTTGTCAATGTACGTTATGGAATCGCATACATTTTGGGCCTTCAGGAGGAAGATCCCTATCATGACTTATTTTTTATGGGTAAAACATTGGATGAACAATTTAACTACCCAAGTTTAAAAGAATTGAAAGATAGTTTCTATGCCATTTCCCCCAAAGTCTATCAGCGTCTGCTGGAAGTAGACGATGCGCAATTGGCGGAGATTTTCAAAATTGATATGAACGTTCCTTTTGTCGAGGAGAACAAACTTAACTTTATAGGTATGTGCATTGGACGGCAGGATTATCTCTGCGGTCAGATGGCATTGATGCGGCGTATACTCGGTTATCCGGGTATGAAATATGAAATGGACGAGCAGATGACCTATTAAGGGTCAAACAGCATAAGCTAGTGTTTTGTAGACAATGTGCTAGCTTACGCTGTTCAAATGCCTTTAGCCCAGATGTGTCAGGATCTCATCGACTCGTTGAAGGGCAATAAAGCGTTCGTGTTCTAAATTAACCTCATGCTGTTCATGTGTCCAGGTCACGTGATAGGGAATGTGAACACCAAACCCACCGAGCTCAAGTACCGGAAGGATATCGGATTTGAGGGAATTGCCCAACATCATAAAGCGATCAGGTGCGCAATCCAGATGCTTGAGTAACTTACGATAGTCTTTTTCTTTTTTGTCGCTCATGATTTCGATGTGGTGAAAATAGTCTTCCAGTCCCGAATTTTTTAATTTCCGTTCCTGATCCAACAGATCACCCTTGGTTGCAACGACCAGTCTGTAATTGCCCTTTAGCTGGGTCAGTGTTTCGGTCACACCGGGAAGCAATTCAATGGGCTTCTGCAGGAGTTCATGTCCGATCGCTATAATTTGATTAATGATCTCAACGGGCAGCTTGTTTTCCGAGATTCGATTGGCGGTCTCAATCATACACAACATAAAGCCTTTAATCCCATAACCGTATAGGTGCAGATTCTTCATCTCGGTAGCGAAGAGCTCCTGCGAGACGGTATGTTGTGGAAGGTAGTTTTCTAAAAGCAGGCAAAATTGTTTTTCTGCTTCCTGAAAATAGGATTCATTGGCCCAAAGGGTATCGTCGGCATCAAAAGCGATGGTTGTTATCTTATTTTTCATTTGTATCATTAGTTGTTTATGAATTATTTTCAATGGTCTTCATAAGCTCACTGCGCTCGGTTCGTCATATTTAACAAACCCACTCACATCGAAGAGTCGTCTTGAATAAATCATGCTGTTTTTAAATCTACTTTTGTAATTTTATGAAGCTAATTTCTCAAAAGGAAATCATTATTAAAAGGACATTTGTCCCGGATCATTATGTTAAGAACAAATCAATCATTTTTGGATCGTACGATAACACTTTACGCTCAGCAGCAGCGTCAGGAGGATATCGTAGTCAGAAAGTATACCAAGGGGCAAAACTTATATGATCAGGGAACGGCATCCACCAAGGTTATGGTTATCAGTGAAGGGATAGCCAAGTGTTATTTTACCGAGGCCAATGACAAGGAGTATATCGTTGAATTTCTTTCGGTCGGGGAAATCGTTGGGGAGATCGAAAGCATTCGTCATATTCCCAGTCTGTGTAGTATACAGGCCATGACCGATGTGACGGTCTATGCATTTTCCAAAACGTATTTTAGGGAGCTATTGGAAAGAGATATCACATGGAGCAATATGTTGCTGGATGTGATGGCACAACGTATTGTACATACCTCTAGCCGGGCATCTTACCAGCAGTTATACAGTCTGGAACATAGTTTACATCGTTTATTGGAAATCCAATCCCAGCAGGATATTGCGATCAAGAAAGAGGATATGGCTGCTTACCTGGGTATTTCGGTCAGAAGCCTCAATCGGGAGCTTAAGAAATTCCTGGAATAATTACCCATCCCATTTTTTAGGGCATTCGTCACATTTTTTCTATTTATCTTTTCATTTCTGTTAGCATTGTATCATCAAAACCAATTTTAGATGAAACTAAAAGATTTTCGAAAAGTAGAATTCTGGTTAGCAACGCTGCTTTTTATTATATTCAGCTATAACCTTGTATCGGATACCAATCAAAGGAATGATGGTGGTATCCATGAACAATTCATTGCCGCAAAAATAAACTACTCGTATTTCTTTAATTTTTTTGTGCCCAAGTTCCTTTATATTTTGGTCGTCTATCTAAGTTTCTTGGCGCTGAATTTTATACTGATCCCCGCAATTATCGAAAAGAAAAGAGAAGCATTGAATTATTCCCTGATCATCTCACTGGCAGTTATTGTTAGTCTAGTTCTTGGTATCTGTAAAACATACAGTCATACCTATGAGTTGTTGGCATATAAGACAATTCAACAGGGATATAATAGCCTGTTTTTTGATACTTTTAGTAAGACCACATTATTGGTCATTCTTATTTCGGTCTATACCTGCGTGAAGTATTTTATTGCCTATCTGCTCAAAAAATTGGACGGAAATACCGCTGTGCAAAGACAAATGAAAATGGATCTGGCTTTCGGAATAGGATTTTGGTTTGTAGGATTATTTTTATGGATTATATCCAGATCAAATTTTCAGCTTACGATTCTCTGGACCATGGTGGTGCTCTCTGCGGTTGGTATTGTGATTTATTCGCTTTACTACCTATTGCCTGAACTGTATAGGCAGCAAAAGAAATTTAGCAGCTATTTTTGGAACATCTTTGTTATTAGTTTGATACTGACGTTACCCTTAAGTATTTTGGCACTGTTCTTCTTTAATCGGACATCCGAAGTAATTTTTATTGTAGCATTGTTTCATCTACCTACACAGTTATTGGTCAGTATTCCACTTTCATGGTTTTTGTATAGAAAACGTGTTTTACAAAATTCTGAGTTGACCTCACTACGTACCGAACTGGGTAAATCGGATGCTAATCTCAACTTCTTAAAGTCACAGATCAATCCACATTTCCTGTTTAACGCATTAAATACATTGTATGGTACCGCTTTGCAGGAAAAAGCCGAAAGAACAGGGGAGGGCATCCAGCGGTTGGGGGACATGATGCGGTTTATGCTTCATGAGAACACGCAGGATAAGATTTCGCTGATCCGAGAGGTCGAATACCTGAATAATTATATCGCCTTGCAAACTCTTCGAACTTCACAGTCTGCCGATATTAAGATCGAAACGTTGATTGAAGAGCAGTTTGAAAATTACCAAATTACCCCGATGTTGCTTATTCCTTTTGTTGAGAATGCGTTCAAACATGGTATTAGTTTACAGAAGCCCTCGTATATCAAAATTTCTTTACAGGTCAGGGGCAATGTGCTATTCTTTGATGTCAGTAACAGTATCAATCTCAAAAATGACAATGATCCTGAAAAGTTAAAAAGTGGTGTGGGGCTTGACAATGTACGGAAACGCCTATTGCTGTTGTATAAAGACAGACATGAGCTGATCATTCGTGAAAATGCACAGGAATTTTTTGTCCATTTGACCTTACATATTGACTAGGTAAATTGTCATTATTTTCGATCTTTTGTTAACCTTTTATAAGTCTTCGTTTGACGGAGCATTTTAAAATCCAATGAAAAAGCTTTTTATTTTATCACTTATTGTCTTGTGTCACTCGACTATACAGGCTCAGTTTAAGCTGCATGGCCGAATCCAAAACTATCAATCAGGCAAAAGTCTGAATGTCAATATACCGCTTGTATTTGGTTTTCGTAGTGAAAACTCGCAAATCATATCCGTTGCTGGCGATGGCTCATTTCAGTATACCTTTCCGATTTCGGAACAGAAGTCGGCAACAATTCAGTATAACAAGGTGATATTTCAAACACTATTACTGAATCCGAGAAAGGATTTGGAACTGGTCTTGACAGATAGCACCATTCGTTTTATTGGTGGTACAGCAAGAGCCGAGAATGAACTTATACAACAGATTAATCCGGATCCAGTGCCCTTTTTTATGAAAGCTCCAGCCCTTGCTGATTTTGCTAAACTTTCCTTTTCCCAGTTACAGGAAAACTTATTGAAGCCTTATTTTGCGAATAGCAATCGGATGAAGGCATTGATTGAAAGTTCACGATTGTCTCCTGAACAAAAGCAGTTTATTCGAATGGAGTTTAATGCACAGAAATACAATCAGCTCAATGATTTTGTGCGCGAGTGTGATTTGCCCAAATCCACAGCGGATAGTTTGATACTGCATATTTTTGATGATGCTGACCTGGGACTTCGTGCCGCGGTTGGGGGACCATCCTATTATACCTTCGTGGATAACTATGTCCGTTATCTCGAAAGGAAGGCTTTTGCCAAAATAAAAGCGGAGAAAATACTATCCGGTAAATTGATACCTTATTTTGGAATAAGCTTGGATAGCGCCAATAGGTTGATGGATATCTATAGCAAGGATTATTGGCGGCTTATCGGTGTAGCGAACAATTTTCCGTCAAGTATCGCTGCGGAGTATGATTATCAACAATTGGTCAATCTATATCAGGATAAGGATTTGAAGCATTTAGAAGCCTTGGCGATGGCTCATTTTAGCCGCTTTCCTACAGCCAAACATAATCCAACCATTCAGGGCTATATTGCGGAATTGAAGTCAGCGTTGGTGGAAAATAAGCAAAACAAAAATATTCAGATTTTTGCGGATTATGAGCGTGTAAGCTCAATTGATGAGGTGATTGCGACATTGAAAGGAAAGGTGGTATATCTTGATGTATGGGGGACCTGGTGCGGTCCCTGTAAGGCAGAGCTGAAATATACACCGGAACTGAAGAAAAAATATGCGGATAAAGATATCGCCTTTGTTTATCTGGATATGGATGAAGATAAGAAAGACCAAGATTGGAAGGACTTTATACGGATTAATAATTTAACAGGAGTCCATTTGCGTAAAAATAGGGAACAGATGGCACCTTTTTGGAAGGAGCTGCTACAAAATGCCAAGGACAAAGCGGAATATTACCCACAATATTTTATATTTGATAAAACAGGAAAATTGGTCGTTGAAAAAGCGCTTCGACCAAGTCATGGACAGCAGCTTTACGAGCAGCTTGACAAGATTTTAAACCAATAATTTGTATGATAGCCATAGCGATAGATGATGAGCCGTTGGCGTTGGAGGTCATTAGCCACCACACGTCAAAAGTTCCCTTTATTGAATTGAGAGAAACATTCACAGATGCATTTATGGCAATCAGTTATTTACAGGGGCAACATGTTGATCTGATTTTCCTGGATATTAAGATGCCTGATATCTCAGGTATCGAATTTCTGAAAAGCCTGAGTACGGTTCCCATGATTATTTTTACAACCGCTTATTCCGAACATGCTTTGCAGAGCTTTGAACTTGACGCAATTGATTATCTGTTAAAGCCTTTTTCTATGGCTCGATTTCTAAAGGCCTGCAACAAAGCACATGAATTGTACCATCTGAGATCTACAAAGGCTGAGACCAACAAGGGCTATTTTTTTGTAAAAGATGGCTATGAACATGTAAAGGTCGAATTTGATGATATACACTATATCGAAGCTTCAGGCAACTATACACAGATACATCTGTCGGATAAACTGATTAGCTCAAGGATCACCATCAGTGAGCTCAGCGAATTGCTGCCAAAATCTGATTTTGTGCGTTGCCACAGGGCGTTTATTGTTGCAAAAGGCAAAATGACAAAGTTTGATCGCGCCCAGATCTGGATAGCTGACAGAATAATACCTATTGGTACCACCTATACAGATCTTAAATTGTATTAATACACAAAAATAAAAGCAATGCAGCACTATAGTATCATGTACCTAAAACTCGTTTTACTTTTTATGGGTGTAACTAGCTATGCGACGGGACAAAATATGGAGAAATCTTTATTAGATAAAACGCTTTCCAGCTATTATCCTAAGGAAAATGAACCTGGGATAGCTGTTGCGATTAGTCAGCATGGACAGATCCGTTACCACTATGCAGTCGGAATAGTGGATCTAAAAACGAAACAAAAGATCACAGAAAAGACCCATTTTCGGATGGCCTCCGTCAGTAAGCAGGTGACAGCGCAAGCTATTTGCAGTTTATTTGCTCAGGGAAAGCTAAAACCAACAGATCAATTGGGACTTTTCTTTGACGATTTGCCCTTGGCTTTGCAGGGTATTACCGTCGCTCAATTACTCCAACACCGTTCGGGAATAATGGATTATGAGGCATTGATACCAAGTGATCGAACAGCGCAGGTTTCGGATAAAGATGTGCTGGATTATATCCGGCAGACCGATACTGTTTATTTTCCATCGGGGAGTCAATTCAGGTACAGCAATACGGGCTATTGCCTGTTGGCTTTGATTGTGGAAAAGGTGGCAAAGGGGTCTTTTGCAGCATTTGTAAAAAAGCATTTGTTTCTGCCGAATGGTATCCGCGATGGAATCGTCTATACTGTTGATTCAAATATCCCCAATCGGGCTTTCGGTTATCATCCTAAGGGGGATACCTTTGTGTTTGCTGATCAGAGTGTGACCAGTGCGACTCAAGGTGATGGCGGAGTTTATCTATCGGCTTTGGAGTACCATCAATGGGCCAATTATTTGCTTCATAAGCGTTTTCCCGAAGCTGTTATACAGGATTTTCTGGAAACAGAGCGCCTTCCCGTAAAAGATGGTGTTTTCTACAATTTAGGCTGGTTTATCTATCCTTTGGAGCGAGATAGGCTATTCTTCCATTCGGGAGAATCAACGGGCTTCCATAATATTGTTTATTTAGATCAGCAGAAAGACCTTGTTATCACTTTATTTAGCAATCGTGATGATCTATTGATTGCGGATGCATTTGACGCGCTGCTTGCTGTACTTAAACTGCCTAAGCCCATGAATCCAAGTGCCCAAAACAAATCTGTTTTTGGCTGGCTAAATGCAGTATATGCGAATTAGCACGTCTGCGGATTGAGAATAAAATCGCCTATGTCTTTTCTAAAGACATAGGCGATTTGGCGTGTGGATTAGAGTTAACCCTTGATTCCTTTTAACCAATCTCTGAATTTACCGAACTGCTCGGCCAAAAATGATTCATGATCTTCACTTTCTTCATCTCCTCCGGGAAGAATATGTTCAAAATAAGATCCCTTCAGGATTTTACGCAATAGCCCTTCACCTATGAATGGCTTATCATCATTGAGTGTCCGTGCGGCTTTCAACAAATGACGGATATCATATTGTAAAGGATTGATATCAGGCACTTGCTTGTTGAGATTCAGGAGCTCGTACACAGCTATACGTGCAGTTCTGACTGAGCTTTCCATGGTAAATACGACATCGTTGTTGGTTTCGACGAACTGTCCAACGAGACCTAGATTTTTACAGCCATTTGGAACGACTCTTGGGCGATCGCCTTTAGCACGAGGCATAAACATCGATGTGATATAGGGCATAAATGTCGTGCGGACGATCGTATTTTTGATGACATCATCCAATTGATCAATGATTCCCAGATGATGACATAGTTCTGCCAAAATTTCATCTCCGGTACATTCGGGCATAGTCTTTTTAATATAATTTCCTTGTTTGTCCATAAATAGGGCATAGACCCAAAGTACAAGGACATCGTCGGGCTGGCTGGGGAAGTGTGGCTGTCTGTTACAGGTAAAGCTCATCAACCAGTTGGAGTCTGTAATTGTAATAATACCGCCGGTGACTGTTTTTCCTGAATAGGGATCATTGACCGAATAGCCCTTTAATTTTTCAATCAAAGCCGAGGGTTTACAGGTCAGGGTAGCAGATTCCCAGGCTGACTTTTCAATGTTGCTGCAGAATTTTTCGGGTTTACCGAAAATAGCTGATTTCGCAGCCAAATTCTTCCAGAGCTTCCAGCCGGCACTCTGTCCACTGGTACTGTTGTCTATACCGATGATCGGTGCTTTGGTATTATCACCATAGAAGGTGTCTTCGGTCATTGAACCGGTCGTGACAATGACAAAGTCATTTGGACCTAGTGGGATACGTACTTCCTGACCATCTTGTTCGGTAATGATACCGGCAACGGTTTTTCCTTCGGTGTTACTTTGTATGTCAAGATCTTTGACCAGTACATTAAACTGGATCTTAACACCCTTATCTTGTAACACCTTGCGTAATGGGGTGACAAAGGTATCGTATTGATTGTATTTAGGAAATACAAGGGAAGAAAGGTCGTTTAATCCATCAATTGCATGAAGGAAGCGATGCATGTACAGTTTCAATTCCAATAAGCTATGCCAGTTTTCAAAAGCAAACATGGTCCGCCAAAAGGTCCAGAAATTACTGCTCAGGAAAGATTCGCTGAAATAATCTTCAATTGTCAGGTCATCCAATTCTTCTTTCTTTTTCAGCAGGAGTTTGATGATTGCAAGTTGATCTTTTTTGGCCAACCCAAATTTGCTAAAATCTTTGATTTCACCAAGATTATGGATAAGTCTTGCTTTTGAATAGTTGGAATCGTTGTCGTTGATCAATCTATATTCATCAAGTACACTGTAGGGAGCTGGCATTTCCAATGCTGGAATATCCTGAAACATATCCCATAGATTTTCGTAAGTCATGTCCATTTCACGTCCACCACGGATGACATAACCATCTTTGGCATTGCCGGCACCATCCAGGGATCCGCCTTCGATATGTAACTGCTCCAGGAAGGTGATATTTTCTGCGGGGACATGTCCATCACGGATGAAATAGTATGCTGCAGACATCCCCGCAATCCCGCTACCGACAATATAGATTTTGCTGTCTTTGTAGGATTTGTTCGGTATACCTTTATTGCGTTGGTAATTTCCTATCTGATCTGAAAAAGGCATTGCCTTTTTAGGCGTGTTACGTTGTTGTTCTGTGCTTGAATCCGGTTCATGATTTACATTTCCATATTCAGCAGATGCATTTAATACTTTGTCGAATTTTGAGGTGATTTCTTTCATGATTCTTATTGTTTTTAATTCTTGAGTAAAGTTAGCCATACTCCTTAGATCATTTATGCCCTCAAATTCGCTATTGTTCTACCGAATTTCCTTTTTTTACATATTTTGTCTTTTTCGATATTCAGAAGGCGATAACATGGAGTACTTTTTGAAAAAACGACCAAATGCAGAGATCGAATTGAAGCCTATGGCGTAGGCGATGTCGGAAATGGTCTTCTCAGGATTTCCGAGTAGGGCATACGCTTCTTTGAGCAAATTTTCGTCTATGATTTCATGTGGCGTCTTTCCAGATGCCTTCTTAACAATACTAATCAGGTATTTGTTTGAAATAAATAACCGATCGGCGTAATATTTCACATCTTTGGATTGGCTGCAGTGTTGCTGTACCAGATCCGTAAACTTAAAGTAGAGGCTATTGGCCTCCTGAATTGTTTCAACTGCATGTTGGTCCTCCACGGCCAGTACATCGGCTATTTCTAGCAGCAGGTTAAATATAATGGTGCGAATAATGTCGGGGGTAAAACGTGTCGCCCTGAGGGTCACCTCTCTTAAATATTCGAGGAGCCTTAATAATTTTCCGGCGAGTTTTTCTGCCTCGGGTATAATTGCGAATGTCGCATTGTTGAATAGTCCCAGTTTTTCTATAAAAAATGGGTTGGCAATGTTTTTAAGTAGAAACAACTTGTCAAAGAAAAGTAGTTTCATTCTGAAATCCTTGCTGACCGCTGTAAATTTGATGATGGTGGAAGGTGCTGAAACAAGTAAGCTATGCTGTGCTAGTGTATATTCTTGATTATCAATTTCTACTGTAATCGTTCCGGCCGTGCAAATGCAAATGGCGTAAAAATCAATACGGAAGGAATTTCTGGGGTATTCGAAAAGGGGATTGCCGGATGAGATGTAGTAAGGGCGATTGCAATCTACACCAAAGAAAGATAAAGTGTCTTGTAGGCTGTCGTGTGTATTTGGATTGATCTTGATACTAAACTTCATAGGGGGGATTGTCATGTGCAATAGACCTTATTCTTTCGGTTGGATAAAATAGGTTATGTGCGTTTTAAAATAAGCTTTTCTGTAGCAACCTCATCTTCTATACCAACAAAGTAGCTTTGAAACCCAAACTTTGTCAGTAATTGTCTGGAGGCCGCATTATCTGGGTCAATGATGCCGATCACATCCTTATTGGCGTCGATGCTTTTGGCCATGGCCAGCAGAGATTCACAGATTTTGGTACCGAGACCTTTACGCCAAAACTTCTTTTTAAGCAAATAACCTATCTCAAAGACGGTTGGATCTTTTCTATAGTTGACCAATTTGCAGTCGCCCAAAAATAATTGGCTATCGGAATCTATCACCATAAAATAGCCCAATAATGGATCTGTATTGATTTCGAGAATTGAAGCGAATTTTTTCTCGGCCTGCTCAGCTGTCAATCCCTTGCCTGAAATATATTTCATGATCTCATCGTCTTTGGTAAGTTCTCTAAAAAGAGCGAAATCTTCGGCTGTGTATTTTTTTAATTCTAGTGTGTTGTACATGGCTAATGTGTCTTCTACACAAGATAAGGTTGTTTTTCTATTAAATCAAAAGTTGGACTTCAAATAATCATTTTTCTGTCTTATTTCTGATTTTGCCAATTGGGAGATCGGAATTTAACTTAAATTGTCATAGAGGAATAAATACATCGGTTCATGCCAACAAAAGTTTGGAATGATGTATGGAAACCGGATCACATTTAACTATTGAAACAATGAAGATAACAGGATTATATGAAACGCATATCCAGGTACGTAATCTGGAGGAGTCTGTCAATTTTTATACGAAGATGCTTGGTCTGCGGATTGCACATCGTGATCCCAATCGACCTATCGTCTTTTTGTGGGTCGGTACAGGGAAGGAATATATGCTGGGACTCTGGCAGGAGGAAGCAAATTTTCAACCGCGGCATTTTGCTTTTAGAGCCAGTAAAGAAGATATCTTGAATTACGCAGTAGACTATCTCAAAGAAAGGGATTTGCAGCCTTACAATTTTTTGAAAGATGGTGTAGAAAAACCAATGGTATTTGCCTGGATGCCGGCATTGGCAATTTACTTTAACGATCCAGATGGAAATCAATTGGAATTTATTGCCCTATTGGAAGGCGAGGGGAGGCCAGAATTGGGGGTAATGTCTTACGAGGATTGGTTGCAGCAGGAATAAAAAATAAGCGGCTATTTTATTAGCCGCTTATTTTTTATGAAAGGAGATTGACTGGCCGCCTTGAATGGATCGAGCTGCACCGTTAACCCTTTGATAGTCTAGTAATGGCTTCATCCCGTGTAGCAACAAAGTTGATCTTGCGGCCTTTATTACTTTCGTAGATAAAATCATTCAAACTTTTGCTATTATAGATGGAAAAGTCACCAACAATAGCAACGTCAAAATCGTACTGCGTATATTTTTGAAGAATATCCCCCGCCAACTTAGTTTTGAGTTCAAAAAAATCAGCCGAAATATTTTCTTGGTATAAGATTGCTTTGTATGCTTCCTGTGCGCCACAGTCTACCATAATCTGTAAACCATCATCGAGATTGTTGATGAGGATATCAGTATCTTTTACTTCAGCGATATTTCTATCGTTTACTTGGATAACGTCGATTTGCATAGTCGTAATATATTGAGTAGTAATGATTGTCTTTAAGCCCTAAAGATTGCGCTATCCTGCAAAATCTTTCAGCATATCAATAGATGGGCAGAAATATAATGTGCCACTCTGAGCTGTACTAAAGTCCAGAATACGGTCATAATTACCATCTGGTTCACCTATAAACATTCGTTTTAGCATTTGTGTCACGGTGCTAAATCTACTGGCATAAGCAATAAAATAGGTGCCCATTTGATTATTGGCGATATTACCAAAGGGCATATTGTCCCTAACGATTTTGAGATCATCGCCTACATTGGCTAAGGCCGAATGCGAATTGGCCGGTTTTACGTCATCCGACATTTCAATATCATTGGTTTTACTTCGCCCAATAACTTTTTCCTGTTCGGATACCGGTAAGGCCCGCCAGCTGTTTATGTCGTGAATGTATTTTTGAACAAAAAGATAGCTGCCACCTTGATAGGCTTGATCTTCATCTCCAATAATACCAAAAAAAGCACGGTCTTCACCTGTCGGGTTTTCGGTGCCGTCGACAAAACCTAGAATGCTTCTTCCATCCCAATAACGAAAGCCGTGGATTTCTTCCTTGCAATCAGCAACTGCTGCCAGTACATCGGAAATCTCAGCTGCCATGTCAATACAGTAGCTTTGCTCTTCAGCTCGAATATGAAAATGGAGATCACCTGGGGTAGCAACAGCGACATGTTTTTGACCTACGATGGGCTCAAAAGGAACCAATTCTTTTGGTAATGGCTCCTGTAGTGCCAATTTTTTCCAGGAATGATAACTGATCCCCATGACGACACTCGCTTTTATACCAGTCGAACGTACCTGAGCCGAATTATTCAGATTGACGACCAGGGCACAGATCCGTTCAAACACCGGTTTCAGCTCTTTATTTTCCTGAAAATTCCATACCATGAAAACAGTATTGTTGCTGGGTGAATCGATAACATTCTGCGCTTGATTGTTCATAAAATATTGTGTTGATTGGACATTGACAATAATACTAAGCTACAAATAAAATTGTAATCTATGCTTTTCCCCTTACATCATTCATTTTGAGCGTCATTGATAGCGCTTCTGTTTCGATCCAGTTGCTGTAATCTTCAATGGCTTTTAAACGCAGTTCATCTGTAATATACCCTTCTATTACCATTTGTTGCGACTGGGCAACTTTGATCCAGATTCCAAGATTGGTCTGAAAATGATCGTCGTCCTTGGTGTAGGTCAGATCGGCGTTGATCATCTCAATGGCTGTAAATCCCTGTTGTTGGAGTAAAGTGGCGATTTCATCTGCGACACGGTTGTTCATACCTGCATCGGCACGCCATTTCAGAAATGTATGATAAAACTCCAACATACTGGTCGGTGGTGCTGGGTTCCATTCAATTGCGGTATGGTTATAATCCAGGATCGAAAGCTGTCCTCCGGGTTTCAACCAGGATTTGAACCGTTGTAAGGCCGCAGGAATATCACTTAACCATTGCACTGTTCTTGCAGTCATAATCAGATCAAACTGATGTGGTGGCTCATAACTGAAAATATTATCACAGACCAGACTAAGATTGGCGCTGTCACCGTATTGTTGATTCCCTATATCAATAAAAGATTGGGTGTTGTCCAAACCGATCACTGTGCCGTCCGCGATTAGTGATGCGGCTTCATTTGTCAGCGTTCCTGTGCCACAGCCTACATCGAGTATAGCTAAACCGGGTTTTAACAGTGGGAGAATGGTACGATAGTCGTTTGCTAATGTTCTTCTTTCAAATATTTTATTTGCCTGTTGGTCTTTTCTGTCAATAAATTTCTCTTTCATTTGATTGGTTTAGTGTGTCGTAAATATAATTTGCTTTGACGATAAAACAAACTTCTTTTTGATTGAATGACTCGTGGATGGTTATCAGCGGGGAGATGCGCTCAATTATGAGATACAATAAATGGATTCAAACTGCTCCTTTTTATAAGCGTTATAAGGCCTCTTTGTAGTAGGCAACAAACTCCCGGAAGATGGAATAGCCATCACGCCATTCAAAATAGAGGGGACTTGCACTTTCGATATTGACAAATCCCTTTTTTCGAAAGAGCGCTTTTGTTCGAGTCTGATGGAAATATTGGGAGATGGAAATGGCGCTTTTATAATGTAGGCTGTCCATGATACGGATACTGTTGACCACTGTTTTTTCGGTATCATTTCCATAGTTGTCCACAATAATTTTCTGCGATGGAATATGGTTCAGGACCAGATAGTCTTTCATTTTGTCGCCTTCCCAAAAACCTTCCTTTCCAAAGCCTCCGCTGACAAGGATCATCTGAATCCGGTCTGCCCTGTATAGCTGGATACTTTTGTTTAATCGTTCCCGTAGTCTCTCCGAGGGACTACCGTCGGGGTTGATTTTATTACCGAGAACAATACCGATAGCCGCTTTGGTCTTTTTGTCACGTAGCCCATCGATACAAATTAATATACTTTGAATCAGAAATACGATAAGCCCAAGTTTCATTCCTGATTTAATGATCTTCAACATGTTCCTTAGCAATTGATTTTTTAGTTAAATGATTCACTGTCTTTGTCGCGACATATTTTGAAAATAGCAAAAAATGGGGTTAAAAGCTAAAAGACTCAGGCTACAAAAAAATGATCTGAGGCTAGAAAACAGGATCTTTCAGTGGATGAGATGTTAAACTGTCTGGGCAACTTGCTTTTAATGGTGTTTTTTTTGTTTAATAGTTTTGTCTAAACAAAATCATTAAGTATTTGTTAATATGTCAAACAACTATTTTATGAAGTATCTTTTTTCAATTATCTTAATTGTAGTCCTCCTGCATGGAAAGACGAATGCCTGCACCAGGGTGGTTTATAAAGGACCCGGTCAAACGGTTATTACAGCGCGTAGCATGGACTGGAAGGATGACATTGCTGCTAACATTTGGGTATTTCCGCGGGGTATGCAAAGAAGTGGTGAAGTGGGGCCGCAATCGCTTACCTGGACATCACAATATGGTAGTGTGATTGCTAGTGCATGGGATATTGCGACCGTGGATGGACTGAATGAAAAGGGACTGGTCGCCAATGTCCTTTGGCTGGTCGAGTCTACTTATCCTAAATTTGATCCCGCCGGAACAAAAAAAGGGGTAGCGATCTCAGCCTGGGCACAATATGTACTTGACAATTTTGCGACGGTAGCTGAGGCGGTGAAGGTGTTACAGGACGAGCCTTTTGTAATTGTGAGTGACTATATTCCGGGAACCGAAAAGTTTACAACAATACATCTATCCCTTTCGGATGCAACGGGTGACAATGCCATCTTTGAATACATCAATGGAAAATTGGTTATTCACCATAATGCAGCATATACGGTGATGACAAATTCACCCGTATTTGAGGAACAGCTGGCTTTAAACAGATACTGGCAGGGAATCCCGGGGACAATTATGCTTCCGGGTACCAATCGGGCTGCAGATCGTTTTGTGCGTGCTTCGTATTATATCAATGCCATCCCACAAACGGAGGATACACGAACTGCTGTCGCGAGTGTATTTAGTGTCATTCGTAATTGCTCTGTTCCATTTGGTATCAGCTCGGAAACTGAACCTAATATTTCCTCTACCCGATGGCGGTCAGTCGCAGATCAAAAGAATAAAGTTTATTATTTTGAGAATGTGTTGACTCCGGGAACTTTATGGGTGGATCTTACTAAGTTTGATTTGAAAAAGGGTTCCCCTGCAATGAAACTGGATTTAAAACAGGGCATAGCAATTAATGGCATCTCAAATGGACTATTTAAATCTGCCAACGCCTTTAAATTTATGGGTATATAGTCGTGTGAAAATATTAAAAGCCAATAGGCTGTCCGATATTTTTGGACAGCCTATTGGCTTTTAATTTATTCGTATTCCCGAGCATCTCTTTTCAACGATCAATGCGCATGGGCTTCGTTTTTATTCTTAGGACAGCTTTCTTGTTTTTATTTAACGGTGGTGCCATCCGCGATTTCTTCATCGGCTTTACTCACAAGCCGCATGGTCGGATTAAGATTGCCAAAGATTTCTACCTGTCCGTCAATGCTACGTCCTTTTTGTACCGGAACACGACTTGTTTTGTTGTCCACAACGGCGATGACAAAACTTCCTTCACCTGAGGTAAAGACTGCGGCTTTGGGAACAACAAAGGTGCTATCCTGAGAAGTCAGGGGCAACTCGACCTCAGCAACCATACCCGGGAGGAGTTTGTTGTTGGTATTGGTAATGTCGATTTCAACTCGTTCAGATCTGAATCTGCTATCCAGCGCGCCTGACTTGCGTGCGATCTTACCTGAAAACTGTTGGCCCGGCAAGGACTTTACGGTAAACTGCAGCGGTTGATCTGCTGCCAGGAAGCCTGCATATTGTTCGGGTACGGCAACAGCCAAACGGAGCTTGCTCTGTTGCTGGATGGTCATGATGGGCATCTCCGAACCTCTGCCCGCTGGTCCGACATAGGCACCCTGATTGACATTACGTGTCGCGATAACACCATCAAATGGTGCACGTATTTCGAGGTAGTTCAATAGGTTCTGTACCTCCGCATAAGCTGATTTTGCCGCCTGAAATTGGGCAAAATCAGCATTCTTTTTCGCTTCGGCGACCTCGAGATCCAGTCGGGCTACAGTACCTTCTACTTTACTGGTTTCGAACAGTCTATCGTAGGTACTTTTAGTGGCCATGTAAATCGCTTCCTGCGACTTTAACCTAGATTTTGCGGCTGACAATTGTGAACTCAATTCTGGTGCCTCAAGTACAGCTAACAGCTGTCCGGCCTGAACCCGACTGCCAATGTCAACTTTTAATGCCCGTACGTAGCTGCTCACTTTGGCATAAATTTCCACCTGCTGAAATCCACTGATCTCGCCCGGTATCTGCATTTTGTTAGTTAGTTTCTGTTTGGACGGCGCAAATGTTTCCATTGCTGGACTTGCCGTTACTGCTGCTACTTTTGTACTGTTTTCCTCGGCAGCGGACTGACATCCGGTTAAGTAGGCGAGCAGGCCTACTGCGGATAATATTTTTAGGAGATTGTGTTTCATGATAAAGGTTTTAATGCTGCGATATAATGTTTACTTTCTTCGTCTTCGGGATCTAAGGAGATCGATTGGGTGCTGCTTTTCTCTTGTGCCCAAGCAAATATTAAAGGTAAAATCACCAGTACTGCAAAGGTGGAGAAGAGTAAGCCTCCGATAACTGCACGTCCCAATGGGGAGACCTGTTCTCCGCCTTCACCATGACCGATAGCCATAGGCAACATCCCGACAATCATGGCCAAACTGGTCATAATAATAGGACGTAGACGCAGTGAGGCTGCTTCGCGTGCTGCTGCCAATGCATTTTGATTGTGCTTGCGGATATGCTCTGCATTGGTGATCAATAGCACGGCATTGGCGATGGATACACCCACAGACATAATAATACCCATATAGGATTGCATGTTGAGTGTTGAACCGGTCATTAAGAGCATCAGTAAGGATCCAAGGACAACGGCTGGCACGGTGGTGAGAACAACCATAGATACTTTGAATGACTGAAAGTTGGCCGAAAGCATCAGAAATATCACAATGATTGCTACAGCCAGACCTGCCTGTAGGCTGTCCATGGTTTCATTTAATACTTTTCCCAATCCGATTTGCTCCACCGAAAGACCGCGTGGAAGTTCGCCCAAAGCTTTAATACTACGTTGTACATCATTGGAGGCTGTTTTCAGATCCGTATGGTCGATATTGGCCGTGACGGAAATGTAGGGCATAGCACCTAAGTTGTCATTCTCGCCATAAGTATAAGATGGCGTAATGGTTGCAATGTCGCTCAGTATTGGTCTTGACGAATTTTTTAACAATGGTATTTCTCCAATCTCTTTCTCGTCTTTCATTTTATCAATGGGAACCTGTACTTGGACATTGTAGGATAGTCCCGCTTTTTCATCAATCCAGGTGTTTTTCTCCGTATAACGGGAGGACGATGTTGCCGCGATCAGTGATCGGGTTACTTCTGCAAGGTCAATACCTAGCTGAGCGGCACGCACCCGATCAATATTGATGTCATAGGACGGGTATTTGATGGATTGTGCCAGCTGTACATCCCTGAAATAGGGGATAGCTTTCAGTTCTTCGATTAATTTACCTGCATATTTCTCATTATTCTTTTTGTTCTTGCCAGCAATTCGCACCTCGATCGGTGTTGGTGAACCTTGGCTCAGGACTTTATCGGTGAGTTCGATGGGTTCAAAGGAAACTTGCACATCTGGAAGAGCGGCCTTGAGTCGCTTTCTGTATTCATCGCGGAAGCTGTCCATATCGTTCTCGTAATCTTTAAGAGCGATTTGAAAAACTGCCTCATGAGGTCCGGCCATAAATAGGTAGATCGGCGATACAGAAAACTGCCCAGGGTGCTGGCCAATGTACACGGAGGAGATCCCTATATGTTCTTTTCCAACAAGTTTTTCAAGTTCGGCCAACGCGCGCTTGGCTTTCTCCTCGGTACGTTCAATACGGGTTCCTTCAACCGCACGCAGACGCATCTGAAATTGACTTGAATTGACCTTTGGAAATACGTCCTGTCCAATCGTATTGAGTAAAACGAGCACCAGACTTATGGCACCAACTAGGTAGACGACGGTGATAATTTTCTTCTGTTTGAACAGTCTGTCGATCATTTTCATAAACCGATTTCTGAAACGTTCAAACAGGCTGATCTTGCCATCGTTGTTAAAATCTTCCCGTTCGACAAGAAGTTTCTTCTGATTCAGGGTATCTTGTTCAGATTCGACGGATAGACCTGTTTCGGCAAATTTTACTTCATCTGCATTCAGTCCTTTTGGATTTATTTTATGTGGACCGTTCTTTTGATGATCTTTCATAAGCCAGTTGGCCATGATCGGTACAAAAGTCTGTGACAGCAGGAAGGAGATGATCATGGAGAATCCAATGGATAGGGCTAAGGGTAAGAATAGGGATCCCGGAATACCTGTCATTGTAAATGCTGGCGCAAATACGGCAAGGATACACAATAAAATCAACAGCTTTGGCAGGGCAATTTCCTTACAGGCATCCCAGATTGCCAATGCTTTGGGTTTGCCCATATCGAGGTGCTGGTGTATATTCTCTATCGTAACCGTACTCTCGTCAACGAGGATACCGATTGCCAGTGCCAATCCACTCAGTGACATTAGATTGATCGTCTGTCCAAATAGTTTCAGGAAGAGTACGCCCGAAATTACAGAGATTGGGATTGTTAGGATAACGATTAAAGCTGCTCTACGGTCGCCCAAAAATAATAAGACCATCAGACCGGTGAGTATTGCTCCGATAGCGCCTTCGGTAATCAAACTTTTGACGGAGTTGATGACATAGACGGATTGGTCAAACTCATAGGATAATTTGACATCTTCGGGCAGGGTATTCTGTATTTTTGGAAGTGCGGCCTTCAGATTTTGTACGACCTCCCAAGTGGAGGCATCACCGGCTTTGGCAATGCTGACGTAGACCGATCGTTTGCCATTGACGAGTGCATAACCTGCCGTGACATCGGCACCATCTTTCACTGTAGCTATATCACCCAGATAGAGATTTTGTACACCACCTTTAAAAAGGGGGATTTTCTCAAAATCCTTCACATCACGAATGGTGTTGTTGGTAGGTGTAATGTAGTTTTTATCTTTTATACGGACATTTCCGGCAGGGGCAGTCTGGTTATTGAGTTTTAACGCTTCGACGACCTGATCAGGGGTCATATTGTGACTGCGCATCAGATCGGGATCAACATTGACTTCGATTGTACGTGGGCTACCTCCAAAAGGTGGCGGGGAAAGTAATCCCGGTATGGAGGTAAAAGAAGCCCGTACATAGACGTTGGCTAGATCCTGTAGTTCGTTGTTAGAACGTTTGTCACTGCTGAGTACCAGCTGCCCTACAGGGAGTGATGACGCGTCAAACCGGATAATAAAGGGTGGTTGTGATCCCGGGGGAAAGGAGGCCTGGATACGATTGGCCAATGCGCTCAATTCGGCTGCAGCCTGAGCCATGTTGGTGTCTTCGTAGTAGGAGATCTTCATTAAGGTCAGCCCCTGGATGTTTTTGGTCTCAATGGATTTGACTCCGTTGGCAAAAAGCAGGATATTGACGTAGTTTTTAGCAAAATAAGACTCCATCTGATCTGGAGAATAACCTCCAAAGGGGTGCGCAATATAAATAACAGGAAGGTTCATTTTGGGTAAAATGTCTACCTTGATCGTGCGTACTGCGCCTATTCCAAATACAATAAGTCCCATGACCAACACAAGGATGGAGATCGGCTTACGTAAGGCAAAACGTATTAAATTCATGCGGTGTTATTTATAGTTCTTTGTTGAAAATATCGAAATCCCCTGCTGCTGCGGCTTTCAGCAAAAGTGATTGCCACAGGTTGATATGGACGATTTCGCGATCTGTTTCGGCTCGATTAAGTGTATATAGGGTTTGGGTGACATCCACAAGTGTTGCCAGACCGTTTTTGTACATAGCCATCTTTTGATTGTAGGCCTGTTGGGCCGCTGATACCTGTCGAGGGGCTTCGATATCGCTCTGTTGTGCTAATCTGATCTTAACGTCGGCGGCATCCAGCTGTGCAACAAATTGTGCTGCGGTGGTTTGATATTCCTCCCGTAAAGCATCGTTGGTATACCGTTGTGCGCTGATTTTTTTGTTGATTCGGGCGATTGAGGTTAAATTCCAATTGATCCCCAAGCCCAAAAGATAGTTTTGTCGGTTGGGGCGGATACCATCCCAGTAGTTTCTTGTAAAGGCATGGAGGTCTGTCGTGTAATCGCTTTTGAAGCCAGAACCTCTTGCCTGGAAAACACCGAAGGCCGATAAGGTGGGCAGGTATTCCTTGTTTGACAGTCGCAGTTGTTGTTCACCAACTTCAATCCGGCTTTTGTAATATTGAAGCACGGGGTTGTTGTCCACCAACGTTGGGTCGGTCGTCAGTAGCTGGGAGGGTGTTTTTGTTACCAGCGCAGTGTCAATCTGAAGATCTGTTGCGTTGATCCCCATCAGTACCGTTAATTTGTTGTTTTGCTCCTTCACATTCTCTCCGGCCTGATTCAAACTGATCTTCGCGCGGGATACTTCTGCCGAAGCCAAGGTTGAATCGACACCGGGCAAAATCCCGTTCTTGGCTTTGGTGGCCGCGATGTTAAAGAAAACCAGAGCGCGGTCAAGGTTTTTCTGTTGATTTTTTTGAAGACGTTGGCTCGCCAGAAGATTCAGATAGGCTGCGGCAATCTTGATCTTATGTTGGAATTGTTCTTGTTGAAGATCAATTTCCAATCGTTTGCTGTCCGCTTTACTCAATTCGATGCGCTCTTTTCTGCGGCCAAAGGTGTAGATATCCCAATTGATGTTGGCAAGATAAAGCGCTCCAAAAGCGGAATTCCAATTTTGCTCCGGAAGCGCCGCACCCGAAGAAGCAACACCGAGCCCACCAAATCCATATAATGGGCCATTCTGTCCATTGATGGTTCCATAATCTTGTTGCGCTACAACGGTCAAATTAGGCCAGAAGTCGCGTTTTACCTGTTCGTTGGTCTGTAGTGCTGACTGGACATAATACGCCTTTGCCTTAATAATTCCATAATTTGCAAGACCTTGGTCTACGGCATCACGGATGGTAAGCTTTTGTGCAAATGAGGTTGAGGTCGCAAGTGATACAGCCAATGACAACACTAAATTCAATTTCAGCATAGGTTATATATCATTTTATGGAAACGAAGATAAGGCTGGACCTTGTTGTATAGTCCGTTTAAAATGATCTATGACGTTTAAAAGTGACCAATGTAATTCGTCATTTATTTTTCGGTGGTTGTAAACTTAATACTTTTACTTTGTAACAGATTTTTAACAAAATAAGGGAGTATGAGAAAGGTTCTGGAAAATAAGATCATACAGGAAACCATGTTGCTGGTTTTCTCGTTTATCCTCTTTACGCTGAATGACTGGATTCTGATTTTGAGCTGGAAAGGCTTCTTGATGGGGGTGATCTATTTTTTGATCTTATATATCCATGCGCAGGTGAACCGTTTTTTTCTGCTGCCTCTTCTGCTTAAAAAGAATAAAGCCACATTGTATGCGCTATCGTCGATCGCAATATTGCTGGTGTTTGCTTTGGTGCTAAAAGAAATAACGGAAAACTTTATTTATAAAAACTGTTTTTTGTATAAAAGCCTCGCGCAGAAAACATTCCATTATCAGGTCGGTGTATTATTGGGCTCGTTGATCTGTATTTTGGGAAGTATCCAATTTATTGAATTCTATCGTTTTCAACGATTGAAAACGCGACGGGAACTGCTCTCTAATCAGACACAATTGTCTAATTTAAAAAAACAGCTGAACCCCCATTTTTTGTTCAATACCTTAAATACCATTTATGGCATCAGCCTTAAATTTCCGGAACGTACCTCTGAATTGATTATCAAAGTGTCACAACTGCTGCGTTATCAGATGGAAAGTAGCGACAAGGAATTTGTTTCAATGGATGATGAGATTGATTTTATTTCGAGTTATATCGAATTGGAACGTGAACGGTTGGGCTATCGAACCAAGATTGACTTTGATTATCAGCGGGAAGAAGGAGTCAAGTACCAGATCGCGCCGATGCTATTGATCACATTTGTAGAGAATGCCTTTAAACATGGTACCTGTAGTATAGAAGATTGTTACGTAGCAATTTCGATCAGGATTGAAAAAGGGAACTTATATTTGCATGTACGAAATTCAGTTCCTGTGAAAAAACGGAATGTATTTTCGGCAAAAATAGGTTTGGAAAATACGATAGCGCGATTAAAATTGCTCTATCCCAACCGCTATCAGTTAAATACAAATGCAAGTAAAGAGGAGTTTGAGGTGTCTTTAGTTATAAATCTTTAGCCATGGAGAAAAATCGCTGTATTGTGGTTGACGATGAACCAGCTGCACATTATGTATTGGTAAATTATATTGAAAGAAGCGCTGATCTGGAATTGGTCGCTCAATGCTATAATGCCTTTGAAGCACTGGAATATCTGCGCAATAACCGGGTTGATCTGATCTTTCTGGATATTGACATGCCCGAAATTACCGGAATGGAATTCTTGAAAATGTTGGACAATCCACCCAAAACGATCTTGACAACAGCCTATTCGGAGTACGCATTGGAAAGCTACGACTATGGGGTGGTGGACTATTTGTTGAAACCAATATCTTTTCCTCGTTTTATTAAAGCTGTACAGCGCTTTCTATCTTTTAACCAGAGTACAATACCACAGGAGGAGGAGCCAAAAACAATAAGTATCCGTATGGATGGACGATTGATTGAGGTGAAGCTTTCTCAGATCGATTTTATTCAGAGTTTTGGTAACTACGTAAAAATCGTGACACCGGCGCAGACTTACCTGACTGCCAGTACCACCCAACAGATCTTAACGCAGGTACCTGCGTCCAAATTTGTCCGCATCCATAAATCGTATATTGCCTCTATCAACAAGGTCAGCAAATATGAACATGGTATGGTGCAGATCAATAATATGAGTCTCCCCGTTGGGATCACTTTCAGAAGAGAATTACAGGAACGCTTGGGGAACAGGTAAAATCATCCTTAAGCACTTACATGGGGTTGATGGAGCACCGGAAAATTCACTGAATTTGCAATAAAACAATATTCATTGGCTTTTTTGTGAAGTGCTATTGCTTTGTCGATCATTTCAGGTCGCTGTACACGGATTGAGGGGCTAAGTATGACCTCTTTAAAAAAGCCCTTGCCACTTTCTTCCTCCATCATTGTTCCTGTGGCATGATCAATATACGATTCCACGATAATATTGTTGACCGAACAGAAATGAAGATACCATAGCATGTGGCAGGAGGATAAGGACGCAAGTAAAAGATCTTCGGGATTGTGCTTATTGGGATCTCCACGAAATGCCGGATCAGAAGACCCTTGGATAATCACTTTGTCCTTTATGCTGATCTGGTGGCTTCGTTCATAGTTTTTATAATGATCTGTACCACTCCCTAAATTGCCCGTCCATTCAACGGTCGCTTTATATTGATGTTCTTTCATTGACAAATGATGTTTTTATTGCTTATTCCTTGTGAAGTTATAAAATATCAGCGGCATTTTATGTCATAAACTCCAATTGTCTATGGAGAGGTGTCGGAACTGCCAATTCGTTTATATAGTGGTCATGCTTTTCTTTTTTTGGTTAATAATAAAATATACTTAATGGTATTTTATTTTATATATTTGCATCATGTTATTCGTTTTTAAATTTTTAATTGTTTTAATTAGGCTTGTGTAGGCTTTTTTTGATTATTTATATACCAAATGGTATTATTTTTTAATAGCAAATATAGGCAGCTCAAAAGGCAGGTGTTAGCGTGATAAATAGGAATTAGGTACAAAAATAATTTGAGATATGGAACAATATGATCTAGTCATTATTGGCTCTGGGCCCGGCGGATATGTTGCCGCGATTCGTGCTGCCCAATTGGGGTATAAAACGGTATTGGTCGAAAAATACAATACATTAGGTGGAACATGTACCAATGTTGGTTGTATTCCGACAAAGGCTATTTTAGACAGTACCCATCATTATCATGATGCTGTACATCATTTTGCGGCACATGGAATTACGACGGATGGCTTGTCTGTAGACTTTAGACGGCTGTATGCGCGTAAGGATCAGGTGGTACTACAGAATACACAGGGGCTTAATTTTCTTATGCGGAAAAATAAGATAACGGTGATTCAGGGTACAGCCTCCTTTGTGGATAATTCGACATTAAGCATTGTAAAGAAAGACAATGTGACCGAGCTTATTCAGGGCGATAAGATCATTATCGCCACAGGGTCGAAACCGGCTACTATTCCTGGGCTAGTGATTGATAAGGAAAGAATTATCACGTCAACGGAGGCTTTATCCCTAAAGGCGCAGCCAAAAAACATGGTTATAATTGGTGGTGGTGTGATTGGCGTGGAAATGGCCTCGATATTCAATCGATTGGGCGTTGAAGTTACGATCATCGAATATGCGGATCATCTTCTGGCAAATATGGATCATGAACTGGGGGATGGGCTCAAAAAAATCCTGTCAAAGGAAGGTATCCGCATACTGCTTCAACAGGCTGTTTATAAAGCAGAAAATTTGGGCGATAGCGCGCAGGTCTCGTTCAAAGATTGTTCTGGGCAGGAGCAGGAAATAACGGCTGACTATGTGTTGGTGGCTGTAGGTCGCAAAGCTTATACCGAAGGATTGGGGCTGGAAAATACGGATGTTCAGTTGGATGATAGGGGAACAATTGTGGTCAATAATCAGTTGCAGACCGCTGCCCCCAATATTTATGCTATCGGAGATGTGATCGGTGGGGCGATGTTGGCCCATAAAGCGGAGGAGGAAGCACTATTTGTTGTCGAACAGATCAATGGTCAAAAACCGCATATACATTATGATCGAATACCTGCTGTTGTTTATTCCTGGCCTGAAGTCGCATCTGTCGGTTTCAGCGAAGAGGAACTCAAGGCGAAGGGAATGAAATATACTGTTGGGAACTTTCCATTTTCTGCCAATGCCCGTGCACGTGCGGGAATGGACACGCAGGGCTTTGTGAAAGTTTTGGCGGATCCAGTCTATGGTGAACTGCTGGGTGTACATGTGCTGGGAGCAAGGGCTGCAGATCTTATCGCACAGGCAGTCGTAGGGCTGGAATATGAAATTACGGCCGATAGTATGGCCAGGATTTCTTACGCCCATCCGACCTATTCCGAAGTGATGAAGGAAGCACATGTCATCGCATCAGGACGACCATCGGTCAATATTTAACTGTATTTGACTTGCAGAAGGTCATGTAGGTGACTTTCTGCAAACAATAAACAATTGATAGAAACTTTGGTTCGGGGTTAGGGATAAACTATATTTGTTAAATATCAATTCGTATTGTCGCATGGATCAACATATATTAGCGGAGAGCATCCTGAAACAGATTGATCTTACTAAGGAGGAAATGGATCTTTTCTTTTCCTTTGTCAAATTGAAAAAGGTCAAGAAAAAACAGTTTTTATTGTTGGAAGGGGATGTGAGCCGTTATGCGCTATTTGTCGTTTCGGGTTGTCTGCGCAGTTATTGTGTAGATGAAAATGGGTATCAATATATTCAGCAGTTTGCACCCGAAGGTTGGTGGATAGGGGATATGTATAGTATTGTCACGGGTAAACCGGGATATCTTGCCATTGATGCTGTATTTGATTCTGAAATTGCCATGATCGCAAAAACGGATCTCAATAGATTGTATACGGAGATCCCAAAATTGAATATCTATTTCAGGGTGTTGGCAGAAAACGCCTTGGTATATTACCAGAGCCGTGCCATGGAAAATCTCCGTTTGACCGCAAAGGAGCGTTATGAACGATTTTGCACACGCTATCCTAGCTTAATTGCCTGTCTTCCGCAAAAGCAGGTGGCCGCCTATATTGGCGTGACCCCCGAATTCTTAAGTAAGATGCTGAATCAATAAGGGAAATCTACCATTTTTCCTGTAGCAATGTTTCCAATTTGCTGATTTCCTCTTGATACATTGTTTTCTTGCGTGTACCAAAATAAAGTGTATTCTCAACCGGAGATTGACCTTCCCAGACCAGTTTAATTTTGCCGGAAGCAATAGCTTCTGCACATAAAAAATCAGGAACAATAGAAAAGCCTTTGTTATTGCTGAGACAACGTATAATGGAACTGATATTGGGTACAATGTAATTGGGGCTGAAATCGGGATGTTCGCCAAAATGTGTTGACCAGAAATTCCTGAGGTGATCCATATCTGCGGCAGTGCTGTACCAGAGCTGTTTTTTTAATAGCTCGGAAGCTTCTTTGATCTTATTGTCCTGCAATAAAGCTTCCAATTCGGTTGTATCTGTTTGGCAACCTGCGATCAGCACGATACGCTCTTTTGAAAAGGGCTGATACACTAAATTCTGCTGATTACCTTTTTGCGGTGTAATAATGAGGTCGAGTAATCCATTGTCCAGATCCTGTTGCATCTGTGGGTATTCGCCGAATTTAATAATGAGGTTAAAGGGAAGCTGGGCAATATGCTCCTCAAGAGTGTATTGAAAGGTTTCAAAACACATACCAACGCTGATGGTAATACGTTCATCCAGAGCTCGATTGTGAAAATGTTGTTCGCCTATTTCTAGCTTTTTAAGCGGATCAATAATATAATTATATAAAATTTTTCCTTTCTCTGTCGGTACCATCCGACGTGCTGACCGATCGAATAGTTTGTGCCCTGTAAAGGCTTCCAAGGAGTTGAGATGTAGACTCACGCCAGGTTGCGAAATAAACAATTCCTGTGCGGCCGCTGACAATGTGCCGGTCTCATAAATCGCCTTAAAAGTACGAAGCCATTCTAAGTTCCATTTCATATCTATTATTTTAATGATACAAATGTACAATTTAAATTATTTGTATGATCTATGAAAATAATAGAAATTTGTATTATCAATAATAAAAATAATAGAGATGAATATATTTATTATCAATGGCGGACAGGAGTTCGCACACTCAGGTGGTTCTTTTAATACCACAATTACAAATTGGACGGAGCAAACTTTGGTTAAGAATGGATTTGAAACCCGTGTGACCAATGTAAATGATGCGTTTGACGCGATGGTGGAAGCTGAAAATTTTAAATGGGCGGATATCATTGTTTATCACTTCCCTGTATGGTGGTTTCAGGTGCCTAACCGTCTAAAACTTTATATAGATGAAGTATTTACAGCTGGACACAATAATGGAATCTACCAGAGTGATGGCCGTTCGCGTAAGAATCCGGCAATCAATTACGGTACCGGTGGATTGATGCATGGGAAAAAATATTTTGTAACCTCAAGTTGGAACGCGCCAGATACGGCATTTACGATGGAAGGTGAGTTTTTTGATCAGCATTCTGTTGATGAAGGTGTTCTGTTTGGCTTTCATAAGATGAATCAATTTGCTGGATTGGAAAGTATTGGAAGTTTTCATTTCCATGATATGGAGAAAGGCGCAACACAGGAGCGTGTGGATAACTACGAAAAGGAATATAAAGCATATTTGGAAGAGGTATTTTATTTTGAAACTCAGTTATCATGAAGATCTATATAACGGCTATTTTAAAGGCGAATCCGGTATTTCGAATCGAGGTTATGCATACATTGCAGCATATGGTCGAAGAGAGCCGAAAGGAAGCTGCTTGTATACAGTATGATCTGCATCAGCTGGCTGAAGATGAGAATCAGTTTATCTTTTATGAAATCTGGGAAAGCCAAGCCGGACTTGATGCACATAATCAGCAACCTTATATCCTCGCATTTGGGCGAATGGTTGAGGAGAAGCTGCAAGAGACACCTCAGATTTACTTAATGGAAAAAATAGCTTGATTCCATTTTGATAGGGAGGACAAAATTTAAAATTTAAACTGGAATCAGACACGTTTTTATATTAAAAACTGTTGAAATCATTCGTGTTAGCGTTACGGAGTGCTAATCGTTTATTGCTATTTAGTAACACGAATGATTTTATTGGTTCCTTTTTCAACGCCAATAGTAAGGGGATTCCTTTGCTTCAGACTCTCTTGTAAAAGAGATAACTGATCTTTCCGCTCGTTACCTTTGTTATCCAGCCAAAAAGAAGAAGCCATCATACCAATCTGTATCCTGTAAACCGAATCTTGTTCGGGCACTGCCTGCTCAATAACCTGGTTTTCATACCAAATTAGATTTTCATCGTTCTTTTTGACCGAACATGAAAATAACAGTAGACCGAAGATTAATAGCGTGGCTGATCTAAAAAAATGCTTAAGTGTAAAATCCATCGACGTTTTGTTTGATAACTAAATCTACAGTTTTTTTTCATACCTCGTTCCTAAAATCTGCTAAATCTACTACAGATGATTTGCCGTCGGTCATTTTCAAATCCGTTGTACATGCACTGTAATGTTGGATTGCTATCTATGGCTGAGGAACCGGATTTGGATTGCTTCGATCCGTTCTAAAAATTGTTTTTTGTATGTTGATAGGCAATTCCCAGCTGATCGAGAAACTGAAATAGCTTATTGTTCATCTCGGTGTAGTCGTAACTGCGGATTTGATCTGGAGTCTGCACAAATTTATGTAGTTTGCTTTTGTGTAAAAGATCTTTCTCTGCCTGAATCAGCAATTCGACAACTTCCGCATTGAGTTCCATATGGCACTGAAAGCCATAAACCAGGTCGGTGTACCTTACGATCTGTCGTGGACAACCTACACTGACCGCAAGAACTTGACTGGCTGGACTGAGCCCCGGCATATCATTATGCCAGTGACCGACAGGTAGAAATTCATCAAAATGCCTAACTTTCGGATCCGCTAAACCATCTTGAGTAAGTTGGATCTCAAAAACGCCTATTTCTTTTTCCGGACTCGGTTCGTAGGTTGCCCCTAGGGCTTCACCGATCAATTGTGATCCTAGACAAACCCCAACAACGGCTTTTCCAGCATGTATACATTGCCTGATTAAGGCAATTTCAGCGTGCGCATCATAATAAGGATATTCCTGTTGAGAGGAATCTGGACTTTGAGGACCACCCATAATAACTAATAAGTCTATCATCGTGCCGTCTTGTGGTAGCGCTTCATATTGATATACCTTGGAGAAACTCGTTTTATGGTGTCGTGCTAATGCCCATTGCAAATAGGCTCCTGGAGCTTCAAAATCTTCATGCTGTATAAAATGTACATTCATAAGCTCTATTTTTAAATCAAATTCTCGTTCCAATAATAACTATCGGGGGTATTTCGCTGTCCGAATATCGCTGTACCTACCCGTACAATAGTAGCGCCTTCGGCAATCGCTATTTCCAGATCCCCACTCATTCCCATGGATAATTCTTGCATCGATACATTCGGAATATCGAGCATAATGATTTGTTGTTGAATCTGTTTGAGCAACTGGAAACACCTACGGACTTGTTCAGCTTCGGCACTTAGGAGGCCAATCGTCATCAATCCTTTTATGTGTAAGCTGTTCAGAGGGGCGATCTGCCTGACGAGGTCAATGACCTGATCTGGGTCAGCGCCATATTTACTTTCTTCGTAAGATGTATTGACCTGAATGAGTATATCTATGGTTTTATTTTCGGCTGTGAGTCGCTGGTGGAGTTTTTGGGCTAAATCGAAGCGGTCTACAGAATGCACACAGGAGACATTATATTTGAGGATTTCTTTGATTTTATTGGTCTGTAAGTGTCCAATAAAATGATTGTGATGTGCAATTCCCTTCAGGTCTTCGTATTTCTCCTTTAGTTCCTGCACTTTGTTTTCGGCAATCAAGGTCTGTCCAGCTTGTAAGGCGATTTTAATTCGATCCGCTGTTACAGTTTTTGTTGCGAGCAATAATGTTACTTCTTGTGGATCTCGACCACTACTCTGACATGCCTTTTCGATACGCTGGAGTATCGTTTTTATATTGTTACTGATAGTCGCATTCATAGTTTGAAATTAATTGTTAATGACACTTTTTTTCATCAAAATATCAGTTTGCTCATCATCTCCTAATCTAAAAATATGTTTATCAAAAGCGACAAAACCATTTTTATTATAGAAACTAATCGCACGGGGATTTTTCTCCCATACACCCAACCAAATAAAGTCTACGTTTTTTAATTTAGCGGTATCCAATGCCTTTTCATAGAGGAATTGTCCTGCTTTTCTCCCTTGAAATTCTTGTAATACATAGATGCGTTCTATTTCTAGTGCATGCTCATGCTGTAATTCAGTTTGCGCTTGTTGACTGTTTATTTTGAGATAGCCAATGATCTTATTATCTAGTTGGGCAAAATAAAACTCCGACCCTTGATTGCTCAATTCAGCCAATAATGTTTCATTCGAGAATTTTTCCGCCATGTATTTCGTCATATTTTCTGCTGTATTGGTTTCGGAAAATGCCTCGATGAAGGTCTGCTGACTTATACTTTGCAATAGATCAATATCGGTCATTTTCACTTTGAGGATTTTTATGTTTATTGAATTTTTGTCCATGTGACCGTGTGTAATAAATTAAGACTGTAAATTTCTGATAGATTTAGCGATGTTCTTTTCGATCGGATTGTCTCCTTGTTCTAAATATGTCGCAATACGTTCCCTTTCGATAGCAGTTTTGTTCTGACTGATCTTTTTTTGTCCCTGTAGATCCGTTACTTCCAATTCGAAGGCGACGATGCCGCGCATCATGCCCTTTTTAAAACGATCCGAAAGCCCTCGCCATTGGTTTAAATAAGCACTGTCATAGGTCTTGATCATCTGTTCAAGCACTTCTGTTTTTTCGTCCTCATTATTTATAATCCGTGCTGTTCCGTAGGCATGTACAGCGATATAGTCCCAGGTTGGGACGCTTTCCTCTTTGTCATAATGCATAGGGGATATGTAGGCATGTGGTTCTGAAAAAATAACCAGCGAAGTGTTTTCTACGATAGAGTTGGCTTGCTCATTTGCAACAGCAAAATGCGAACTTAAAAATAGCTTATCTGCATGTTCCTTGATCTGAAAGGGAAGTTGTGTTGCTATAGGGATATTGTCTTTTATGGATACAATCGTTGCAAAACTATATTGTTTCATAAATGCGATCTGTTCGGTATAGTCTTTAAATTGAAAATGTTTGGGTACGTACATACAAAGCGTATTTTTTTGATCATATCAAAAATAGGGCTAAAGTGATGGGAATAAATGGTCCAAATTCAATAAAGCGGATAGTCCAGTGACAATTTTCATGAGTTTAATCGAGATTGTTGGTTATATTTACCTTTGGTGATAGTAAAAGAAGAAATGAAGAAAGAAAATTACGTATTGCAGCGCTTGGCTCCAGCACAATGGGAAGATTACAAGAAGGTTAGGCTGGAAGCGTTACATACAGATCCCGGGGTATTTGGAAGTAATTATCAACGAGAGGGGGCTTACAGCCAGCGGGATTGGGTGGCACTACTTGAGAATCAAAATTGTGCGATGTTTGGACTATATGATCAAGAGGATATCATTGGATTAACGGGCGTGGTCGTGGACCGTGATGACGCTTCAAATGCTATTCTGATTGCTTCTTTTGTTCGTGAACCTCATCGCGGAAAAGGACTGTCAAGATTATTTTATCAGGCACGTATTGCATGGGCCCGCGAAAAAGGATGTGCGCAAATCACCGTATCGCATCGCGCGGGGAATGAATCGTCAAAGGCAGCAAATCAAGCGCTTAATTTTACCTATACGCATTCCCGTGACGTTGAATGGCCGGATGGTACTGTCGCAGCTGAACTGATGTATGTGTTGGTTTTATAATTGTCAGCTGACAAGGTCTGTTGCGCTTCATGTCTTTTTATTTGGCAAATTTTTTAGCGCCACCCACACAGAGTATGACACCAATGGTAACGAATAACATCCCGATATTCACTTCTTCGTGAAGTAGGCTAGCAGCTAAGATTAGACCAAAGAAGGGTTGAAGGAGCTGTAGCTGTCCAATAGAGGCTATACCGCCTTGAGCTAATCCTTTATACCAAAAGATAAAACCGATAAACATGCTAAAGAGGGAAACGTAAGCAAGACTTGTCCAGGCTCCGATGCTTACATGGGTTACCGTGGTTGGAAGAAAAATATAAGTCAAGGGCAGAGCCACTGGTAATGAAAATACCAATGCCCAGGAAATTACCTGCCAGCCCCCCAATGTCTTTGAAAGCTTGCCCCCTTCGGCATAGCCCAGTCCACAAAGGATTACAGATAATAGCATGAGTATATCGCCAATAGGAGAGGAAGATATACCTTGCTTAAGGGCATATCCAACAACCAAAAGACTGCCCAATATCGAAAAGATCCAAAATACCGGACGAGGGCGCTCGCCGCCACGAATGATACCAAAAACAGCAGTTGATACGGGAAGTATACCTACAAAGACAATGGAATGCGCGGAAGTCACATAACGTAGGGCCAAGGCACTCAATAAGGGAAAACCAATGACTACGCCCAACGCCACAATACCTAGGGATAAAAACTGTGTTTTTTGAGGGAATTTTTCCTTGTTGATCAATAATACGATAAGGGCGAGTATACCTGCGATAGTAGCGCGGGCTACGGTCACAAAGAATGGATCTAAATCTAGGACTGCTATCCGTGTTGCAGGCAATGATCCACTAAATATAATGACGCCAAGTAAACCGTTTAGCCAGCCATTTGATGATTCCGTTGCTTCTGTATTGATGCTCATTGTTAGATTATCTAAATTTTGATACAAATCTCGCGAATAGTTAAGATTGAGTACAGTTACAGTTTTTGTTTAATTGATGGATACAGTTATATTTACAATATGGGAAAAGACTTTCTATACAGTGTTTTGGCTCAAAATATAGCGAGTAAAATAAAAAATGGTGTTCTCAGACCCAATGAACGGTTACCATCGGTGCGCGTGTTGAGTAAAGAACATGGTATCAGTATGAATACAGCTAAGCGGGTATTCCTCGCGTTGGAAGCGCAATCACTAATTTATTCGATACCGCAGTCGGGATATTTTGTTAACGCATTGAATCAGCATAAGTTACAACTTCCGGAAACAGGTCAAATACAGCTGATAGCGGATAGCGTTGAGCCCAATGAGCTGATCAGTAGCGTCTACGCGAATATGGGCCGTAAAGACCTAACCTTGTTTTCCATCGGTGTTCCCTCAGGGGATTTACTGCCTTTGGCTAAATTAAAAAAGGAAATCGTACTTGCAACCCGGGAATTAGATGCCGGCGGCGCTGAATATGAACCTTTACAGGGGAATCTGAAATTGCGTAGGATGGTAGCGGCCCGTTCCCTGGGCTGGGATGGTCGATTGACAGCGGATGATGTCATCACAACAAATGGTTGTATGCATGCTTTGTCACTCTGTCTGATGGCATTGACCAAGCCGGAAGATACCATTGCATTGGAGAGTCCCTGCTACCCCGGTATTTTGCAATTGGTTCTGAGTTTGGGATTAAAGGTTATTGAATTGACCTGCGATCCAATGTCGGGGATTGATATCCATTCGCTTGAACGCTTATTGCCCGAGATCAATGTTTGTCTACTTGTGCCCAATTTCAATACCCCATTAGGCTATTGTATGCCCGATAAAAATAAAATGGAAGTGGTCACGTTACTTGCTAAGCACGCTGTTCCACTGATTGAGGATGATACTTATGGCGATATCTATTTTGGGAGTGAACGACCCAAATGTTGTAAAACCTTTGACGAAGAGGGCAATGTGTTATGGTGTGGCTCGGTATCAAAAACATTGGCCCCCGGTTACCGGGTGGGCTGGGTCGCTGCAGGGAAATACAAGGATCAGATTCTCCGCTTGAAATTAATCCATGCCTTGTCGTCCACAACATTAATTCACGAGGCAGTGGGTAATTTCTTAATGACCGGAAGATATGATCATCATCTCTATGATCTTCGGAAAACATTGCAGGAAAACTATCAACGGTTTGCCAATGTGATCGCGGAATCTTTTCCAGAAGGGACGCGGATCAGTAGACCCCAAGGAGGGTTAGCACTTTGGGTCGAGTTGCCAAAAAGCATAGACACGACAAAGCTTTACAACTACGGATTAAAAAAGAAAATGAGTATTGCTCCGGGGAGAATGTTCACCCTGCAAAATCAATTTCAAAATTGTATGCGCCTCTGCTTAGGACTACCCTGGACGGATGAACTACGTTTTGCACTGGTACAGTTGGGAAATCTAGCCAAAATGATGCTACATGCCAACAAAACTGATCCAGAAATAGATCACAGACCTTAATACTATTTATCTGTGTTTTTAGGCTGGTATTGTGGTACATGATCCAATTTTGCAAATAGGTGCGGGCCATTCATTTCAATACCTGCAGCTAGGAAGTCATTGAGAATATGTTGATAAATCTCGGATTTGGCCAGCTCAATTTCCCCAGATTTGGAAATATAAACATTCAGCTCGTAGAGGACATAAAAATCGTCTAGTTTTTTTTGTAATACAAATGGTGCCGGAAGTTGATTGACACGTGCTATACGTGTGGGAATATTTAAGAGCAATTCGTGTATACGTTGCCAAGGTTCTTCATAGCCCACTGTGAGTTCAACCTGAAAACATATTCCTTCTTCTGAAAAGGTAGAATAGTTAACAGTATTGCCTGATAGGATGGATGAATTTGGAATGGTGATTTCCTCATTTTTAATTGTCCTTAGCCGGGTTACCAAGGGTGATTTTTCAATAACAACACCTGTCTTATCCGCAATTGTGATTCGGTCACCGATCCGGAAAGGGCGCATATAGGTAATGACAAGACCTGCAATAATATTGGAAATGGCGGAGGATGATCCCAAAGAGAATAGTACTCCGATAAAAACAGATATCCCTTTGAAGATGTCTGAATTGGCGCCCGGAAGATAAGGGAATACAAGTACCAATGTAAAGGCGTGTAATAGAAACCGGACAATGGTAAATGTAGGCATAGCAAACTCCCGGTGAAAGCCATTGACCTCCAATTTACCTTTATCAATCTCGTTAAAAATATATTTCACAAACCGTACGGCATAACGCATGACAAATAGAATGACAAAAACGGTGATCAGATTTGGAATATAATCCCAAATGGCGAAGACCGCTTTTTTCAGGGGTTTGGTAAAAAGTCCGATCAGATTGGAGGCCCAGCTTTGCGTAAAGGGAAAGACGCTGAAAACAATGGGAAGCATGATGAAAGCGATCAATACAATCAGTCCCCAACGTGCAATATTGATTGTGTTAATGAAAATACGGGTTTTCTGAACGGAGGTAAGGAACACATAATTTTTGATTTTAACATCTTTGATCCGCTCTGTACGTTCGGCCAATAGACGATTCGTGCCATATCTTTTTAGTCTATTGATAAAATACACCAAAATCGAAAAGACCACAAGGATAAGGAGGACAAGTCCTGTACGGATCAGCACTTTGGTAATGCTATTGTCCGCTCTTTCCTTACTGATGGCCTGTTGGATACGCTTGAGGTATTGTGTGGCAATCTCTTCTTTGTTTTTCCCTTCCAGTAGGGCGTCAAGTTCTGTGATGGAAGTAATGATCAGATCTTTGTAAACAATATCGGCGCTGATTTCGTTGTTTTCGATTTTGAAGGAATCTACTTTTACAAAATCATCTTCATAGAGATTCTCAATTCTGCTGACCACATTGTAGGCGCGATCTTTGGCCAGAGATGAACCCAATTTGTTATAGATATAAAAAAGGGTGTCATTAAATGGTGCGACGGCATAACGCTTGGTGTTTTTTTTGATCGAGTCAACTTTGATTTTTAACTGTTGCTTGCGCAGATTGTTTTCTTCGTCAAAATTATTGAGCTGCTGTTTTAGATTTTCTTTCTTGGGACTATTCTGACTTTTGAGACTGGCGATTTCATGCTGTAGTTTCTGACGTTCGAGTGAATCGTTGATCTGTTGTTGTCGGATATCATTTAATAAGGTGCTTAAACCAAGTTCTTTTTTATTGATTGAATCGTTCTCCTGTGCATAAAGCCCAACGATTGTTGAACAAAAACACAGTATAATTGTAAAGAAAAAAATGTAAAATCTTCTCATATTCTCCAAGGTAAAATTGATTCCAATCTATCAGCCTGACCAATCTGATCCTGATCGGATAGCCAAAGATAATAATGTTTTTTGTTGAACCCAGTTATCGGATGTTCTAATCTTTTTTCGATTATCTTTTTTATCCGCTAATCTATGGGGGGACCTGCTGCAATATGATATAAATTGCATATAAAATGATACGAAGAGGCTGCTGAATGTCAGTTATTCCAACGTTATTTGTTGTGAAGCTTATATTTTTCTTTAGGCATTTTTAATGATTCTTTTTTATGCCTGAAAACAGCTAGGTCGCTAATTTTATCAAAATATATGATTAAACCCTTTAAAAAACCTATTTTTAAGATGAACAAACTCGGAAAAGTGAGTATTTGTTGCTTGTTAGCTTGTATATCGAGCTTTTTTGATGTACAGGCCCAACAGAGAAAAGCTCCAGCTTACCCATTGATTACCCACAATCCAAACTTTAGTATCTGGTCAATGACGGATCAGTTGAATGCATCAACCACCAAACATTGGACCGAAGCAGATCATTCGCTCTTGGGACTGATTAATGTCGACGGCAATATTTATCGTTTTCTTGGTAAGGAGGAACCCAATTATAAAACGATTCTTCCCACTGCGGAAGATCAGTCTTTTACTGTACAATATACCGAGTCTAAACCCGAAGGAGATTGGCAGTCCTCTTCTTATAAAGCCAGTGGCTGGAAATCAGGTGCTGCTCCTCTGGGAGACGATCAAAAACATGTCAAGACTTTGTGGAAATCGGATGATATCTGGGTACGTCGTGCCTTTAATGTGACCGATCCGCAAGGCATCAACGAACTCTTCTTAAAATTGAACCATGATGATAATGTCGTGGTGTTTTTAAATGGGAAAAAGGTTTATGAAAAGGCGGGGTGGACAAACAGCTTCCAGTATTTGCCGATAAATAAGTCGGACCTAAAGGCGGGTCAAAATCAGATTGCTATTCATTTGCGCAATACTGCCGGAGGCCGTTTTCTTGACTTTGGCCTAGTAGATAGGCTCAAAGAGGGGGGGGCTAAAATACAAACTGCCGTGCAGAAAGATGTGGAGATAACAGCCACACGTACCATATATAACTTCCAGGCAGGCAAAGTCGATCTGAAGCTCACATTTACATCGCCGCTATTGATGGATGATCTTAATCTATTGGCTCGTCCTGTATCTTATATTACCTATCAGGTAAAAGCAAATGATGGAAAACAACATGCTGTAAAAGTCTTTTTAAGTGCGGCATCCAACATTGCGGTTTATAAACCATCACAGGAGGTCGTTGCTAAAAAATATGAGACTGACAAATTAGCTATTTTGAAAACAGGAACAGTCGAACAACCTATGTTGCAAAAAGGAGCCGATGATATGCGTATTGACTGGGGCTATTTTTATGTTGCCGCACCCAAAAAAGATCAGTCGCAGCAGTTTGTAAGTCCAATGGCAACGGCTGTGGATGACTTTAGAAAAGGAAATACAAAGTCAACAAGTACAAAGGGAACGGCATTATCTTTGAATACAATCATTCCTTTTGGGACGGTGGGCAATAAGGAAGTCGAACGTTTTGTTGAACTTGGCTATGATGAGATTTATGCTATCCAATATTTCAAAAAAGATCTGCGGCCTTGGTGGAATAATTCTGGTAAAGAAACCATTGAAAATCAGCTTACCTTAGCGGCCAATGAATATCGCTCAGTAATGGATAGATGTGTTGCTTTCGATAAACAGGTTTACACAGATGCGTTAAAGTCTGGCGGAAAGGAATATGCCCATTTAACAACACTGGCTTATCGCCAGAGTATTGCTGCGCACACCTTGGTGAAAAGTCCACAGGACGAATTGCTCTGGTTATCCAAAGAGAACAACAGTGGTGGTTTTATTAATACGGTCGATGTCACTTATCCATCGGCACCTCTATACCTGATCTATAATCCGGAATTGTTGAAAGGCATGTTGACGGGTATCTTTTACTTTAGTGAAAGTGGCAAATATCCTCACCCTTGGGCAGCACATGATCTAGGTACATATCCATTGGCCAATGGACAGACTTATGGCGAGCCAATGCCGGTCGAAGAGTCTGGAAATATGATTATTTTGACCGCTGCGATTTCAAAAGTACAGGGGGATGGGAACTATGCACGTAAGCACTGGAAGACGCTCACCACTTGGGTAGACTATCTTGTAAAGGATGGTTTCGACCCTAAAACGCAATTATGTACAGATGATTTTGCGGGCCATCTCGCCCGTAATGTAAACTTATCGGTAAAGGCTATTGTGGGGATCGCCTGTTATGCGCAAATGGCTGAAGCGATCGGCGAAAATGAGACGGCGAAGAAATATCGTGCCATTGCGGAGGAGATGGTGCCAAAATGGATGGAAATGGCAGATGCCGGAGACCATTACGCGCTGACATTTGACGATAAAAATACCTGGAGCCAAAAATATAATCTGATTTGGGACAAGGTGCTGGGACTAAATCTGTTTCCACAGAAAGTCTATAACACGGAGATCAAGTATTACCTGACCAAACAAAGTAGATTTGGAATTCCATTGGATAGCCGAAAAGCATATACCAAAAACGACTGGATTTTGTGGACTGCTACATTTGCACCAACACGGGATGAATTCGAAGCTTTGGTGCATCCGGTTTACAACCATGCGATCCAAACAGAATCTCGTGTTCCACTAAATGATTTTTACGACGCGAATACAGGGATACGTGAGAATTTTAAGGCACGTAGTGTTGTAGGTGGTTTTTATATGAAGATGCTATCGGATAAACTTCAGCAAAAATAAGCGGCGAAAATATCCATACTTTAAACGAAGTACAAAAAATGGATTGATTCCAAAATCATTGGACGGATAAACAAAATTACCTTTTTTTATAGCAGAGCCCGGTATTCCGCCGGGCTCTTTTCTGTTTGGCTTTTTTTTAATCTGGTATTTGCGTTCTCCACCAAGCTCCTATCAACTATTCAACTTTTGGAATGTTCGCTTTCACTTGATCGACGGCTTCTTTATTTTTTTGCGGTAGACTATAAATTTTTAAAAATCACTGATTTCCGTTATCTTGTAGATACATTGAAAATGTATCTTTGAGTGAGTCTCCTGTTGCGTAAAAACCAACTTGTCATTTGATCGTGAGTTGTGTTGTGACAGGATTGTCAGCTTTAATAAATCGGAATCATTATGTTTAGACATTTAAAATTAATTGACGGATCATCGGATAAATTTTGGCAAATTGAAACCAAGGAAAATAGTCATACGGTAACTTACGGACGAAACGGTACCGACGGGCAGTCGAAGACAAAGGCCTTTGATTCAGATGAAACTTGTCTGAAAGATGCTGAGAAATTGATTGCCGAGAAAATAAAAAAAGGTTATTCGGATGATGGCTTGGCAATCGTCGCTCCCACAGAGAAAAAAGGAGCTGCCCAATCCAAGCAAGCTATTGCCGATGAATACCTTGAACTTATTCGTCAGACAAATATTGATGGTCTGATTCCATTTCTTGACCGACATTTAAAAGGGAATGTCGAGTTTATTAAAAAAGAAATACGAAAAGCAAAGAAATATTGGTTATCGTGGACGGATCTTTCCAAAGAACCGGAATTTAAAAAACATGCCAATTACAATTGGGGGCAACGTGCGGATCAGACGCAACAACGACTGATTGCATTGAGTGCATTGGCGACTTTTTCGTTGAGTGATACTACGACCTGGACTGAATTGATAGATCCTTTAAACTCACTGAATATCCCCTCGGTAAAAAAGGTACTGGATTGGGCAAAACCAAGTTGGTTGGCAGACTTTGCCGCCGAACAAATGATTAAAAATGAATGGATGGCGATTACCTATGACAACATCCGTTTATTGGAAGAGTGGGGCTACTTTGAATTTAAACCTGAAGTCTACGCACGTTCATTGGGCAACGCCCCAAATCTAGGTTATAATGAACCGGAGAAGAAAGCCTATTTGGATAGATTGATTGAAGACGAGAAGGCTTATACACGCGATGTTCCTTTGTTGCTTGCCTACGAAACGAATCTGCAAAACAACTATTTGCGTTATGATTATCAAACGCAGGAATCGGAGCTGGTATGGGACTATGTTTTCCCGAGATTATTGGAACAAGGAAAATTGGATACCGATCTTTTTATACAACAACTCTTTGAAACGCAGACCAAAGATTGGAATATAAATCTCAAAAGCTTTTTCCGAAAGCTTCTGACGAAGTTGAATATTAATGATGCGGTGATTTTGCAACATCAAAACCATCTTTTCCCCTTGTTACATCATGAGCAGGCTGCGGTCGTTAATTTTGCCATTGATCGACTGAAGCCTCTGATCGGAAGCTCGGAATTGGACAGCAATGAGCTTTTATCTTGGTTGGAACCTGTTTTTATGCGCAATGATCTGAAAGGGGGGATCAAGACGCTTCTGATCCAATTTGACAAATGGCTGAAACAGGAAAAAGAACTTGCGTCGGCTGTATGTTCTGCGATTACTCCCATCTTTATGTTATCTGATCTTTCGCTACAGGAACGTGCGGCAAAATTGATTGCTAAATATGCTGCTGTAGAGGATGAGGAGATTAAAATGAGGTTGACGATGTATGCCACACAACTCATGGGGGATGTCAGTAGTCAACTAAAGCCTTGGCTGGAAGAGGCTCTGTTGAGTGAAGCAGAAGTATTATCTCCATTGCGGGGAATGAATGAAGTGTATGAATATGAAGCCCCAAAAGGGAATGATATACAACTCGATCAAACAATCACTTATCTGGCCAATTGGAGTGATATCTTATTTCATTGGGGAAAGATAATCAAGGGAGGGGATCCTTTGGATATGGAATTGCTTATCCATGCCTGGTTAACCAAGCGGGATGAATTTCCAACGGATTATGTGAGACAACTGGATCCTTACCTCAAACAGTTAAAGAACGGTTACAGTGAGGCTTCTTATGCCAGTTTATTTGGTAACGTGCTGCTGAATATTATTTATCAACCTAAGACGATATATCGATATAAGAGCCGTTATAACAGTGAATTTAGATCGATTTCGATTTTGGATCATTTACTGGCTATATTTCAAAGTCGCTTACAGCAACAGGTTGCTGTTTCATTGCTCAGTACACCGAGTCATGCGCCTTATTGGGTATCACCCGAGGTCTTAATCGATCGGATCATTGCGCATGAGCAACAAGGGGTTGCTATAGATCCTGTCGATATGGCTATTGCAATCAGTAGGATGCCACGTATAGATGGCGAGGATAACAAGGCACAATTACAGCATATCCAAACGGAGGAATTACGTGAGTTGCTCGCATTCGCCTTGGGATATACTGACAATATCAAGGTTGGGGAAGGGAAAAACTGGCTTCAACGTCTATTCAAAAAAGAAGGCGATGAAAAGGAGTGGCTGGCCGTATGGGCAACGGCTGCGCGGACACGGCAACCGGACGGAAAGTTTCCTGCATTCGAGACCGGAGCCTTAGCCAGTTTTCCTTTTGTGGTCGAACCTTATCGTCCCAGCTATCAGATTAAACCGAATTATAATACGAGCTACGATTATAAGACAAAACAGAATGAGCAATATTTGATCGGTCAGGAATTGGCTATTCCAATGCCTACTTATCAGGAAACGCCGAGACCATTATTGTATGCAATGGATGTTTATACCACCCGGAAAAATGAATATTTTTATTACGTGAGCGAGGCTGATATCCGCTATTTTTTTAGCTTGATTCCCCAGGTGGCTGAACCGCTAAGTCTCGTGTTAAATTGTCGTTTCAATTCCTATGCATTGGAGACTTCGAAGACCATACCAGCGCTGTTGACGGCCCTCTTGGATTATCATGGCGCTACTGATCCAAGTACGCAGTTGTTTATAGCCTGTAGCTTATTGACGAAAGAAAAGAATACACGTACTTTGGCGGCGGAGTTGGTCATGCAATGGGTGGAGAAAGGAAAGCTGGATGTTCAGACACTGGGTGATTATCTGGGTGATTTAATAGGTAAAGCGTACGCACCTATAAATCGTTTTCTGGATTTGTTTGAAGTAGTCCGCGACATCAGCCCAATTCACAACGATGCATTATATCAACTATTAAAAAGCCTGCTGTTACGTGTCAGCTGGGAAACAAAAATGCCAGCTAATTTTAAAAAGCTGATCGAGCAAACTTACGACCTTGCGCTTCGTCTGGGCAAAAAAGATGATAAACAACTGAAGGAAAAAATCGCGGAATGGGAAAAAGTTGCAGCGTTAAAACCCATTGTGTTAAAATTTAATAAACTGTAAAATGGCATTAAAAGATTTAGAAGTAAGCTTTGCACGACCATCGATACTTGCCGAACGAAATGGAATACAACAGCTCGTACTTGCTCATCAGGCGGAGCTGCAAGATGTCAATGAAGTTCCCTGTTTTTTCTGGGGCAAATTGGTTGATCCTTTATTGAGTTCAAAATGTTTACTGACGTTATCTAAGGTGGTTCGGTCGAGTTTTGGCCCTGTACCACCAAGTTTAAGAGATCCAATTGTTTCTGCTGGAACCGAACAGCTTCGCTTTGAAGGTTTTTCCTCCTGTAACGGTGTGTATGCACGACTGGATCTTTTGGAAGAGGCGATAGATGGAGAGTTTTTGGCTGCTGGTACAACAAATGTTGATTTTAACGAACCGATGTTAAATGCATTGAATAGCATCAAAAAGTCAGAATCAATGGTGATGGGAGTAGGCGAAAAGGAAGTTTCACTGCACAGTGATGGGGGGACTGTCGTAGAAAGAAAGGTCACGCTACCTTTGAGATGGGTCAAAGGATTAACCAGTGTACAGTGGTATCTTGCCGAAATGGAAGAAGTTTTTGTCTTACAGAAATTGCAGGTCGTCCAGTTATTTCAAAGTATTCCACGAGGTTCGGTCAAAGGGAATTATTATTTGAGCAAAAGGGGGAATAAATTCTTGTTTTCACCATTGAAGAGTGCCGATGCAGTGCAAATTGGTGGTATCCAACGTCTGCGTTTATTGGAATCATTGTTGCCTTATGTTGACCTGATGCGTGTATATCAGGCTGCAGGTGGCGAATGTGTCTGTGTGGTGGTTGATTTTGGAAAAATGCGCATGACTCTGGCGCTCTCTCCGGATAATTATCGCGGGTTTTCAGGTGAAGGAAATGTGCTGGAGAATATGGTGCAGGAGGTTCCGCAAGAATGGATTTACGGACTTAATAGCCTGCTGAAATCTAATGAACTATTCAACCCAACCCTACTGTCGATAGAGCATGATATCGCCTTTGATACCATGGATAGCTTAACTGCCTCATTATCGTCCATCGGATTATTGGGGTATGACATGCATGAGGCAAAACACTATTATCGACGGTTGCCATTTAAAACAGAACGTATATTGTCGCTTAATCCCCGTTTAAAGAATGCGAAAAAATTATTGCAAACTGATAGCGTACAGATTATACGACGGGAGGGACGGACATTGGAGGCTCGGGTAGAGGGTTCGGGTGTGCTGCATACCGTTTTGATTGAAGGGGAACAGGCGCGATGTACCTGCAATTGGTATACAAATCATCAGGGAAAACGCGGTGTATGTAAGCATGTCTTGGCGGTGAAAATGCAGTTGAAAGATTAAATTGTCAACTATTCAAATCGTAGGAGGATGCTTTTATTCTTTGGACTGCTTTTTTTGAATTATTCGCAGGATTAAGGGGCGTATAAAAAGGTGAATTTTGATAAATGATACCAAATAATATTTTGGATCCTCAGTCTGATGAAAAAATAGGGTTTAAGTTCTTGATGAATTTAAACCCTATTTTTTGTTATTCATTGAATTTAAGGGGAACCCCAAATTAATCAATCCGTTACTGTATATTACGGATCTTGTTACACAGTATGCTTTTAAGTTGTTTACAATCAATTTCAATGCGATCTTTGTCTTTTAACTTATGCTTTTTCTGCAGGTGTTTTCCCACTACCGTAATTGCTTTTTGTATGATTAGTTGATCGAGCTGTCTTGAAGAAAGGTTGAGACAGGTACGAATGAGGGATGATAGTCTAAGTTGAAAGTCAAAGGGATAGTCAACCTCGAATGTTAAGATCCTTTCATTCAAAGACAGCAGTTCATCGCTTGAAATCTGGTCATATTGTAAAGCATAGGTTACTGTAGCTAAATCGGCTTCCACCCTATTTTTTCTTCTCATTTCCTCGGAAAATGCATATTTCCAAGCCAGTTCTGTATCGTTATTTTGAAATTTGTTGAACAATATACTGTCTATTGTAGTAGGTCGAGTACGTGAAAATATGGTCAAATTGTATGTGCTGTCACATTTAGCACATCGATAAATCAACCATACATCAACGTTTTTTTTCTGTGCATTTATTCTGAATTTTTCACTGCAATAAAATTGTTTACTATCGCAGTGGCTACATGATTTCTTTAGTAGTGGTGTATTCTTTGGACTGATAGCCCATGTATATTCCTTTTGCATTATTTATAGTCGTGCTTAATATTCTTTGCTAATTTTTTTGATATTATTCACGCTGTTTCCGCTATCAAAACACGAGGGTATGGATAGCTTGCATAGCAAAAAAGAAATATTTGCTACAGTAATAAGGTGAATAATAAAATCAAATGAAAACCTGTTTGGATAGGATTACCCAAATAAAAGAATGATTAGCCTGTGGTTTGTGAGGCTAACTAAGCAACTATAAATTTAAGAATTGTGTTCAAAACGTAGTCGTTTGGTCTATATGCTAAGTTAAGTAATTTAATTGAAATTACTAAGAGAGGTTTTGTAATAACAACATTTCACCGACAGCAATATGATATACACTGTATCGGTGAAATGTATGAATGGGATTTATTCGTCTTTTAAACTATTGACCGGATTTATTCGGCCTATTTTTAGCGCATGGTAGAAGATGGTCCCAAATGCGATCAACATGCTGGTGATTCCTGCAAATATAAATGTCCAAACTTGGATACTGATTCTGTAATTGAAGTCCTGTAGCCAGGTGTTCATTGCCCACCAGCCAATAGGGCAGGCGATTAGAATGGCGATGAAAATAAGTTTTATAAAATCAGTGGATAGCAATTTTATAATTCCTAGTAGACTGGCTCCAAGAACCTTCCGGATACCGATCTCTTTTGTCCGTTGCTGCGTCACAAATGCGGCAAGTCCAAATAATCCCAAACAGGCAATAAATATCGCTAAACCTGCAAAGGTTGAGACAATAACCTGAGTCCGTTGTACATCTGCATATAACATGGCGAATCCTTCATCCAAGAAGGTGTACTGGATTTTTTGATTTGGAGAGAATTTGTTCCAAACGTTTGTAATTTCCTGAATACTTTGTTCCATTTTGTCCGATTTAAGTTTGATGGACATCATATTCGGACTACCGCCAACAATCAATGCCAGCGGTTTAACATCCTCATTACGCATGTTTCCAAAGATAAAGTCTTCGACCACAGCAATGATTGTATAAGTTGCATAATTTCGAATTTTTGCACCGATCGGATTTTTGATGTTCAACTCTTTTATCATCTTCTGATTGACTATTATCGCCGCGGAATCTGTTGGCATGTTCATGTTGAAATTACGTCCTTCGAGGATTTTGATACCAAAGGTGGAGATATAATCATCATCAACAATCCAGTTCTGACCGCTTACACCGACGTCTTGATTTTGTCTACCATCGTTCCAAAATGAATTTCCGTTACGTTTTACGCCGTCCATCGTAACAGGGAGGTAATCACCTATAGAGACAGACGCGACACTAGACAATTCCTTTAATTCGTTTTTTAGTAACCTTTGCTTTCCATCCAAAGTGCCGGTTCCTCTTAATATGAGCACCTGCTCTTTGTTGAAACCTAAGTCTCTATTTAAAATATATTTTATTTGTTGGTTGATGACCAAGGTGCCAATGATCAGGATAATAGATGTTGTGAACTGGAAGATAACAAGTCCATTTCGAAACCAGTTGCGGCTAGATTTTAGATTAACGTTTCCTTTTAATACAGCAATCGGTTTAAATTTAGAAAGATACATTGCGGGATAAATTCCAGATACAACAGCTATCAATAGACCGAAGACGACAAGGGTGGGGATGAAATACCAGGTTGTCCAGGGAAAAACCAATGATTTACCGGCAATCTGATTAAAAAAGGGAAGTAGTAGCACTGCGAAAAATAAGGCAAATGCGATGGAGATCCCACTGTATAAAAAGGACTCCGCCATGAATTGTACGATGAGGGCCTTTCGACCCGAACCGATTGTCTTCCGGACACCAACTTCTTTTGCACGTGTAACAGCATTGGCAGTAGACAGATTGATAAAGTTGATCATTGCGATAATCAATATAAATGTCGCTATTCCACCAAAAATATAGACCAATCGAATATCACCACGATTTTGGCTTTCAATCTTATGAGTTTGCACATCATTGGAATATAAATGAATCTTTTCCAAGGGCTGTAAGGTCATTCTTGCAGTATTCCAAACCTCTTCATTGACCGTCATACCCGCTTTAATCATGGCGGGTTTATAATGATCCTGAATGTAAGATTTTGTGATTTTCTTTTCTAATTGTTGTATATCGGTTCCTTCTCTGACTTTAAAATAGGTTGTATAGTTGGAGGCCAGCCAATTTAATTTTTCACCTTCATAAGGTTCATGACCACTTAAAGTCATAAAGAAATCAAATCCATATAGATTGGAGTTTGTGGGAATATCATCGATGACTGCTGTAATGGAATACTCGTTTGATTTATCATTATTTAAATAGATGCGTTTTCCGATCGGATTTCCGTTAAACAGTTTCGCTGCTTTCCGCTTGGTGATTACAATAGTCTTTGGATTGTCGAGCGCATGGCTTAATGAACCGAAGATTGTCTTGGTTGGGAAGAAATCCATGATCGCTTGATCCGCAAAACAGAAGCCCTCCTCGGAAAATAGTTCGGCATTGCCAGTTGTGGCGATTTGATTGGTTCCAGCACCAAAAAGAGGATTTGTTAATAATCTTCCAGAGGTAATAATTTCTGGAAATTCTTCTTTTAAAGTAGCGCCTGCCGGAGCCGGTAGAGATAGTCCTTTTAGAACAGTATTGTCTTTATTGATCACCCCTACCACCCTGAAAAGTAGGTTAGCATCTTTGTAGAATTTATCATAGCTCAACTCATGCTTTACATATAAAACAATAAGCATACAGATCGCTATGCTAAAGGCAAAGCCGCCTATTTTTATTAATGAGAAGAAGCGTTGATTTTTTAAGCTTCTCCAAGCAGTTTTTATATAGTTTTTTAACATAGCGGTATCAATTACAAATAGATGATTATTTCATGTTAAAATAGAATTGCAATTGATTTGCCATTATTTTAGTGCGTTGATTTTTAACTACTTGAAGCTTGTTGTTACGAAGGGAGACTGTTCGTATTCGAACATGTTTTTGTTCAGATGCGGACAATTATACACTGCAGTCAGCGCTGGCAAAATCTATAATCGTTAACCACCATTGTCCGTCAATTTTGGTGATATAAAAAATAAAAGTACCTGTGTCGCTGTTGACAATAATCCGTCGACTCTGGTTTTCAATACGCTTTACCCTGCTATAGAGATGGTCTAGTTCTTGCGCTTTATCCGACGTAATTTCTTCACCGATAATGCCTGAATAGTGTGTTTTATAAAAATTAATAGATTCGGATAAGGTGTGGTATTTACCTTTATTGGCGACAAATATGCCTTTTTTATAGATTGTTTCACACTCGAAAAAAGGTCGATTGCTATAGGTTATATTTTTTGTGTTTGTGTTTGAAATCTGATCCTGCGCCAGAAAGTCTTGGTAAGGGTCGTTGATTGAATAATCTGTATGGTGATTAAAGGACATTTTTGATGTATATGTCCAACGATTATTGACTCCCAAAGTGGTTATGAAATAGAGACCGAGTTCTTTGTTAAGAAGTGCATTAAAAGCGATGCTGTCTTTACTGTTATAGGAATGAATCACTTGATCTACGATCTGCTGGACCGTACGATACTGTCCATAGGCAACGATATGGGTGAAACACGATATAACTAATATAATAACTCGTCTCAGGATACGCATGGTCGATCACTGTTTTTATTCATTATGCTAAGCAAACTTGATACCATTGCTTATTTCCACTCACTTACGACTTTTAGTAAATGTACCATAATATCTCTTTTTTCATATTTTTCAAACTTTTCGGATGTCAGTGCATTGCATAAGATATAATCCGCGGAACTGGTGTCGCTGTTAAAGCTATCGGTAAGAGCAGAAATAGCTTTGTCGAAATCATAATAATTATTATAATCAGGTCCTTCGATAAGTAGAATGTCCTTCATTTTTTGAGTGTAATATTGTTTTACCTCCTCAGGGTACTTCTTTTTGATTAGGGATAATAGATCTTCATGCCCGAGTTGAAATTGTTGTAGGATCGTCTGATATTGCTTTTCGGTGTATAATATAGAGTCTGTGGTGATGCCTTTTTGTTTATAATAGGCTATAAATTCGCCATCGGGTAGTAGACCATTCTCGATAAACCAGTCCAAGGTTTTGGAAAACCGTTCGTTTTCATTTTTGATGTTTTCAAAATTGCTGCTACTTGTTATCTGCTTTCTATAAGCTTGAAAGAGAGCATCCTCTACATTTGATAACATCAATACTTGTTTATACTGCCCTTTTTCTTTTTTTATGAAAAATATATCTTGATAGTGTTTGCTTATATCGATAACCATTGGTACGAGACAAGAGAAAGGCTGATTAATATCGTTGGAGAAGAAGCCTTCCTGACCCAGATAATTCTTGAGTCGTAGTGTCTGTGGTGTAGATTTGAGTTTATTGCGTAGGATAAACGTATTGCCTGAATCTATTTTATCCATTTGCGTGTATGGACTGCAAGGTGTGGTCATTTTCCCAAATGCTGTCCTGACGATGGTTATTGATAGAAATAATCAAATCACTTTGCAAAATCGCTTTTCGCAAATTCAACTGTGCATAACTACTCGTAGAGAGTAATAGCAATAGGATGAGGTATAAACTTTGTTTGATCATTTAGTTTTTTCTTTTCTTGTTTTAATGTGATTATACGATTCGTCAGGTTTGTCACAGCTAGCAAAAAATAGACTTGCGGCAGCGGCAGTTTTGCTGTCAAACTTACCTTGCTTGGGTACTAATGGTTGTTTGGTATATTGACGCAGATAGCGATCACCCTGATCACGCTCTTGGTCATTATCCTCCGGGGACTTGCTGATGTATTGATTTGTTGCTTTGTCAAAATTATATTCCGCTAGGTCGGGATAAGAAATGTTATACTCCGCATTGGAAAATATTGCCGTCAGCTCAATGCTTCCCGCGCTTTCATACTGTTTTTTCATTGCTAGTATTTCAAGCCAGCGCTTTTGTGTTGGGTCTACTTGGTTTTCTCTTAAAAAGCCCTTCCTACCGCCATAATTAGAAAGGCTTATAGAAAGCTTTTTATCTTCAGTTAAATACAGGTAGGCGCCGAAATTCGCTCGCGCTCGCTGTGGTTTATTATAGATTGCGATAAAGTCATTGAAGTGTTTGTCATTTTGATAGTGGAATGTTTGGTATGCAGGGCCAGCATCAAAACCTTCATTTTGTACAGCGAATTTCAATTGTGACATCGGGTGTGATTGCTCATAGATATAGGGAAAATCGAAGCAATTGGCCCCATCGTTGAAAACTGGTTGTATGCTGTCGTCTCCAAACTGTACAGAAGTCTTTCCCTCCTCGAAGCCTCTAAAATTGACAGATACGTCATCTCCTAAAGTGGGGTTATGGTATGCATATAGCTGAAATTGCGGTAACTGGTCTGGATAGAAAAGAAGGTAATCTTTTTCAAAGACATAGGATCCAAAGACCATGGTAGCATAACCATATAACATGAATTTGCCGTCTTCAAAGAGACAGATGCCACTGAGGTCACCGTACTGCCCACTGATCGTTTTGGATCTGTCTTTACCGGCCGCGATGTAATGATTGACTTCTTGTGCCATAATATTTCTAGTTATAATAATAAGGATAGTGAAACTTATGATTCGTCTAATGCATGCGATATTGAAGAATGTATTTTTCATTTAAATACCATTACTGATTTATCAAAGCTAAGAAAGGAATGCTGGCCACAACAGTGATATTTACGAATCGTAAATAGGTTTTTACGATTCGCAAATATCAATCTTGCAGATTCGACATGTGGTCTATATGCTCGTTTGTTACAATAAACTCATTGTATCAACCTTCGTTGCAAAAAATAGCAAGGTAATGAGTATACATATTTCAATAATAAATAGTAGCTTGATTTTCCCGATAGAAGAAGAGCTTATTTGTATCTTTTGATGAATTTTGGAAGAAAGGACAAGCAATAGAAAACTAATAATTGCTGTGCTGTAATAGGCTAGAATAAAACTCAGGTTAATATTGGCAAACTTACCTAATAGACTAAAATAGAGAAGACATAGCGTTGGAATAATAAGACAAGCAAAGGCCATCGTCTTTAATGATAATAGACTTCCTCCTAAAGGAGACTTTATAATGGTATTCCTAAGTAAGCGAGTTTTATCTTTTTGGTAAAACAGGAAAATTGCGATACAGGCCAAATCCAATGCAATAATGGTAGCAAGTATAAAGAGCCCGAATTGAAATATAAAGAATAACCAAATCATTGTCTTTTAGAAAATAGTCAGGATGTAATAGGTATTTGCAATTTGACCAATGTCCCTCCTACAGGATTTTTCGTGATTTTTACGCTTGCTTTCTTACCCAGGAGTTGCATGCGTTCATGACTGATTGTTCCAGAGAGTGAGCGATGTGGAGTTTCTTGGATATTGGGTTCAGACTTGCCACTATCAAGGATGTCTACAGATAAAACATCTCCATCCAATTGGAAATGAATGTCGATATTGCCTTTACAGGTTTCGAGGTCAATACCATGCAGTAAGGCATTCTCGACATAAGGCTGTATCAACATCGGAGGTAACATGATGGCACTAAGATCCTGTTCGTCTGGCTGTGTAATGTGATAGGTAAAAGCATCTTCAAAACGCATTTGCTGTAAGGTCAGATAGTTTTCCAGTGTTTCGATCTCTTCATTTAAAGGCACCAGATTCTCTCGACTTAACTCCAGATTGCTCCGCAACAAACGACTAAAGCGATTGAGATATTTGATGGCACTTTCTTTCTTATCTAATCGCACAAAACTCTGTACCGCTGCTAAGGTGTTAAAAATAAAATGTGGTTCCATCTGTGTGCGCAATAATTGCTGTTGCAGTAGGACTTTTTCTTTCTCCTGGCTTAGGCGTCGCTGACGGAAACTATAGTATAGAAAGAATAATATAATAATCAATAAGATAAGACCCAAGGAGGATATTACCAGCCACAGACGATTTTGCTGTAATTGTAGTTTATTGATCTTAATGCTTTCATTCAATGTGCGAATGGATTGATCTTTGGCCTGTAGTTGATACAATGCATTCATTTCGGCAATTGCTTGTGTGTTTTCCGAATGATAGACATTTTTCTGTAATTGAACAATATTATTTAGGATGGTTATTGCTTCTTCCTTTTTGCCCTGTAAACGGTACAGCTCGGCTAAGCTTTTTTGAAAGAGTATTTCATTATGCGGAAAGATTAATTTGGGGAATTGTGTTCTAAGCTGTTTGGCTTTTACAATATATTGAGCTGCTTGCACAGGCTTCTTAAATAGCACATAAATTGCTGCAACATTACAGTAGTTTACAAGTAGATTATTCATCAATACAGAGGACTCCTTGATATTGCTCTGTCGCTCATCAATTTCTATTTTCAGTAGTTGGTAATGTAGCAAGGAATCTTGCTGTTGTGTCGTTTCAAAGTACTGTATTTTCGAATCGTATAAGAAACTGATATTATACTTATCTGGAAATAATCGGTGGAGTTGCTCTAGTTTGTGGAGGTATGGCGCTATTTCTTTGGCAGGCCTCTGCAACGTATTTAGTGTATAAATCATCTGCACCAATACACGTTGACGATTGATATGCTCCTTTGGAAGCGAATCTGAGAGATGGAGGGCCGCCCGATTCATTTTTTCAGCGAGATTGTATTGAAACGAACTCAGGTTATTTTGTGCTGCAGAGAGCAATATAGCCGATTTCGCTTCCGCAGAAAGTCCTGCGGTGCTGTCCGAGAGAACGATCGCAGCTGCTTTGTTGTAGTAATACCCAGCTTCGCGTTCTTTTGCTTCGGCACTGCGGATATTGCCAATACCATTATAGATAAGTGCTTTATACTTTAGATTACCAGTGGTAGGTTCAATCAATTCAAGTGCCTGCTCTACAAAAAAGCCTGCGGAATCTTGCTGAAGCATGGCATATAGCCTAGCGGTATTGTATTTAACTTTTGCAAAGAATACGGTGTCATTTTTTACATCAGGATTTTCACCAAGCTGTCGCCAGGCTCTCTTGAGTGAGTCGCCGTTCGTAGGCGTCAACCTTTTGTCTTCGAGCTCCTTTATCTGTGCTAAAACAGCATCATGGTCTCGGGAAGAAAAAGGCGGTCTTTTGTCGCAAGCTACAATATGTAAAATAAGCAGCAAAAAGAAAATACTTCGTAACAGATATCTCATTTCTCTGGGAAAAGCTGGGTTAAAATTATGTTTTTCCGTCGCGATGAAATAGGTATTTCTTCTTTGTTTTTCAATACGATATACTCAGAACGGTTAACACCGGTTATGTACTTACGGTTTACCAAATAGGACTGATGGGTCCGTAGGAAATATGGGGCGGGTAACAATTCCTCGTAATATTTCAGCGGTTTGGATATGAGCTCCTTGGAACCATCACTCAGAAAGAAAAAAGTATATGGGCCATCACCTTTACAGTAGACGATGTCATGAACAGCAACGATACGCACATTATGAATGGATGTCAAAGCAATACTTTCCGGTAGATCGCCATGGTGCATTGCATTCTGTGCCATATTTAGCTGTTGCATCCATTGTGGATTATTATCGCTGCGACGACGGTAGCGTTCTAATGCTTCTTTTAATTCAGTTTGGTCAACAGGTTTTAACAAGTAGTCCAGAGCACCATACTTGATCGCTTTTATCGCAAAATGATTATATGCAGTGATGAATATGACGTTTTGTGGGATAACATTGAGTTTTTTTAGAAGATCGAAAGCTGTACCATCCTTTAGTTGAATATCCATTAGGATCACATCCGGCTTCTTTTCTTCAATTAGTTTTACAGCAGTTCTGACGCTGTCGCTCCAACCAATTAGTTCTGTGTCGGTTTCCTCTTGTATAAGGTAACTGATTTCCTTACGGACAGCGGGTTCATCTTCTATTATCGCGACTGTTATCATTTTTCAAACTTTTCTGTTCGGTAAAAATAATAATTGTGAGTAAAAAAATCTTATTCATTTAATATTTGTGCTGTTTTTTTCAATATATGATACAGATCGCCAGTTGATATATTCAGTAATTTCACGAATTATAAACGATTTTGACGGATTGTAAATGCATAATTAGGTTGGTTATTGCATTCAGTATATTTGAGTTAAGCATAAAAATAGGTACTATGGAATTAGCGATTGAGATCAATAGCGCGAAAGATTTGGATGTTCTCAAAGATCAACCGATCGACCAGATAGAGAAATTGGAATTGTTTTTTTATACGAGCATTTCACTAAAATTTATCGAGAAAATCAGGAATTTGCGCAATTTATTAATTGCGGGAAGTGTTAAGGATTTATCCCCACTAGCCAATTGTAGGTCACTTAAGCAATTGTATATAAGTAATAGGGGAGCTGTAAATACATTGGATTTTGTGGAGGGACTGGAGCTAGAGTCGCTAGGGCTGGAAGGTTTTACTTCTAAAAGTGATCATTTAATCATTCCGCATCTACCTTCATTACGGAATCTCGAAATTTCCTCGGTATCAAAGATGGCTGATTTATCTTTTTTGCATGATTTTTCGGGATTGGAACGCATTGCTTTGTTTGAACTCAATTCAAAAAAATTAGTTGATTTTGCTAAATTGGATCGATTAGGTGAATTGAGGTTAACTAATATGTTTCATTTGAAAGATCTGGCTGAGCTAAAGACAATTCCGAAATTGAATACGCTTTATATTCATGAATTTTTTATCAATAAGAAAATCAAAATAGATAGAAAAAATGAATTGCTTAAAATAATAGCTGATTTAAAACAGATCGATGAAATCATACTGACAATTAACGGGGAGAGCTATAGAAGGGCTGAATTACTGGCTGAATTGAAAAAATAGAGAAACAATTATGGGATTTTTAAACAAACTTTTTGGAAAGGGTACCAAAACAGGACAGGGTACCGAAGCAGAAGCTAAGGTAGAGCAAGGCCCTACAGTAGAACAAGGAGCTAAAGTAGAACAAGTTACTATAGGAGTGGAACCTGGAGCTAAAGTGGGGCAGGTCACGTCTGCCGAGAAGCCTGATGATAGCTTACCCTATCTCACAGAACAGGAACTGATTGAAAGATTCGGTGGAATTGCCTTTGATAAGCAGTATGATTTTGCCACGATCATCGGTAATAATAATTGGAATATTGATATGAGCAAAGAGGAGATTAGTTTTGGGACAAACATTGATTTTCCGATCCAGGTCTTAGGGACTTTTTCGCATTCGTCCGAAACTTGGCTTTGGGCATGGGCAAATACCAAATCTGGTCTTTCTGAACATATTACGCAGCAAGCTCTTCAACTAAAAAAATATGGTGAAGATCAAGGGATTGATCTTTTCAGCAACAGCAGCTTCGATTTTTCCAAAGATGAGATGCACCGTATCGGTTTGATCGCTTCGGGAATGTTTGATGCGAGCGCTTATTATATTGCTGATTATGGACAGGGGGCAATGCTGGTGACGATCAAAAGTGATCTTGTAGACCATCAACGTCAAGATGATCATCTTCGGATACTGTCAGTCTTCCCGCAGTTAATTTCCCAATTTGAAATGAACCATAAGATTGCTTTGCAGTGGTATCTGGAAGAAAAAGGTTATAAAATATCGGAAGAGGGAGCCCGGCTCATAGCAACAAAAGGCGGAGAAACGATCACTGCAGAGTTTGATGAGCTGTCGCGTCTTACCAATCTCAAGGGGTAGAAACTCGGACAGATGAAACTGCTTAAATTAGTGCTGTTAATGTTATTGCTTCAAGCAACACAGGGGTCCTATGGACAGACTGACCGCGAGTTAAAGCTTGTCCGATCATTTCTTGATCTTAATACAGTGATTGCCAATCAAGACTCGGTGTGCAAAAGTACACTTTGCGAAGAATTTGAGGGACGATTAATTCAAGCACTAGAGCAAGATGATATCATCAGTTTTAAAACCTTTAGAAAGGTGTTGGATAGTTTAAATTCAGATTTTAGTTTGAAAAAATCCGGAGCGTATGAGCTGTTCACCCTCAGCAGTAATTTTGAGCACTGGAATTATGTGTTGAAAAACAAGCATGTGATCAATAGGCAGGAAAGAACCTTTGATTACTTCTATGAGCTCCATTCGCTTGACCAGCATCGTTACCTACTGATCAAAAGAATGGATGAGTTATCTTTTTCTTGTTATAAGGCTTACATGTATAAGGATAATCTGGGTTTGGTTGATTCGAATAAACATTTTTTAGCTGTGTGTAGCTGGACAAATGTTGATGAAAGCCCGTTGAGGAATAAATCTACTCTTGAAAGTGATCAATTGAGTAAAGATCACTTAAAGTCCTATCCACCAATATCCATAAAATTCGATGCAAAAAACAGGGAAATCTCTTACACTTTTTATCGCCAATCGGATGGGAGGAAAATAACGAGAAAAGCGAGATACTTGCATGGTGGTTTTGTGATCAAAAGTTATGATGCAAGAATGTTTGAAGAATAGATGTGCATGGAAGTCATAATTAAGGGGGAGAGAGGCGCTTTGCGATGAGCTTTAGATAGGCAAAATGAGACAGTGGTTTCTGATGAAATAGAAAAATAATAAAACTCTTGCGCTTAAACTATTGTTATATGAACTAGAATAAGACTGAGCATGGTCTGAGGATGAATTTTATATAAACACAACGATCTGTTTGGTTAATATGACGATACATTTTATGTTTAAATTCATCTGGATAATGCATGATTTTATTTAATTGAATTTGGGATGGTAGTACGATTTTTTGTTTGTTTCTCTTTTATATTAAGTACAATTTGTTGTTTTGGTCAAATAAATGTAGACAAAATGCGAGCCGATTATGCCGCTGCTGTCAAAGATAAAAAACTCTGTGAGGCCAATTTGAAAACGTTAGAGGCAGCCGCAAATACGGCGATAGAAAAAGGCTATCTTGCCGCTTATGAGATCCTTTGGGCAAAGCATATGGGAAATCCCTTTTCGAAGCTGGGCCAGTTTAAAAAAGGTAAGAAATTATTGGAATCGGTTATCATCAAATATCCTGATAATATTGATTTACGTTTTATCCGTTGGAGTGTACAGACACATGCACCATCTTTTTTGAATTACAGTAAAGACCGATTGCGGGATAAAGAGTTTTTGGTACATAACCTATACAAGTTGCCTAATCCCGAAGCTAGAAAAATAATTTATGTCTACCTGAAAGAAGCAAATAGCTATCTTAAAGGTGAGCATATATTCTCCCAGGCAGACCTTGCCGAACTTTCCAAATAAGCTGATATAAGTTAACGAACGTGTTTGGTGCGAAGGGCTATGATGCCAAAGATTATCATGATGATGCTTATCATGGAAAAGACTGCATATATAACAGTAAAACCATTACTTATACCGATACCTTCCTTGTAATATATTTCCATATGAGCAGGTACTTTTTGAGGGTTAATGCTACTTAAATCATTCACCAGACGAACTTGTTTTTGCTTATAATTGAATTGGAGGACCGGATAGTGTAGGTATCCGAAACGCTTGTGTTTTACACTGTCTATTCCAATGACATCGGCTTTAATTTTGCTGCCAAAGAGCATCAGTCGACTGTCTTTGGACAATCCGTATGCGAGAAATAAACCTAGCAAGAGCAAAATAACGCCGAAGGTTCTTATGATGATCATGTTTAATAATTAAATGATAACATTATACTTAACATTTAGACAAATATAGCTTTTGTAGCTTCTTTCTGCCAACTAATATGAGATTTTGATTAGGTACGAATTTTATTGTCTTATGCTAAGATTTTTGTAAACCATAATGCGCAAGTTTGTGTTATCAATAGCAATTAAAAATTTAAAAAGATGAAACAGGTATTTATTAATCTCGCTGTGGCGGATGTCAACAAATCAATGGATTTTTATACTCAATTGGGTTTTGAAGTAAATCTACAATTTTGTGATGACGATGCTAAATGTATGGTCTGGAGTGAACATATTTTTGTCATGATTATGACACATGATAAATTTAAATCCTTTACGAATAAACCCATAGCCGATACAAAAAGTCATATCGCTGGACTATTTGCTCTTTCTGTGGAGAGTCTGGATCGGGTAAATGAAATTGTTGACAAAGGGCTGGCGGCAGGAGGAATAGAACCAATGCCGATGATGGATCATGGTTTTATGCAGTTGAGAAAGGTGGAAGATTATGATGGCCACACTTGGGAGATATTTTATATGGATATGAGTAAATTTCCAGGTGCTTAATATTTACATACGGAAGCAAATTTTTTCGACCAGCCATCGTTCATCCATATTTTCAAATCAATTGGTCAATTGTATGGCTGATGGACGATGGCAATTGTTAAATCTCTACCCAAAAGAGAATGACAAAAGCTACTAATTTGATGATGAAGGTTGTTTGACCTTTTATTCACCTTATTCCTCATTAAATTTTTTTAAAAAGAACATAGTCTTATTGTTTTGTATTGTATTTAATCCAGACAATATGTTCCGTGTTTTGAAGCATTTTCTAATTGCTATTCTTTTTGTGTCTACTCTATACCCACCTTCTTTATATGCTCAGCATCAAGTTGGGAAAAATACCGTTTATGAAATTAAAGGAAAAGTTGTCGATGCGAGCAATGCATTACCTATCGAACAGGCTACAGTGTCCCTGATTTCTGCCGGAAAAGTGTTACAGACAGTCGCTACCGATTTGGGAGGCGGATTTAAGCTCGTTATGCCGCAGACCGGGAATCCAAGTATTTTGGTGACTTATGTGGGATATGAAAGTCATCTGTCTAAGTCGATAACTACATCAAATGTATTAGAGATCAGACTTGTCAGTCAGCGTAAATCGTTGGAAGAAATTGTTGTGAAAGGGAAGCGAAAGCCGATACGCTATAAAAGTGATAAACTGATCTATGATGCGGGCTCTGATATCAGTAATAAAGCCGGTTCGGCCGTAGATCTATTGCGGAAAGTTCCTCTGTTAACCGTGGGGAGTAATGGGGAATTGCGGATGCGCGGGAATACGAATATTAAAGTTCTGCTTAATGGTATCCCCTCTGGAATAATGGCTAAGAATTTGAAAGATGCTTTAAAAATGATTCCTGCAAGTTCTATTAAATCTGTTGAGGTGATTACTTCGCCATCTGCAAAATATGAAGCTGAAGGAGCTGCAGGTATCATTAATATTATCACAAAAAAATCTGTCCGGGGAACACATGGAAGTTTGGATGTTAGTTTAGGTAACTTGGATCAATCTGGAAGTGGCTCCTGGTCTACGACTACTGAAAAATTCGATTTCAATTTTATTGCAACGATGAATGCGGAACGTGAACGAAACAGGTCAACCCTGCAAAGAACCTCCTTATCCAATGGGGTATCGGTAGGAGAACTTTTACAGCACAATGATGCAACTGAAAAGGATAGGGGGGCGTCTGCAACTCTGGGATTTGTATACCGCCCAGATAGCTCGCAAAAAATTGGCGCAGACCTGTCCTATTGGTATGGCCGTTGGCCTGCGCGTAGTTCACTTTACAACTTGTATCAGGATGGAAATACCTATGCTGAATATAATCAGTTTAGTCAGCAGCAGAATTCGGTAAAGTATTATGAGCTCTCGCTGAATTATCTCAAAAAATTTAGACGCAAGTCACAGGAGTTGCAGATCATTGGGCTGGCCGCCCGATCAAACGATAGGTCGGAATACATAACCAGTCAAAAAGAAATGTCCGGAGTAAGCTCTTTTAAGGAGAAAGGACCAAATAAAGGTGACTCTTGGGACTTTGATCTTCAGGCAGACTATACGCACCCTATAGATGCGACCGGGAAAAACGTCATTGAAACGGGAATGAAATTGAAGCGAAGTAATTCCGGTAGCCTTTACACTGTTTTCAATAATGAACATGCTCCGGGAAGTGAAGAGTTGGTCGAAATCCCATCCCGGTCGGATAAAATGGATTACTACAGTACGATATTGGCGGGCTATATGAGTTTAAAAATCGAAACCGATGATCAGTGGACAATTAGGCCCGGAATTCGTTTTGAAACAACAGTATTGGGGGCTGATTTCAGGAGTTCCACATCTTCATTTAAATCTAAATTCGGCAACTGGGTGCCTACCATGTTAGTCGCTAAAAAGGTAAATGACCATCATGAACTCAAATTCGCCTATACAGAGCGGATACGTAGACCATGGATATGGGATCTCAATCCTTATGTCAACGCCAGTGACCCACGAAATCTGCTGTCGGGAAATCCGCTATTGCGGCCAGAAAGGGTTCGGGTCGTAGAATTAGGACACAATTACAGCGCGACATCCAATTTTAATCTGAATAGTAGTGTCTATTATAGTACGAACAATAATGCGATAGAGCAGCTTACAGTCGTCGACAGTCTCGGTACTTCACGTACTACACCAAGTAATATTGCGATAAATAAACGCTTGGGTACGCAGCTCAATCTATCCATGGAACTGCAACCGAATTGGATGCTCAATGGTGGACTGGAACTCTATTATGTCTGGTTTAGGAGCCCAGCTTTACAGGTAAGGAATAGTAATGGATTTTATGCTGCTAATCTCAGCAATTCATATGATCTGTCTAAAGGTTACAGTCTCCAGATTTCAGGAGACTATAGCAATGGTTATGTGACTTTGCAGGGGCGAAATACGGCCGAATGGTCTTATCGATTTTCTGCTCAAAAGGAGCTTTGGAATGATAGAGCTAGTATTGTATTGACAGTAAGTAATCCATTTCAGCAAGTTATGACACAAAGGAGTATGGCGGTAGCACCTTCATTCAGAAGTACAACATCTAGCAATTATTACAACAGATCAGTAAGTCTTTCTTTTAGTTGGAAATTCGGTGCCGGCAGACAAAAAGAAGGAACAGCGGAAAAGAGTCCACGAGAAATGGAACATATCCCACATCGACGTAAATAAGAATGTCTACTGCTTTGCGAGATGGATATGCGGACTGTGGGGATATTACGATAGGTTTAGCTAATTCAGATTAGGTTGATGTCCCTTTAGTTCGTTCAAATCGTGATTTTAGATGTTGTCGCTGTGAACGACGTAAACGTGATCTTTTAACTGGATAGTGCCGATTTTTGGTGATATTATTAAAAATAAGTGCTACTATAAATAAAATCAGGCATCCGGAGAGTACGGGACTCAATACATACCAATACCCTAAGGAAGAAATTTTGGTTCCGCTACTTACTGCGATTAGGGCTGTCGCTCCTCCCGGTGGGTGCAATGTGCGGGTATGCTGCATGCATACGATAGACAGGGCTACAGCAAAGGGGGCGGTGAGCCAGATGATATCGGGGAGTAGCTGTGCTACGGTAACTCCAGCTATCGCTGAAACCACATGACCACCGATTAAATTTCGAGGTTGCGCAAGTGGGCTTTGTATGGCGCCATAAACCAAAACAGAGGAGGCACCAAATGATCCGATCAGGAAAACATTCTCCAATGGCGGGAAATGAAGCGATTGAATAAAAGCGATGATAAATATGCCTACGAATGCACCAATAAAAGACCAAAAATGTTCCCAGGGATCTATTAACGTTTCCCGATAGATAACATATCTGTAAATACGGAGTTGTCGATGAAGTTGATTTTTCATACTGATCTGAGCAAAAATAGGGAATTTTAAGAACTCCTTTTTAGATCTTTTATATTAATCCTTGTGGTATTTATAAATAAGATAGACTTTAAATTGTTCTGGGCTCTATTTTGACCAATTTATTGAGTTAACAGTTTTAGTATTTTGGATGAAACCAACATTTGAATAATAATGTTGATGGTTTTCACGAACTGGATGTTATAGATTAACCTAAACAAATCGAATATACATATGATAGTATTCTCCACCGACGAAAGGCATTTTGTTTCCTAATGTGAAACCAAGGCGTTCATAAAGCTTCTTGGCATTCGGATTATCTAAATCAACCAATAAACCTATTTGTTTGAAACCTTGATTTTTGGCATGTTTTATCGCATGTTTCAATAGCTCAGTTCCTAGACCCTGACCTCTGGCAGCACTGGATACAGCAACAGAATCTATATAAAATTCCTGTCCCGTTGTTTCCGGTTCAGGGATTAGATCATTGGCATATTTTTTTTGCAAGAGTTCCAGGATTGGTTGTCGTAGCGCAATAAAATGATCCCCATCATATCCCGTCAATGATCCCATAACATTGCCTTCGGGATCTACAGCAACAAAAGTATTTTCATGGCTATATAGATTTTCGGTCTGTTGAAAAAGATCGGTTAAAAAACGTATTGCTTCTTTTTTGTCTTCTTTTTGTATAAAACGAAAGATGATATCTTCCATCGCCTGTAACATGATTTCAGGTACAACTGTGGCATCATGTTGTTGTGCGGGTCTAATCGTCAAATGCATAACTCGTATTTTCTGTTCGTGGGCTAAGTTAATAAAATGATCTGTTTTCTTTTTAGGCGTTGCGATCATTGAGCTCTTAAGTGGTTTGAAAAAATTGAACGAATATGTAATGATTTGCTTTGAATATGAATTGTTGTGTACTTATAATTTCATTTCTTATTACTTTTGAGTAAAGTTGTTCTTGTTTTTCAAATTATGGATTTGAAGCAAAATATAGACAGGATACCGCTATATATTATGATCAATAAATAATAAAATCTATACATGGTTCTTAAAGCTACAATTTCAGCCTTTGTTGTGACTCTTTTGGGATTATTGGCAATGTTGTTAACACAAGATGCTGATATGAACTTGGTTTATGGGGCATTCTGTGTTTCTCCCTATTTTCTTGTAATTACCCTTATTTATTTTCATTTCAATAAGCTTCGGAAACGATTTAACGTATTTGACAAACCTAGTATTGTCTTTGAGGGTATTTACAGTTTTTTATATTATTTTATATTTTCCACATTGTTACCGGTGTTGCTTTTTGTCAGTACACTAGGCGACGAATATGAACACAAGATATACGCTGATCTAGGAGGAGTAATTTCTGAAATGTTCCCTTTGATTTTAATTTTGAGCATTTTTTTGAGTTTATTCAGTAGCATTACGTTCGTTTGGGGCTTAAGATCGTGGACAGCGTTGATACTAACATTTTTGGGCTATATTTTAATCAGTGTGCTTGTGTCTGTTTTTTCGACAGTTGGACGAGAGGTTAGGGAAGCTGAACGGGAGCGGCGAGATCAGGCAGATAATTTAAAAGAGGGTCGATTTGAATGGGCGGGTGCAATGAGTAATCCAGCAGGTTATCCGGTACAACTCTACAAAGGGATATTCATCTTCCCGAAAGATGCGGATTATGAGTTTACATTTAGTGAGGGAAATACGGTGAATTATCATGCAAAATGGGGGGAGGCGGGGGCCGAGACTTATAAAAGTATGATGTCATTGCCTAAGGCAATTGATGTTACTTGGTATTCGTTTTCAGAGAATGCGTTCTACCAATTCCATGACACAATAGATTACAACAAATTGCTTACACTTTTCAAACAACCATATGTAGAAAGAAGGTCAGTCAGTGATGTTGAGGAGCATTATAACAAGATTATTTTCGGGTTTGCACCCGGTGGAAGACTGGTGATATGGGCTGGAGGATCGGGATATCGGCAGGTTGAAATAGGTCAGTATCAGGCGAAGAAAATCAATATTGACCAGAAGGTTTCTGATAATAAGGAGATGGTTTATGGTGATTTATTTAATCAGGAGTGGCGCAATAAGGTACTGACAGATACAATGATCGTTCCTTTGGCAATACAAATGGCAAAAAAAAATCAACCTGTTCCTGATGATTATTGGAATAAACTAGGGACAGCTTATGCCTGGAATCCAAAGTTTGTGATCGCTCCAGAAATAAAAACATATGATGTAATTTTTCAGTATTTTAATGCTGAACGTTTTGCTTTCGATGAAAGAACTCAAAATGTTACCGTTGAAAAAAGGGGAATTCCACAGCATATATATATCAAATGGTATGATAAAAATCAAAACCGTTGTGCGGTAAATTTTGAATTTGATGAAATGGAAATTTTTAAAAAATTCAAAGCTTTTTTTGATCGCGATAAAAATATAAAGGCTGAGATGGAAATTACCGTGGATACCCAAAATGGCCGGGCGACCGCACGATTAAAAAATGCTGAACACCAGCTTTTGCTTATGGAAACCGAAATCATAAAATATGGTGAGAAGTTTTGATCTCCAGCTAGACCAATAGATGTTAAAAAGTTTTTTGCATTTTGTAATTGACAATTTCTACGGTTGACCGAATTTGCACCTGTCTGGCAATTGTCGTAAAACCATTACGTTCAAAAAATGGTTTAGCCGTTTTACTGACATCTGCTGTTAGCGTCTCCATATTTGAATATTTAGACTTATGCTCCAAGTGGTCATATAATCGTTGTGCAATGCCCTGTCGCTGAAAATCTTTGTGTACGTATAACATATCGATATAGTTGCCATGATCCAATGAAGCAAAACCGACGATTTGTTTATCTATTTCTGCGACAATAAAATACTGGTTTTTGATTAAGTTATTCCAACGTTCAATGTTATTGATCGAAGATTTCCATATCTCGATTTGTTCTGCATTATAATCAATCTGACATACTGAAGTAATTGTCGCAGCAAATAGTTCTTTTATTTGGGGCAATTCGCTTAATATTCCTTTTCGTATTGATATCTCCATATACAAATATAAACACATTTGGATTATGCTCTAAAACTAGATAGATGTACTGGAAATCCTAAAAATAAGAGTAATGAGCTAACAATTTTTTAACAAAATGGCATTGATCTCTTACGCGGATAAATTGTATATTTACGACAGTGAATCGGGGTCTATACCCTCGCTTTATGAGTCTATATTAACCATTTTGCTAAATAAAATAATGAAGTCATTCCGATAGCTATTGGGGAATCCAACTGTATATGGGCAATGTCAGATTTTAATAGGGCAGATCTGGAAATTAAATCTATTACGAGTTGACCTGTTACTGTTAGCCATTTTAATAAAAACTTGACCTTTTTAAAAATGAAAATTTATTTGTTCTGTATGTTGTTCCTAGCTATTCTGACGATAAAAAGTACGAGTATAGCCGTTGGACAATCTATAGAAAAAATAGTGCATATTGAAGACCCTGTTCTTCAGTTGGAAGCTGTACTCCAATTTCCAGCTAACTTTGGGAAGGATACTATTGCGTTGAAAAATGCACTGGATCCTATTTTAACGCTCGCTAATAGGACTAATAATAGTATACTAAAATGGGGATACTACATGCGTATGGCAGATGGGTATTCAATTGCGTTTGATCGAACTAATGCTGTTTCTGATCAATATTATGGGCTTGCGGAGCAATTGCTTCAAAAGCATAATAATATTGAATTGGAAATGATAGGCTATGCGCGACAAGGCTATTATAACTATGTCTATCGGAAGGTAAAGGAAGCATTTCCATTCTTCTTGCGGGCAAATGATTTAAAATCCAAAATTGACATCAAAAAAATACCATTAGTAGTTAAGCATTACCAGTTCATCGCGAATTTTTATAGTTATATTGGAGATCATAGTATAGCCGTTGATTACTTACAGGAAGCATTACCTTTTTCGAAAGCAGCATCAAGAGAACGTGTGGATCTAATCAATGCCATTGCAGTGTATCTAGCAAATGATTCGCTTAATCATCAGGCTGCCACTTATTTCAATCGGGCGATGGCAGAGGCAAAATTGGCTAAGGATTCGGTATGGATTGGCATTATCTCCGGCAATCTAGCCGATCAGGCCTGGAAAGCAGGCGATCGGCAAAAAGCGATTGCCTTAGTTCAGAAGAACATCGATCTTTCTATGCGATTTAATGAACGAAAGGATGCCATGCGAGCAAACCTTAATCTGGCAAGTTGGTATATTGTGCTTAAGGAATGGAAACTGGCCAAGCAATATGCTGTAACCAGCATAAGCCTGATGGAGGAAAAACCCTATTTCCTGAAATATAAGATGGAGGCCTCAAAATTGTTGTCTGATATTGCTCGTGGTTTAAATCAAAAGGAGGAAGAACTCAAACAATTACATGTCTATCTGATATTAAAAGATTCATTAGAAAAAAGAATAAATGATAAAGAAATTCAAAGGTTTCTTTGGCAAAGGGAGACTGAGCGATATAATCGAACTATCCAATCTGCTGAGGAAAAAAGACTTCACACCAAACGGATTTATCAATTTGTTGGGCTCTGTTTGATTTTGGTTTTTGCGATTGTATTGCTCTTAATCAACAGATCAAAGGCAAAAATCAAAATGAGAAATACCCTTCTTGAAAAGGATCGGCTCAAGCTAGGTTACGAAAAGCAATTACTCGATCAAGAGCTTTTGATTCTAAAAGATTCCCTTGGCGAATTTACCAATACGATCAAACAAAATGATACAACTATTCAACAGCTCCGACAGGAGATTGTGAAAGTGTCAGTGCAAAATCCTGCTTACATGGCTGAGGTTTCGGACAGCTTAAATGCGATGTTGCAGGCACATATCATGACTGATGAACGATGGTTAAAATTCAAGCATGTTTTTGATAAGGTCCATCCGGGTTATTTAACACAAATGAAACAAAACTATTCAAAAATAACAGATAACGATCTGCGTATACTTGCTCTACAAAAATTGGATCTAAACAATAGTAGTATGAGTGAACTACTCTGTGTGTCTACCGAAGCAATCAAAAAAGCAAAACAGCGTCTAAAGAAGAAAATGGAATTGCGAGATCAGGAGATGAATCCACATTAATTTAATGCTATGAACCTGATCAGGAGGAGTAATAATACAGATTTGGTAGGTTAAGGATGCGAACAAGGTAAAGAATAATCAAGTTGGCTCTTCTGTAAGCCAACTTGATTATAGCCAGAATTCTAGAAGGCTGTATCAGCCATTAGAAATCTTATTTTGCGTTTTTCGCTGTAACATTAAGTTCAATGTCAACATTTTGTGCGATCATCCAATCTTGAGGGTTACCTTCGGTACCATAGGTAAGTCCCCAATCTTGTCTTTGGATCGTAAATTTAGAGTAGAAAGTAACTTCTTCGCCATTGAAAGTAATTTTAGCAGGAAATGTTACGTTTACTGTTTTGTCTTTGATTGTTAAGTTACCACTGACAGTGTTTGTAGCATCAGCAACAACGCTTTTTCCTTGAGCAGCATCAAATGGAGCAACTTTGGTGATTTCAAATTTAGCTGTAGGGTATTTCGCTGTATCAAAGAAGTCCGCACTTTTCAAGTGTGCATCCAAATCTGTTGATTTTTTACCACCTGCGGTAGTAGGATCTACAGAAGCACTGTCTGTTACGATTGAATTGACATCAATGGTGAAAGACCCACCAGTGACAGCATTGTTTTCAACTGAAAGTGTACCATCGCTTTTTAAGACACCATATCTTGGATTCAAACCACCTTTGTGGTAACCTGTCCATTTTAGTGTACTTTTGTCAGCCTCTACAGTATAAGTCTGTCCTTTTTGTTCAGTCACCTCTTGCGCTGACGTTGTTTTAGCTTTGTCTCCAGTTGTATTTTGACATGAAGCGAATAACAAAATAAGGGCTAAACCCGAGATTAATTGTTTTTTCATTTTTTAATCGTTTTATTTTTTAATAAGATGTTTGTATTATTCTGTATCGTCGGCATCAATCATGCCATTTTAATTTATGAATACAAAGGTAGATTATAGATAGTTTATTTTTGGTATTAGTTTCCTTAAAGAAACTACTTTCCAAAAAGATAGTACACTGTGATGCTGTAATTCAGTATTTTTGTAATCAATAGAAGGAGATCAAGTAAAATGAAAAAGGAAGCGCTATCAAGTTCCTCCACCGGCTGTAAAACGCGGATATTGGCGATAAAAGATACCATGGAGATTTTGGCAGGTAAATGGAAATTCCACATTATAGGAACATTAATGTTGTTTGAGAAGCTACGTTTTATGGAATTGTTGAGGGAAGTTGATGGGATAGGGGCAAAGATGTTGTCCAAAGAACTGCAAGATCTGGAAATGAACCATCTTATCAGAAGGACAGTATTAAATACCAAGCCGCTTACTGTGGAGTATGAGCTTACGGAATGTGGGAGAACATTAGGTCCTATTATTGATGAAATAGCTAAATGGGGTATCACTTACAGAAGCACACTTTATCAAAAAAACGGGACTAGCTCAGCTGCTATATAGGAAGTTTTGTTCTTTATATTCGCAACAGGTTTTCAATCGATTGAAATGATTATTATCGTACCTATTTTCGAAATTAGATCAGATTTGTGTTAAAGTTCTAAGCGGTAGTACAATGAGTAGCCAGTTGTGCCGTCCAGCCAATGCACGAGTTCCCGATGGCTATATTCGAAACCTGCACGTTGGATTGCTTTTTTTGAAATCGTGTTGATTTCCCGATGACTGATGATGAGCCGTTTGATCTGCTGTGTATTGACCCAGGCCATTCTAATTTTGTACAATAGACTTGAAAGCCCTTGTCCGCGATGTTTAGGGCGAATAAAGGATTGCCCAAAATATGCTTCAGTATCGTTTAATAATAACAAGCTGGTCATCCCGATCAGGTCGTCTTTTTTGAAAAGTCCAAAGACAATCCGGGGATATTTTATACGCTCTTGCCAGTCCAAATCGGAGAGATCGTTTTCTGCCGGATTGCTCCATCGAAATAAACTAGGCTCCGTTTGAATTGCTTCTAAACGAATTGATTTATAATATTCGAATTCGCTTTCCAATAACTGACGAATAGAATAGGAGTTAGACTTAAGTGCTAATAGCTGAATAGACATTACTAATTTCTAAATTATCGAAAAGCTAGTTATTTGTCAATACATTAATGATGTTTTTTCGATATTCCTGATCTTTTTCCCTTAATTCGAGAATTCTATTTTTTAGGTCAATATTCACATACCATTCCGCATAGTTATCCTTTTCGTTTGTATCGTCGAAGAAAATTTTGGTTTTTATATATTCTTCGTCAAAATACTCTGGTTGGCCACTAAGTACAAATGCTGTGGAGCCTATAGTGTCAAGCATCTTGAAAGAGCTGGCCTCAGTTTTAAACAAGTTACTTAAAGCTTTAGTAAAATTATCACTCAATTCCCCTATAGAATAGAAGTTGATTCCTTCCTGATAAAATCTTTTCTTGTCTACTTCCGTGTTAACAATTCCTAATTTCATATCGCATCGAAATGAAACTTCTATACCGACTGTTTCTTTCCCCCACAGCCCCTTTGCCTGGATAATATGATTTAGATTTTCATCATTCCAGTTTTTGGTTATCGTTAATTGTAGATCAACAAAGTCCTGGTCTTCACTGACATCAATCTGCTTTAATTTATGTTGTCCTTTTAAGAAATTTAAAAAGCTCATATAGTATTGTTAATATATTTTTGAGCTGATCTTAACAAATTGTCTTGGTTGCATCTGGTGTAACCATATGGCTTTTTATTTGTCGTTATCACAACTCTGGCTAAGTAAAATAAAGATAGCAAAAGTTTTGAATCTATAGATGGCAGAACAGAAGACAATATATTTTTCAATAACAATTACCGGCTTTTGTTGAGAAATGTATTTCCGATGAATTTGATTGGAGGTTATTGGTCAAACTATTAGGGTAATACAATTTTTTCAATTGAAATGGACTAATTAAAGGAGATACTGGTTCAATTGAGCTATCTTTATAACTTAACACTTGATCTGTCTGATATCAAGATTGCACTATTAAGAATATGAGCAAAGTAGAATTATTTGAGAATGAAAGAGCGAGCGGCTACGATCAATTTGTGGAAGCCTGGATTCCCAATTATCATTATTTTTTGGATTGTTTGCCCAAGCTGTTGACAGATACGGATCCCAATGAACTGCTGGTTGTCGGCTGTGGAACTGGCAATGAGATACAGAAGCTGGTCACAAAGGGTAAAACATGGAATATAACAGGCATAGACCCGTCCCCTGAAATGATTCAACAGGCTCGGCAGAAACTTGAGGGATACCCTAACATTGTACTTGTTGATGCCCTAATCCAAGATTTGAAAAATGACAAAAAATATGATGCTGCCACACTATTGTTGGTTCTCCATTTTCTTGAAGATAATGGGAGTAAGCTAGAATTGCTGAAAGAAATAGGAAAAAGACTGCTTTTAGGAGCACCCCTTGTGATGCTGGATATCACAGGAGATAGCAGCATGATTAGAGAAAATCTGAAAATTCTAAGACTTCTATTGTCCGATGACATACCAGAAGAGCAGATCAGTCTTCGACTGAATAGGATAGAGAAGGACCTTTTTCATGTGTCTGAGGATCGGCTTGCAGCATTATGTGTTGAAGCGGGATTCGAGGTTCCGGTACGTTTTTTTCAATCAACGATTTATATGGGCTGGATGACAAAGAAAAAATAAGCTTTTCAAAAAGTAAGCCATTGGGAATTGAATATTTGAAAAGAGACATTTGGGGATACGAATAAAATTAAAAAAAATAGGGGTGTCCGACGGTTGTGGACACCCCTTTTAACCTTAGTTTTTATGAAAGAGATGATCGTCGGGTATGTCTGTAACTTTGGAACCGTTAACACGATATTGAAGTTTTAACGTAAAACCACCTCCCGCTTCTATGAAATCGATGCTAATCGGGTGATATCCTTTTTCTAAAGCAATCTGTCCACTTTTCATGATTGGGGCATGTTGTCCGTCGTTGTCTACGACCACCTGATCATGTATACGTAAAACTCCACCATCATCGCAAGTGAAATAGAAATTATAGATCCCTTTTTCTTTCACATACAAATAGCCCTTAATTTTTGCACCAAATGAAGGCATTTTAATCGTATCACTCAAATGGATATTCTTAATAATCTCCTGGCGTACCGTTTTACCTGTTATTGCAGCTGTGTTTGCAAATGTTCCATTAAATAGCGTTGCGGTCAATCCTGCACGCATATTCTTTACATCTTCGGTAACACCTTTTTTCCAGGTATCTCTCTTGAAATTCACTTGGTACAGTTCGCTCTTTGCTCCTGAAGAAGATATCGTTGCGAAACGTATAGCTCCTTCGTTTTTGACAATAAGTGAATCGTTTAGTACTGGGCTTTTCTGAGTTGGTAGACTACCATCTGTGGTATAATGTATTGCATTTTCTGGAAGTTCATTTTCAATTTTCAGCGAGGATCGTTCATCAACGATAACCTGATTATCAGCAAAACCATTTAGATCTGGCATACGGTAACGTAGCCCCATTTTGTTCCAGATCCCAAAGTGAGCGATTAATCTATTTCTATAGCTCTCATATAGCGATTTGTTGGTCCAGACCCGCTCTGCCAATGCACTCAATCTTGGTAGAATCATAAATTCTAACCGGGCTGTCGAGGGAATCATTTCTGTCCATATGTTTGCCTGCGCACCCTGAACTAAATTTGATCTGTTACTTGGGATATCGGATGGTATGACAGACATGTTATACACCGCATCCAAGCTGCTACTATTGGGAAGGTAGTCAAAATACAATGGGTTGGTAGGTGTCATGATGAGACGATGACCACGATTGACCGCCTCACGAGGGGCATTTTTTACCCATCCCCGCCAATACATAACTGTCATCGATGTATCCGAACCACCATCAAGTATTTCATCCCATCCGATGCTGCGTTTATTTTTCGAACGTATGAAGTTATTAACACGTTTTACAAAATAGCTTTGTAGGTCATGTAAATTTGCTATGCCTTTCTCCTTCATAAATGCTTTAGCAATGGCTGAATTTGACCAGGAGTCTTTTTCCACTTCGTCAGCACCAATATGAATATAAGTGGAAGGGAAAAGCTCGATGACCTCACTAAGGACATTTTCTATAAATGTATAACTACTTTCTTTCCATGGGCTGATTGGTACGGAGAACTGTTTTCCCCAGCCTGCGGTTTCACTGTCTAGGAGTAGCTCGGGATAGGCTTTCGTGGCGATCATCATGTGTCCGGGCATATCTATCTCAGGTATAATCTCCATATGCCTGCTCGATGCATAGGCGACGATATCCCTGATATCCTGTTGTGTGTAAAATCCACCATACTCTTCTCGTCCATTATTGATACGTTTGTGTTCGCTGGGTAGATTGAAATCGGGGTTATCTTTTGCTTTGGCAAGACATGCTGAATCTTGGTTATTATACGTTCTCCAAGCACCTTGTGAAGTAAGTTTTGGGTATTTTTTTATCTCGATACGCCAACCCTGGTCATCCGTCAGATGCAGGTGAAGCTTATTGAATTTATAGGACGACAAGAGATCGATAAACTTGTATAAATAATCTTTTGAGAAGAAGTGCCGCGCTACATCTAGTTCCACACCGCGCCACTGAAACGCTGGCTGATCCTTAATTGACAGATAGGGCAAATGAATACTCCCCGTGGATTTTGCGAGAAGATACAGTTGTTGTATTGTTTGCAGTCCGTAAAATAGCCCCTGATCCGAAGAAGCAGAAATCTGAATTCCTTTTTTATCAATCGTTAATTCATAACCTTCCTTGGAAAGACTACTTTTTTTTATCAATCGTAGTGTTGCATTGGCATGTGTCATCTTCTTTTTAGGGATGTCCCCGAATAACGATTGACGTACCCACTGGTCTAGAGAGTTTGAGGAGATGTCGGAATCAATCGTATAAGAGAGTTCTCCCTTGGCTATTTGAAAGAAACCCGTAGATGATTCCAGTTGTTCGGGAAAAGGGATCAGCTGGGGGATATGATTTTTTTCTTGCGCATAACTTTTACTAGGCCAATAGAAAGCAGACAATAGCAGGAGCAGTGAAATAGCTTTAGACATAAAGTTTTTTTGTGATTTCTTAATAATTATGTGTTTAAGAGCTTGCCAAATAGAATTTGTCGGTTTAGCATGAAAAACTCGGAACCAATATAGAAATATTTTATGTAAACGGAGGTAATAAAAAAATGGATACTAGTAGCACTGATCTAGTAGCGCATTTATAAAACCTATATACATGCCAATTTGTTTTTTTGATCAGAAAGCATCGTTAGAATAAGGTTGAGGGTAGGCTTTGCGTTGATTTTATTTCGGCATGATTGAAACTAGTTTCCAGCTATCTTTTCAAATAAACCAGGGTAGTTTAGAACTAGCCCATTCTCATCTACCTGAATATAAGCTGTAAAATAACTGACTATATTTTCATACAGATATTCGTGTAAATCTGTCCTTGTATAACGTTGCCGGACAGGTGTGATGTCATTGTTGATGAGGTCGATATAGATGATATCTATTTCTTTTGAATCACCAATTTTCAGCTGTAGATTGTTTATTGGTAGCGTGTTTGTAAAGGGAGTTAAAGAGATATCTATATATTGAAAACCTTTGAAACTTGGATTGTCGAAATGATTGATTTCCCAGTTGGTGGCAGTTTTTTTTCCAGTTAGGGTGTTTTTGGTCATATTGACCTCGGAATCAATAAAAAATTCCTGGATCTCCCACTGTTCGTTTATCATCAGTTGATAGGAGACTGAATAAATTTTTTTCCGATAGGAACCTATAATTTTTGATACTACAACATAATGATTGTCATTTTCTTGTATGTTGAAATACTCCAAGGAATGGAAAGGGACTCCCCGCCATAATACTGTTTTCATCTGATCGCTATATTAACTAATTATTTAACAGGCAACATATGTTGTCGTTGTTCTTGTTCGACTTCATTCTTGACGCGTTTGTTGATATTGATTTTTGCATTGATAAATGTGAAAATCACAGTTCCATATTCTCTTGCATACTTGTTTGTAATGGAATCTGAGCGTATAGATTGTACAAAATAGGGAGCGGTTTCATTCATTTCAGATTGGTTTTCCCATGAGTTTTTTATACGAATCAAGTTGCGGAACTCATGACTGAAATCAAACCAGTTGATGTAGTCTGCGTTGAAGGTGACGGCACGGATTCCAAGTTTGGAATAATAATTTATAGCGCCCGCCTGACCATAGTTATCACAAAGTATGAGTGTATTTTGTGGATCGGGAATTTTGCCATAAATGTCATCTACTTTTTGGGCGAGCTCCCGCCAGCCTAGCATATCCGCAAAATCTTGTGGAAGTTGATGATCCTTACCATCTTCCCAGGACAACATGCCAATTTTGCGGTATTTTTCGGGATGGTTCGCAATATATTGTGGGCTCTTATTGGGGAATGTCAGCAAATAAACAGGAATAAAGAAAATAGGGGGTAGTGCAATTAAAAGAGGTTTTAGAATTCTTTCAGCTTTATTTTCTAAAAGTGTTGAAATATAAACTGAACCAAAAGCAAAATATATGGGATAGATACCGATTGCGTAATAATCTTTAGCTTTTAAAAATAGAAAAACTCCAATTGTAATAAAAAAAGACAACAAGAATAGCCGATATTTTCGAAATGCCGGATAACATAATAAAGCATATAATCCAAACCCAATAACAGGGAAAGTTCCGAAAAAAAATAGAAATTGAGATCGGATAAAGCTCCATCTGTTGACATTGACGAGCTGGGTTTCCGCGAGTTCTTTGAAATGATATAAAGCAGGGAAATTATTCATGTATTGCCAGATTAAATTAGGTAGGATGATTAAAAAAGCAATTAGAATACTATAATAAAGTTTGTTATTGAATAGTACTTTACGTTCTGGAACGGCTATTATGGCCGGTATAAGCCCTAGGATCAAAAAGGCGATATTATATTTGTTTAAAAATGCCAAAGCAAAGGTGACTGCAATAAAGTATAGCCATTTATGGTGTCCGCTGTTGAGATATTTTATGATAAAATAATAAATCAATGTCCATGACAGAACATCAAAAGAATTGGGTTGATACAACGTGTTTAAACGAAATAAGACCGAAAAAATAACACAACTTGTACCAAATATCAAGGCAAAAAGACCTCCTTTGAGTTCTTCAATGGTTTTCCAGACGACAAGAATGGTTAGCGCTCCGAACAGTGCAGGGAAAAATTTGATCCAAAACACGGAGTTTCCTAAAATCTTGATGAGGAAGGAAAGCCAAGAGGTCAACGGCGGAACGGATAAATATCCCCAAGCCAAGTGATTGGCCTGATCTAAATGTAAGAACTCATCCCGATGTAAATCATATATCGGACTTATCAATTGATATTGAATGATAAATTTCAGCAGGATAAGGCCTACTAGAATAAGATGTTTTTTCATTTAGGAACAGATTTGTCCATAAGCTCCAGTTCTATTTTCTTTCTATTGATGATATCTGATTATCATCTTTCATTTTGACAACTTCTGGGCGGGCTAAAGTGACCTTTTCTGAGTAATTATCGCTGCGTTGTTCCCTCAATTTGCGAAGACCTTTCGTTCCCTCTGCTTCATAGTCATTGACGTCGAAAGTAATGGAATCCGTTGTGATATTGGCAACGCGGTATAACGTGTACATGGACTTCCCATTTTCTTTCCGTTTGATTTCATATACATCACCAGTAGCCGGACTTTCCAGGTATTTTTTTGTTTTAATGGATCCGGATATTCCTGCTACGGCCGCAGATCCGAAGAAAAGACCGATTAGTATTAATCCAGAAAAATATCCAACGGGTGTCTTCGGCATACCACTTGAACGGATTGTTGCAAGGGTCTGTGGATCAATCTCACGTTGGTAATTTACTTTTTTGCAATGATCACATACACTAATAATCTCTGTACTGTATGGAAAAATGGGGATCCAGAAGATGTGGAAGTATTTTACCTGTTTGTAGGCGTATAACGATCCTACTGTGTTACAATAATTGCAGGTACCTACAGCTGCATTGGAGCTGTTTTGTAGTAACTTTGTTCTTGTTCCGAAAATAATCATATTCAAGGTTTAAATATACTGTTTCTATATTTGGGCTTATGGGTTTTTAGCCCATTTTGCATACCATTTAATTGGTTTGTCGATAATTTTTTTCAAAAATTATGCCATTATATTCACTTTTAGTGGGGTTGATGAATGCACGAAGGTTATTCATGTCAAAAAACCGCGTTTCCGGCAAGTGAGTCCGAGTATTTGGCTTATTTTCGGTAACTGTTTGAGAACCATTCCGGCCTGATTCGAGCTTTAAACATACCTGAGAGCAGATGTTAGGGCAGTCTGACCATCATGTGAACGTGGTTTTAGTGAGTATAACACGGACTCACCACGGACTGACTACGGAGACATCATGGATTCATCCTGACGCTGTCCCGACTGAGGTACGCCGCAGGTTGGGAGAGGGCGCATAGCGAAATGGCATAAAAACAGTCTTAAATCATAAACGAAGGTAGATCGCGGACTGTTTTTATGCATATTCGTTCAAAAAACAATAGCTATGTTGGACTTAAAAGTTCTGTGAATCGGCAGAAGGTCCGTAACTTGACGGTAAGGGAATATTATTCAGTCTATAGTAAACACCTAATTGTGCCCTGTGATGTGTGATCTGATTTAAAGAATGACGGATTGCTTCATATTTTGTCCAGCTTGCGAGTTTTTGTCCAGCACTTTTGATGGTCCAAACTGGATTTAAATCGTCTTCGGCGGCATTTTCCAAGGCTATTTTTCCTGCTTCAAAATCTTGGTCTAGTTTCTGGAGTAAGTCTTCCCGCGTTGATAGAATAGTGGGTGTGTAGCCACCATCGGCAAAATCTAGTTCGGACGTTTTCAAAATTGTACTTGGCCATTCAAATACCTCTACGAGATGGGTCGCAAGGGGCATGATTTTCATACTTTTTTCATGTGGGGCATAGTCATTTTTGCCTTCTGGAAAAAGTTCAATAAAATTTTTAGTGATCTGATACTCATTTTCAAGTTCAGATTTTAGTTGTTGAAGTGTGTTCATCTTGTTTTGGAATATATTAATTTAATATTTTTTGATACAATGCCCCTGTTTTTCTACCCATCCTTTTGAACAAATGATAGGTCGTTCTGTTTTTTGTATCCTACGTCAAAGATAAGTTTGGATATTGACAGCTATGTGTCAGTATGGATTTGAATATGAAGATTCATCATAAAAAAACCGCTTGAAGTGGGGAACTTCAAGCGGTCTAACCTAACCAATTATTAACCTAAATTATGAGTTTTATATTATGCGATTTCTGTGCCAAAGATGGTTTTTGACAGGTGCTGCAACGTAACAAATCTGTTGTTTCTGATTTTAAATGGATAATAGCAGATTTTGGGTGGTATAGCCAGTATGATATAGGGATTGTTTTCAATTTTTAGGACACAAAAAAAATAAGGCGAGAATATTGAAAAAAGTATTGTATAAATGTGAATCGTATTGTTTTTTATATTGTTTTCAATAAAATTTATTGTTTTATCAACCTGTTGTTGTGTTTTATATTGTTTATGGCGAATATTGTTGTAGCGTTTTTTGTCTTTCCATATCGTCATATTGATATAACGAACTAAAAGGGATATGAAGGTAGGAGAATGGACATCGTGTAATAAACCAAAATAAATATAAAAAAATGAAAAAATTAGTATTGTTAATGACTGCAGTTATTTTTATGATAACTGGCGCTTTTGCTCAAATTCACAAACCGGTAAAATGGACTGTAGCTAGCAAAAAGCTAAATAACAAAGAGGCAGTCGTCTATGTAAAAGCTACCATCCAAAATGGCTGGCATATTTATTCGCAAAATGTAAAGGATGGCGGACCTATTCCGACTTCTTTCACATTTGTGAATGCGACCGATTATGCATTGGCAGGAAAAACTGCTGAGCCGAAACCGAAAGTAAAACATGAAGAGGTTTTTAAAATGGATGTAGGATATTTTACAAATGAGGTGATCTTCCAACAAAAGGTGGCTTTGAAAAAAGGAACAGCAACTGTGAAAGGTAGTGTGGAATGGCAAGCATGTGATGCATCACAATGTCTTCCTCCAGATGAATATGCTTTTGCAGTAACGATCAAATAACAAAATCTTTTTTGTATCGTATAAAAAAATCCCATTTATAGCGCTATAAATGGGATTTTTTTATAATTATTAATTTTTTTCAATATAGCACAAAATAAGTTGCCACAATAATGCGTTAATAATGCAAATACTTTTCATAAAATAGGTTAATATATGGCTAAGACCCTAGAGTTCCCCGCTCTAGGGCTTTTTTATGACCTGCGGTTAAGCTTTCTATTCGGGACTATGAAAATTTCTGCAAGCAAGGTAGTCTGCGGTTTGATGTTCGTCTAATTTCTGCGGAGCCCATTTGGAATTTTATTGACTTGGTTGGGAAAGAAAACAGTATTTATGAAATAGATAGTAGGACAATATAATGTTTCTTGAAAGTGATTTCGTCACATAAATGTTACTAAAGTTGGCGCTTCGTATACTATTGTTTTTTTTCAAACGTTAATTATTTGATAATGCTTAACGTTTTAATGTAAATGTTTTCATTAAAATATTTTTTATTAATCATTATCGATAGTTAATAGGTGATATAAACTTAAAGTCTTCATATGAAATTTAGTGCTAACCAGCGTAACCTTAAAGGACCGTATTATGTTCTATCCTTATTTTTTTTGTGCAGCATTTTAATTTTTCCTGGCATTGTTGTCGCTCAGCAAAAGACGGTCACTGGTAACGTGATTGACGCGACCACAAAGGCGCCTTTACTTGGAGTCACCGTAAAGCTCAGCGACGCAAAAAATGTGACAGTGAGTACGGATAAAAGGGGGGGCTTTGTATTGGACGATGTAGCAATAGGGCAATCCATTACTTTTTCATTTGTGGGCTACTCGAGTCAGACAATAAAAATAGATTCACGTGCAAGCTATACGATCGCACTAGTTGCTGTTTCCAATCTGATGGAAGAGACTGTTGTGGTAGGATATGGGCGTCAGAAAAAACGAAACCTCACAGGATCTATTGTTTCCGTAGGTGCTTCAGAAATAGCCAAGACAACGTTGCAGGATCCCATTTCAATTTTACAGGGACGGGCAGCAGGGGTGCAGGTTTCGTCCAATTCCGGCGCACCCGGTGGTGAAATGAGCATACGTGTCCGGGGGAGTTCCTCATTGAACTCGGGTAACAATCCCCTTTTTGTTGTAGACGGTATTCCACTGGAATCCAATTCCATTTCTTCTTTAAACGGTACTGAAAATTCTGGGCTGAACCCGATGACGGATATCAATCCGAACGATATCGCTTCGATTGAGATTCTTAAAGATGCTGCATCTACTGCGATTTATGGGTCTAGAGCTGCCAACGGAGTTGTGATGATTACGACGAAACGAGGTGCAGAAGGTAGACCCGAAGTGATATTAAATGCAACTGCGGGAGTGAGTGCCCTGACCCGCAAACTAAGTGTTTTAAACGCAAGGCAATATCGAGAGGCAGTTTTGGATTCCTATCGGGGGATGGCCAAACCTGAGGAACCATTTTATACAATTATAGATTCGCTCAACCCCATGAACAGTGGTGATGTGGACTGGCAGGATGAGTTGATGCGTTCAGCAAAGCAATATAAGTTGGATCTCTCTGTACGAGGAGGGAATCAAGGGACAAAATATGCCTGGAGTTCATCTTATTTGGATCAGGATGGTGTGATATTGAATTCCAATTACAAGCGATTTACCTCCCGATTGAATGTCGACTTTACAATTTCGGATCGGATCAGGATAGGGCAGAGTATTTCCTATACAAACGCAGTGAACAACCGGACAAATGCCGCGGGCTCAGGGAATCTAAGTATTATCCGCAGTTTATTGATACGGCCACCTATTATGTCGATGTATCTACCCAATGGATCACTGAATGGTTATATGATCGGACAGCGGAATCCCGTCGGGATGGCTTTGTTTGCAACCAACCTGAACAAGAGTAATCGCATCGTTGGAAGCCAATATCTGGAAATTGATCTTTATAAAGATCTTAAATTCCGAAGTAATGTAAACCTGGATTATATTTCAATGAAAGAAGATGAATTTATGCCATCCATATTGGATTACCGCGAGGGGTATAATAAGGGTGCTGTACGATCTTCTGGAAACCTTACCTGGGGCAATGAGAGTTATTTTACCTATGCAAAAAGCGTAGCTAATGCACACAATATTGGGGCGGTATTGGGAATAAGTTTTCAGAAATGGCGTTATGACAGGACAGGTCTCGATGGAGAATATTTTCCAAGTGATGATATCCGTACATTGAATGGTGCATCTGTCATTTCAAACCAAGGTGTAAATATCGCTTCCGAACATGCCATGCTTTCTTATTTCGGTCGGGTAACCTATGACTATCTCGGAAAATATTTGTTGGAATTCAACCTTCGTACGGACGGCTCTTCCCGTTTTGGCCGTAACCGACGGTTTGGATTTTTTCCCTCTGCGTCGGCGGGCTGGCGTTTTGTCGAAGAAAAAGGGATCAAGAATTTGGGTTGGCTTAGCGATGGTAAGCTTCGTTTTAGCCTTGGAAGTACCGGAAACGAGGCCATCGGTGATTATGCCGCGAGAGGAGAGTTTACTTTAGGAACGAATTATCTGGATTTTTCGGGAGCGGCACCAACTGTGATGCCCAACCCGAGCCTCACCTGGGAAACAACGCGTCAATATAACCTTGGTCTAGAGCTTGGCTTTTTAAAAAACAGAATCCTGTTTTCCACGGATGCTTACTTGAAGAAAACGAAAGATCTGCTTTATAATGTGCCTATTCCCGGAACCACAGGATTTGAATTTATTACACAAAATATAGGGTCTATTGAGAATCGAGGATTGGAGTTTAGCCTACAGACCCGTAACCTGGAGGGCGCTTTTAGTTGGAACACAAATATAAACGTTAGCTTAAATAGAAATAAAGTTACATCGTTGCCTAAGAATCTTCTGACTGGCGGTCATATTCAAAATGGGTCTTTCCATATTCTACGTGAGGGTTTGCCTATCGGTGTATTTTATGGATGGCGTTATCTTGGTGTATATGCACGTGATGAAGACAATACAAGTGGGGTGACAAATGGTGCGAATGGACCTGTATTTGCCGGTGGTGATCCCATTTGGAAGGATGTGAACAATGATAATATTATCGATCAAAATGACCGCGAGATTATTGGTTATGCTGAACCGAAGTATTTCGGCGGGATCTCCAATGATTTCAGCTATAAGAATTTTCATTTGAATGTGTTTTTTCAATATTCGGTCGGTAATCAGATTTATAGTGAGTTGAATCATCAGCGAAATTCAATTGTTCGTTATAATAATCTATCTACTGACGCTCTTAATCGGTGGCGGGAACAGGGAGATCAAACAGATTTTCCCCGATTGATTCGGGATGATCCAAAACAGTCTGATAGTCGGGTACAAAGTAGGTGGGTCGAAGATGGTTCATATCTGAAGTTAAAAAACATCAATTTAAGGTATTCTTTTGACCCCGCTTGGAGCAAACGCATTGGTTTGCGTAAGCTCGATGCTTTTGTTACGGCTACAAATCTGATTACCTGGACAAAGTATACAGGCTTTGATCCCGATGTTAATTCCTATTCTGGTCTTCGTGTGGGATTGGATGAGGGCTCTTATCCGCAGAGCCGCACATTTATGTTTGGTTTAATCCTTGGTCTTTAATAAATCGTGATGAAAAAATTGTTAAAATATACATTTTGTTCTCTTCTATTTTTATCCGTTAGCGGTTGTTCGAACTCGTTGCTGGACAAGGAGCCTATTAGCAATGTCTCTGGAGAGGGGTACTATAAAAAGCCCAGTGATGCGCAGGCTGGTGTCAATGGTATCTATAATGGTCTGCAATCTCTTTTTCGTCAGAATTTTGCTTACTGGGGAGAAGGGCGGGCCGATAATATTGTGACCCGCCATGCCGGCGATCCTGCTGCGCTGCAACAGAACACACTGACTCCCGTTATCAATTCGGCACGCTGGGATAATTTTTATACTGTTATATCCCGTGCGAACTATGCGATCAAATATATTCCACAGGCATTTGGAACTGAAGATAGCGAACTTAAAAGGCAATTACTTGGGCAGGCCCATGCTTTAAGGGCACTGGCTTATTTTTACTTGGTTCGGATATGGGGGCAGGTCCCCTTGGTTACGGAACCCTATGAGGGATTGGATCAGGACCTGTTTGTCAAGAAGAACACTGAGGCGGAGGTATTGGCTAAGGTGGAAGCAGATTTAATCTTAGCAACAGAGAATTGTGCTTCAAATTATTCGGGTGCCAGAAACCGCGTGATGATTACCAAAGGGGCGGCTTATGCTTTTCTGACACAGCTCTATATGTGGCAAAAAAAGTATGCACAAGCAATAGAAATGGCTGAAAAAGTAATCGCGGACTCGCAATATGCCTTGGTACCAATTGAGGATTGGAATAACATTTTTGTAAAAGGAAGCAGTACCGAAAGTATTTTTGAAGTCGGATATAATGAAGTGCAACCCAATAACCTACGTGTATGGTATGCCAATGGATCGGATAGTGATTATGTACCCAGTGCGGGTTTTATAGCGTCAATCGAACCTGACGATCTTCGCAAACCTCGTATTTACGATGTGTCTCAAGTTCAGCCCCGTAAGATATGGAAGTTTTTTGGGCAAGGATTTAATGACGAGAGTCCAGAACCTTCCGCAGGCAATATTGTATTAACGCGATTGGCTGATATCCTTCTGCTTAAGGCTGAAGCACATGCCAATTTAAATCAGCCTGTTGAAGCATTGGACCTACTGAACCGAATCCGTATTCGGGCGGGACTTTCGGTTTTGGATCAAAACAAGGCGCAAAGCCAATTCGGAAGTTTAGTTGGTAGTATTTTGCATGAACGATCTGTAGAGCTTTGTTTTGAGGGACACCGTTGGTTTGATCTCTTAAGAAATGAAACCGCTATTTCGACAATGAAACCGATCAATGGTCTCTCCGATAAGCGAAATTTGCTGTGGCCAATACATGAAGGCGAACTTCTTAAAAATCCAAATTTGCAACAAAATGAATTTTATAGATAATCTTATGAAGAATATAAAATATATCGTTATTTTTTTTCTATGCGGTTTTAGTACGCTATCATTGTTTTCTAGTTGCGAAATACAGGAAAGCTTCGAATACGACTACGCAGAAGACAATAGTAAACTGAATATGTCAGCATGGACATATATTCAAGGGAAGGATTCATTGTCCTCACTGAAACAAGCTATATTGCAATGTAAGGATGAAGCATTGTATGAACGTACAGAAAAAGCAACCTTTATTCTACCCACCAATCAAGCTTTTACAGGATATCTAAAAGAAAATAAATACGACAATATTGCCGCTATTCCGGTACCTGTATTGAAGAATATTTTGCGCTATCATATTGTTAAGGCGGTAGTAAATTTTAGTGATCCTGCCTTGGCTCCAAGTAACAAACCAATTGCTTATACGACTGAACAAGGTCAAACGATATACTTGTCCCATACCAGTACCTATGTTGGGCTGATCAATGAAGGGACCAATAACCAATGGCAAATCCGCACATCTAATTTAGTTCCGGATAATGGTGTCATCCATGTCGTTGATCACATCGTATTTTTATCCGAGAAGACGAAATAGGTAAATTGATGATCTGTTTTCTGCACAATGTCTTGTGTATAAAGTATAAGAAAAAAATGGAAATACCAACAGCTTATAAAGCGCTATGGTGATAATGGATACAATTGAAAAATGATAGCTCAATAAACATTATCTTCAGTTTATTGTTTTGTTTTATACTAAACAATAAGCCAGTAAATTATGGTTGATTATACGCTGAACCGAAGAAACTTCATTCTGGGTGCAAGTGCTTTTGTTACTTTATCCGCTTTAGAGGCTAAAGGATTATCCTTTGGACATGTACCTAAAAATATCAAGGTCGGACTGATCGGGGCGGGTTGGTATGGAAAAAGCGATCTATTTAGGCTGATGCAGGTTTGTGATGTCAATGTGGTTGCGATTTGCGATGTTGATAGCCGTCATTTGCAGGAGGCGGGACAATTGGTCGGAGAACGCCAACGCTCGGGGCAGATTCCAAAGCTCTACAAAGATTACAGGAAAATGCTTGCGGATCATCAATTCGATCTCATTCTGATCGGTACACCTGATCATTGGCATGCGAGACAGGCAATAGATGCGATACGTTCGGGAGCGCATATCTATTTGCAAAAACCTGTTAGTGTTGATGTTCTAGAGGGAGAAGCCATACTCCGATATGCACGAAAATATAATAAAAAAGTACAGGTAGGAACACAGCGGCGGAGTACAGCACATCTGATTGATGCAAAAAAGCAGATTATAGACCAAGGTTTACTCGGTAAGATATCGCACGTGGAAATGTGTTGTTACTATCATATGAGAAAGAACGGTAATCCGGCACTGGAGCCAGTTCCGGACTTTCTTGATTATGAACTATGGACTGGTCCGGCTCCTTTACGTCCTTACGACGGTTTACCTCATGGCGGTTGGTGGCGAACTTTTATGGCATATGGGAATGGTATCACAGGTGATATGGGTATGCATATGTTTGATACTGTTCGTTGGCTGTTACAACTCAAATGGCCAAAGAAAATTAGTGCTACAGGGGGAATTTACGTGCAAAAGGAGGGAAAGTCAACTATTGCAGATACACAAACAGCAGTATTTGAATATGATGAGCTTAATTGTATATGGCAACATCGCACCTGGGGCGATCCTGTGGATCCCGAATATCCTTGGGCGTTTATTATTTATGGAGATAAAGGAACGCTAAAAGGAAGTGTGATGAAATTTGAGTTTATTCCAATAGGTAAAGGTACTCCCATTAAAAAAGACGTGGTTTATGAAAAGGAAAAATTTCCGGCAGATCTTGAAGAACCTCGAATTGAACTGCATACAGCTCCAGCCACACGACAACATCTATTGGATCTATTGTCTGCAATAGAACATGACCGATTGCCCGTGGCTGACATCGAAGAGGGCTATATATCGACGGCCTGTTGTATCCTCGCTAATATTTCGATGCAATTAAATCGACCTTTGTACTATGATCCGGTAAAAAAAATATGTACCGATGATCCAGAAGCGACCAAGTTATTGAAAAGACCTTATCGAATGCCCTGGCAGCATCCTGATCTGTCTTAGTATAAATTATAATTGTGATTTAGTATATCGTTTTCATGTGATCTTTATTGACCACTTTGGTTTATGCGCTGGAAATTGGGAGAATCAAATATTGGTGAAAGACCTTCAAAAATTTATTCTCCTACCATTTAATTTTTAATAGCCAATTTATCTTTTGGCATTTTTACGATATTTAACTAAATATTGAAGCTATGCAATTGAAATTTAATAAACTACTTGTGCTGTTATTGACATTATGTGTTAATCTTGTCTGTGCACAACAAAGCGAACAACATATTGATGGGGTATATAAATCTTCGGGTGCTGCTTTTGTTATAAACAAAAACAAAACATTTTTGATAATAGCCTACGGAACATTAATAAAAGGTACCTGGAAGATCGAAAATGATCTTATTTATCTACAGCCTAAAAATCCTGACGCTCAATTTTATGTCTATGCGCGGAAAAATCCGACTATCAAAAGCGGGATGCGTGTTTGTTTCATGGGGGATCGTTTGAGTAGTGCGATTTTGGTCGGAAAGTTCCCGGATAAGATGCAGCCACTTTTTAATGAGGATGCGAATTGTAAAGACTTTCCTAGTGTTCATCTGTTTAATGAAAAGATGGATACGATTACCTTATTGGAGCGAGAAAACCAGGACAATGATCGTGGTATTGAGATTCCTAAATTGACGTATCATTTTGCCAGTGGCGATTGTAATGATTTTATTGTGCAACATATGCAAAGTAGCTTGTATCACAATGACTTTATGCTCAAAATAGGCAAAGAAGAGTTATATGCAGTCAGTGACCAGTCGGATACGCCTATTCGCAAATCTACTAAAGAGGAAGAATTTTCTATGCTCGAAGAACTGAAATTTTTAGACCAATCTTTCGATAGCGCCTTTGATGCGGATTTCAAGTTGGTAAATAATGGGTACAATACCCATGATGACATGGATCAGAAAATAGATTTAGCAGCTTACAGATATGATACCGACAAAAATCTATATCTCAATCGGGTGATTCCAGCGAAAGAACTGGACTATAAAAGCACAGACTACCATTACGATGGTATATTAATGAAGTTTGACCAGATTAAGGGAACGTCAGAACCCCAGACAACTGTAAAAGTATTGCCGAATCCCATATTTATTGCGAATTGTGATAACTAATCTAATTGAGATCATTTTTTCTTAAAATATATACATGATGGCAAGAAATCGTTTTATAATTTCATTCACCAAGCTGAATCTTGTGGTGGAGATGTTATCTATTTAAACAAGGGAAAATTTGCCTGGATACAGCAGGAATAAGGAATGTGCTGTATCCTATTTATTTACATCTCAATACCGTTTTTGTTGCACCGCTTGATTTCGTGGATACACTCTCTGCCGGTTCTGAAAGAATATAATCGATTGAAATAACATTTACTTTCGCGTTTTTCTTCGGTTCAATTTCCTTATTTTCCTCTCCCTTGGCTGGTGTATTATCTCCATAATAGTAATATTCAAACGTTAAATTCCGATCCGAATTATTAAAGATATAAGTCGCCCTTCCATAGTTAATTTTAATGCCACCTTTCGTTGTTGGGAACAACACAACCTCTTTTGTGTAATTATTGCAGTCTGTAATTGTCAGGATCGTTGGTGTAAACCAATTGATCGGAATAGTTAGGAGAAGCAGTAACAATACCGCATTATTTTTACCTTCCTCTCTTTTGATAAATCGAACATATAAGGGTTTGATAACTATTAAAAAACAAAATATCCCAATAATAATTAAATAAGTACTTAATGATACGATCATAGGTTTTAGATTAGTTTACGACTCAAAATGACTTTGTTATTTTATGTTTTTTTAAGTATTTGATTAATTATGCCTGGTCAAATGATATCGAATTTCGTGCCAGTTTTGAGCTTTTTACCTTCGATATTTCGACGTGGCGGGCTCATTAGCTCAGTTACTTTCATGATGCTGCTCCCGAAGTGAAACAGCTCCTTGTCGGACAAAAAGAACCTGCTCATTTGTTAACGTATATACGGATTTGATCCTTACTTTTTATAAAAGAGAAATGCATCGGCTGTATCGTAATATTTTACATGTTTTTACGTGTTTTATACATCTCTGATTTAATTTATATTATTTCTTTTGTTTAAAGATCAATTGTCAGGCGACTGTCAGGTGGCCTAACGAAATTTTGCCACTATTTTCAACTCGTCAAGTACCTAGAAAAGCACTTGTGCAGAAAGTATGAATTATTTTCCCGCACATCGTAATGCAATTGAAAAACCATGGATTATTGAACTTCGATAGAAATAGAATTATGAGTCTAGAGGACAACGCGATATTGCTCTTACAATTGGCTGAGGGAAATCAAAAGGCATTCGAAAAGCTCTATTATGACTATAGAGCACAGATCTTCGGCCGTATACTAAAGCAGGTAAGATCGGTGGAGTTTGCGCAGGATATCGTTCAGGACGTATTTGTAAAGGTCTGGCAGAATAGAGCGCAGATTGATGTTTCAAAAAATTTTAAATCCTATCTCTATACAATTGCACAAAGCACAGTTTACGATTATTTTCGAAAAATTGCTTCGGATCAAGCTAAGAGTGAACAGCTGATGATTTTATCTAAGGGAAAATGCGCAAATGATATTGAAGCGGAGGTCTCTTATAAAGAAATGGAGAAGTACCTCAATGATATCTTGGATATTATTCCCGAACGATGTAGGGAAGTATATGTACTCTGTAAGCTCGAAGGCCGAAGCTATGATGAGGTGTCCAAACTTTTGAATATTTCTACAGCCACAATCAACAATCATATTGTTAAAGCTACTGGTATTATTAAATCGCATTGGAACTGGAACTACTGTTGTTTTCTTATGATGCTATTTGTGGAATAACACCCTATATTTCTCACCTAGGAATTGAAACCACTGTTGTTTTCTTACATGGAATACCACCTTGTATTTCTCAGCTACATCAGCACAATCCTGCTACAAATCATCTTACATTAAAATCAGTAAATATCCCTTGGGCATCTCTGCGGCTGCAAGACGTAGGACATATTTGCAGTATTTTAATTTTTTTTGATTTGGCATAGTTGATATTTTTTTGGCTTACGTATATAGAGTAAAAGTAAGACCAATTATACTGTGGAACAAACCAAATTAATAAACTTATATAGAAGATATCTTGCTAAACAGTGCACGGATGAAGAAATCCATTTGTTGATGCATTACATGCGACAAAAGGAGTATGCAAAACTTTTCAAGGAACTGATTTTGGAAGATTTGCAGCTAGAAGAGGAAATCGAATTAGATGATCAGGCCAAAGTAGCTATTCAGCAGCTTGATGAATATTTCGACCGTGAGTATTTTTATCAGAACCGAAAAAAGAACAACAGGAAACTATTCGCATGGATTTCAATTGCCGCTGCAGCTTCGATAATCTGTGCAATTTCGGTATTATGGTACACACGCGGGGGGGAAGAATCTGGTGGTATAGGAGTAGCAGATAACCGAAGCACATTGATAACAAGTAATGGAAAAGAGATAAAACTGGATGGTACCTCCAACGTTGAATTATTGCGGGAAAATGGAACCGTGATTCTACAGGATAGCTTAGGGGATATCCATGTTAAGGTCCTGGATAGTCTGCCTAATCTTAAGCCTCAGATCATTTATCAAACAATCCGGACCGCCAAGGGCAGACAATCTCGTATTTATCTTACTGACGGTAGTGCTGTGGTTTTAAATTCTGATTCTCAACTTAAATTTCCACTTTTTTATGCAGAGGGTCAACGGGAGGTCGAACTTCAGGGCGAAGGATTTTTTGACGTAGAAACCAATAAGCGTAAGCCTTTTATAGTTAAAACACACGATCAACGGATTAAGGTATACGGAACAAAGTTTAATGTCAATAATTACGAAAATGAACAAACGACTAAAACCACTTTGTTTCATGGTAAAGTTTCTGTTCAGAATTTGATCGGATCATCACCTCAGAAGGAGTATATCCTTAAACCGGGCGAACAGATTGTCCTCGATAAAAAATCCAAAGCTTTGAAACAAGATAAGACTGAAAACGAGGAGCAGGTATTGGGCTGGAAGAATGGTGTATTTGTTTATGATAATGCAACATTAAAGGAAATTATGAAGGATTTTGCCAGATGGTATAATATTGATGTGGATCTTGAAACTCTTCCTGCACTTACATTTAGTGGAACTATACCAAGAAATTATGAGCTGGACAAAGCACTGAGCGTTATTGCGCGGACAGCCAATATCAAGATTAACCGAACGGGAACTACACTAAAATTTGAAAAATAAATGGGGAAAAAAACTTAATCAAAAAAAACCGACAGTACTGCCATACCGTCGGCGAACATTAGGGTAATACAAAATTTTCTAACTAACCTAACATCACAAAAGTATGAATTTAAAAGTTCAATACAAGCATTTGTATTGTTTATTACAGCGCCTATTTGGGACTGGAATATGTACTCGCAAGCATCTAATCATAATGAAGCTAACATTTGTAATTACATTTTTATTTTCAATTTCGGCATTTGCGGAGGGCTATGGCCAACGTATTAATCTCGAGCTGAAAAATGCAGCTGTAGAATCTGTGCTGAAAGAGATCAAGAAACAATCGGGGTACGACATGTTCTATAATATAGATCTGATCAGCCCGTTAAAAAAGACAAATTTTCGAGTTAAGAACGCCACACTTGATGAAGCGTTGAAGGAAGTTACAGCTAATTTGGGGCTGGAGTATGCGATAGAGGAAAGAATGATTATTATTTCCAAAAGAAGGGAGAGCCGGGCCAATCAGAATTTGATCAAAGGTGTTGTTTCGGGAGAAGGAGATAAAAAACTACAGGGTGTTTCTGTCGTGGAAAAAGGGACAAGTAATGGAACTACAACAGACGTTGATGGAAATTATAGTCTCAAAGTATCGAACCCCAATGGAATTCTTGTTTTCTCTATCGTTGGTTACGCAAAAAAAGAAGTTCCGATTGATGAGCTTCAACAGATAAATGTACAATTAACGGAGGATAAGAGCGAATTGGATGAGGTGGTTGTAGTCGCTTACGGTCATCAGAAAAAAGAGAGTATGGTCAGTTCCATTACAACAATCAATCCGAAAGAATTGAAAGGACCAACCAGCAATCTGACAACGATGCTTGCGGGAAGGCTATCTGGGGTCGTTGCCTTTCAACGGAGTGGTGAACCCGGCGCTGATAATGCACAGTTTTTTATCCGCGGGATTACAACATTTGGTAGTGGGAAGGTAGATCCATTGATTTTGATTGATGGTATGGAATCCACTTCTAACGCATTAGCCAGATTGCAACCCGATGATATCTCCGGTTTTTCAGTATTAAAAGATGCAGCTGCATCTTCGCTTTATGGGGCTAGGGGAGCTAATGGCGTGGTGTTGGTTACTACGAAATCCGGTATTACAGGAAAAACAAAATTCAATTTGAGGGCAGAGAATTCGATTTCATCGAATACACAAAATTTCAAATTGGCGGACAATATCACCTATATGAAGCTGGCGAATGAAGCTGTATTGACTAGAAATGCACTTGAAGACCTGCCTTATAGCCAGAATAAGATAGACCGCACAATAGCAGGGGAAAACCCTTTTCTTTACCCCAATAATGACTGGATTGGTTTGTTGATCAAAGATTACACGATCAACCAGCGATTTAATATGAATATGAGTGGTGGGGGGAAAAACGCACAGTTTTATATTGCAGGAACCTATAACGTAGATAACGGCGTGTTAAAGTCTGACCATGGAAATAAATTCGATAATAATATTAACCTGAAAAGTTATCAGATCCGTTCAAATGTCAATGTTAAACTGACACCAACCACGGAGGGAATTGTAAGAACTTCGGGAAGCTTTGATGACTATCAGGGACCAATTGGTGGAGGGGGTAATATCTTTCAGGGTGCAATAGCCGCAAATCCTGTCAATTTTCCAGCTGTTTTTCCGGCATCTGATATGCCTTATGCTGAACATCCTTTATTTGGGAATGCCAGAATCAATGGGCAGACGGAAGCGATGTATTTTAATCCGTATGCAGAAATGGTTTCAGGATTTCAGCAATCAAATTCATCAACATTAAATGTACAGCTTGAAATTAAGCAAGATTTTAAATTCCTAACAGAAGGGCTGAGTGCAAGATTAATGGCTTATACACAACGCTATTCTTATTTTGATCTGAGTAGGAGGTATACTCCTTTTTATTATCGGGCAAATGCAACTAGTACCGAAGGTGACAAATATTCGTTGGAATTGCTCAATGAGAAAGATGCCACTGAGTATTTGGATTTTAAGCGAGGAGCTAAAGTTGCAAATACAGTTTCTTATCTGGAGGCTGCTGTTAACTACAATCACACTTTCTCCGAAAAACATAGTGTTGGAGGCTTGTTAGTTACCCAGCTACGGAGTTTTGTAACTGGTGATGCAGATAAGCTTCAGACTTCTCTCCCTTATAGAAATCAGGGACTATCGGGTAGATTTACGTATGGTTACGATAACAGATACTTGTTTGAAGCAAATTTTGGACTAAATGGCTCTGAACGTTTTGCGAAGAATCATCGTTATGGTTTCTTCCCTTCAATTGGGGCTGCCTGGAATGCATCGAATGAGGAGTTTTTTCGACCATTAAGACAGACTATAACGAAACTAAAATTTAGAGCAACTTATGGTTTGATCGGTAATGATCAGATAGGTGATCCAAATGATCGTTTCTTTTATTTATCAGATGTGAATCTAAAAGATGGTGGTCACGGATCCTCTTTTGGTACAAATTATATATACAGTAAACCGGGAGTGACAATTTCCAGATACGCAAACGAAGCGATCACTTGGGAACAAGCATCGACGGTCAACCTAGGGATGGATCTCAGTCTGTTTAACAGTGTCAATATTATTTTGGATGCCTACAAGACACGTAGAAATAATATTCTAATGAATCGGTCTTATATTCCTACAACAATGGGATTATCGGCAGACATACGGGCTAATGTGGGCGAGGCTGAAGGAAAAGGTATCGACCTCTCCATAGATTACAATAAGAATTTTGGTGATATGTGGATACAGGCTAGAGGAACGTTTACCTATGCAACCAGTAAATTGCTTGTCAATGAGGAACCTAATTACCCATCCAGTTTAGCTTATCTTTCCAAGGTCGGTCATTCTCTTAGTCAAGGGTACGGTCTGATCGCTGAGCGGCTATTTGTCGATAATGAAGAGGTGAAAAATTCTCCTGTTCAGACTTTCGGTGAGGTCATGGGAGGCGATATTAAATATCGAGATATGAATGGAGATGGAATTATCACATCACAGGACTATGTCCCATTGGGCTTACCTATGGTACCTGAAATTATTTATGGTTTTGGATTGTCAGTAGGCTATAAGAACTTTGATCTTAGTGGATTCTTTCAGGGCTCCGGCCGGTCTTCTTTCTGGATCGACCCCGATAAAACCAGTCCTTTTGTTATGAATGGCGCTTATCAACATGGTTTATTACAAGCCATTGCTGATGATCACTGGTCCGAGGAGAACGGTAATATATATGCGTTTTGGCCTCGCTTAAGCCCGAATCTGAATCATAATAACCTTGAATCTTCCAGTTGGTGGATGCGTAATGGTTCGTTTTTACGGTTAAAAACAGTGGAATTGGGCTATAACCTCTCGAGCAAGATGCTTGATAAAATGGGAGTGGGACCAATCAGACTTTATCTAAATGCCAGTAACCTGTTCGTCAAAAGTAGCTTTGATCTCTGGGATCCAGAGATGGGGGGTAATGGTCTAAGATATCCGCTTCAAAAAGTATACAATTTCGGATTAAACGTCCAATTCTAACACAAAAAAGAAATTCAATATGAAAAGATATACGATTCGTTTTACCCTTTCGGCGGCCTTGCTGCTATTTATGATGAATTCCTGTAAGAAAAATTTTCTTGATGTGGTTCCAGACAATGTCTCTACCATTGATCATGCTTTTTCCAATCGTAATGAAGCAGAGAAATTTTTGTTTACCTGTTATGACGGTCTACCGAGGGAGGGACATCCGGAAATGAATCCAGGTATGAACACTGGAGATGAGTTTTGGATTTATTGGCCAATGCCCACCGGAGAAGATTATTCGACCCTATCTCCGTATAATATTGCCAGAGGACTTCAAAACAGAAATAAGCCCGAAATGAATTATTGGGATAGTTTTGATGGTAAATCGATGTGGAATGGTATTCGGAACTGTAATATATTTTTAGAAAATGTTGATAGGGTTAAAGACGTGGAGCCATATATGAAAGACCGCTGGATTGCCGAAGCCAAATTTTTGAAGGCTTATTTTCACTGGTATTTATTCAGAATGTATGGCCCTATTCCGGTTGTTGACAAAAATTTGCCAATTAATGCCTTGCCTGATGAGGTAAAGGTAAGTCGCCAGTCGGCAGACTCCGTTGTAAACTATATTGTTAATCTACTCGATGAGGCTGCTGCAGGGGAGGGAAGCGTGGGGCTACCAGAAAAAATATTAGACCAAAGTACAGAGCTGGGTAGAATAACCAAACCTATTGCACTGGCAATCAAAGCCAGAGTACTTGTTACTGCTGCAAGCCCTTTGTTCAATGGAAATCCAGATTTTGCCAATATCAAGAATCGCGATGGGAGGGCATTATTTAGTGCAACCTATGATCAGAAAAAATGGGAAAGAGCAGCAGAGGCATGTAAACTAGCCATCGCTGCGGCCAAAAAAGCGGATATAGACCTGTATCGCTTTAATTCACCGGGAAAGCCAGTAGATGATTTCACGAAAACGGAAATGAGCATCCGTAATGCCGTATGTGAAAAATGGAATACGGAGCTGATCTGGGGGACAACCACCAAGCCAGATGACACCTGGACCTTACAACTCTATGCCAGTCCACAACTAGATCCAAATGTAGCTAACCCAAGCTTAAAGGGGCAACTCGCACCTACCTTGAAAATGGCTGAATTGTTTTATACAGAAAATGGTGTACCTATTACAGAAGATAAAACCTGGGACTATGCCAATAGATTCCAACTGCGGACTGCAACAGCTGCAGATCTTGGGATACAGAATGGTTATCAGTCTGTTGGTCTGCATTTTGACAGAGAGCCTCGTTTTTATGCGGATATGGCATTTGATGGATCTACATGGTATATGGAAAATGCAAATTTTAACATTAAGGCCAAATCAGGACAACATTCTGGAAAAAAGCAAACCCGTATTTATTCGGTAACAGGTTATTATACCAAGAAACTGGTGAACTGGAAAATGGTTGCAACTCCGATAAATGTAGTTGTTGAACGCTATCCATGGCCTGTAGTACGTCTAGGAGATCTTTATTTGCTTTATGCTGAGGCATTAAACGAGACAGATAATAAGGCGCTTGCGTTGGAATACGTTAACATGGTAAGAGATCGGGCCGGGCTTAAATCTGTTGAGTCTTCTTGGACTAACTTTTCTAAGAATCCAAATAAATACACCGATAAAAATGGTTTAAGAGAGATTATACAACAGGAACGTCTAATTGAAATGGCCTTTGAGGGCAGCCGCTTCTGGGATCTCAGACGCTGGAAAAAGGCTGGAGAGATTCTGAACCAGCCCATTTATGGCTGGGATGTGATTCGGGCAGAATATGCTGATTATAACCGAAGGATATTATTGTTCAATCAAAGTTTTAACAGTCCGAGGGATTATTTTTGGCCGATAAAGGACGATAATATCTTAGTAAATCCGAATCTGGTTCAAAATGGAGGCTGGTAACAACAGTTAGGTAAAACTTAGTATTCAAAATCAATCATTAGAAAAGAACAAAAATGAAACGATTAATATATATGTTATATGCAGGATTGTTGTTCGTCGGAACGATCGGATCCTGTCGTAAGACTGAGGTGGGGACAATGGATAAAAGTGATAAGCAGGCTCCGGGGCCTGTGAGCAACGCTCAGGTTGAGAATCTAAATGGAGCGGCCAAAATAACCTATAGCTTGCCACAAGATGATGATTTATTGTATATAAGGGCTGAGTATACGACGAAACAAGGGGTCGTTCGGAACACCAAGGTTAGTAGGTATTTGGACAGTGTTGTTTTACAAGGGTTTGCCGATACGGATGTTTACGAAGCAAGGTTATATGCCGTGGATAAAAGTGAAAATGTCTCTGTACCATTGCTTGTAAAAGTGCAACCCAAAACACCACCTTTTGAACTTGTTAAACAAAAGCTAGTAGCTAGTGCTGCTTTTGGCGGGTTGGATATTGGTTATCAGAATGTGACTGAATCGGATGTAGCTATAGTTATTTTAGCAAATGATAAACTGGGCAATTTTGCGCCATTGAAAACGTTGAATACGAAGCTAAAAACAGGAACCTTCGGTGCAAGAAATCTCGCCGCCGTAGAAACCCGATTTGGACTGATGGTACGGGACCGCTGGGGTAATTTATCTGATACTACCTATGTGACTTTAAAGCCTTTCTTTGAAGCACAATTGGATAGAACAAAAATGAAAGGATTAAATATTAATGGTACTGATGCGAAAAATTATCCTGGAAATGAAGTTGAATATCTTTTTGATGGTGATGTAAGTAATAAAACAGCTTATCATACCATTGACCCGGTAAGTATGCCCCAATGGTTTACCTTCGATATGGGGCAAACTGCTAAGTTGAGCCGTTTAGTCTGGTTTATGAGACAAGGGTGGTATTTTCATCTTCATAATCCAAGAAAAGTGGAAATATGGGGTTCCAACAATCCGAGCCCTGATGGCAGTTTCACCAACTGGATATTATTAGCCGAACACGAACAGATAAAACCATCAGGTTTGCCACCGGGACAGAATTCGAATGCTGATATTGAAGCTGCACTGGAGGGGGAGACCATCAGCATTCCTGTAGATGCTCCTGCAGTAAGGTATATCCGCTTTAAAACCTTGCGGAATTGGTCAGATGGAGTTTATGTGAATTTTACAGAATTAGCGCTGTGGGGGAATCCACAATAGAAATTTGGTGTAATAATAATTAATAGTGAAAATATGAAAATGACTAAATATCTGACCTGTTTCTTCCTTGTCACTGTAGGATTATATATGAGTTCCTGTACCAAAGAAGATGAGTATAAAAAAATTACAAAGGATGGCGAAATTTACTACCCAGGGAGAGCAGATACTGTGCTCGTCCATGGTGGTAATAACAGAATTAAATTGCAGGTTGTTTTGGGAAATGATCCACTGATAACCAAAGTTAAGGCCTTCTGGAATAATAGTGCAGACTCGACAGAAGTAGACGTTGTAAAAACAACGGGCAAAGATACTGTTGATCTGTTGATTAATAATCTTTCTCAAGGCACCTATTCTTTTGATGTATATACATACACCGGGCCTAAAGCTAAATCAATAGTAAAACAAGGAACTGGTATGGTGTATGGGGAGAATTACCTAAAGATATTATCTAATCGAACGGTGAAAACGCTAAGTTATTCATTGGATGGAAGCAAGCTCTTTATTGACTGGAATTCTCCATTGGAGGGTGAAAAATCCATTGAGTTAAAATATACTACTGAAACAGGTACTATCCAAACCGTGGTGATTCCAGGAGGAAGTTTAAAAACAGAGATTTCGGGCTTTAAGAACGGTACTAAGCTTACTTACAAATCTATATTTTTACCCGAACCCAAGGCAATAGATGAGTTCTCAATAGCACCGAGTGAGGTCGCACTTCCACTATTTGAGCGAGAAGTAGATAAGGCAAACTTTAAGGTATATTCGCTTCCTACAGATGTTCGGGATAATTGGGGTTGGCTGATGGAATATCTTTGGAATAAAGATTACGATGGCAAAGGCTTTGCTTCTACTGAAGGGCCTTCACAATGGTTTACTTTTGATATGGGCGAATCTGTTTCTATCAGCAGATTTAAAATCTGGCAGGCTGCTGACCGTATCTTTAAGGCGGAGAATGTGAAGAAATTTGAAATATGGGGCAGCAATAATCCTGCTTCGGATGGTTCTTGGGCAAGCTGGACAAAATTAGCCGAATGTCAATCTATAAAACCTTCAGGATTACCGGTCGGACAAACAACAGACGGAGATATCAACTACGCAAAAGCAGGCGAGGAATTTAAACTTCCTCCGGGAACGCCTAAAGCGCGGTATATCAGAATTAAAGTACTGGAAACTTGGGGCGGAGGTACATTTATCACAATGGGAGAACTGACTTTTTGGACAAGTGATCGGATCGTAAAATAATAATCATTTTTTAGCATGTGCTAATAAAAGAATATTCAGGGTAAAGCCGTTAGATTTTACCCTGAAATTTATGCAAAATTCAAACAGGTAATATAATGAAACCAACTATGTTTAAAAACACAATTACAACACTCTACTTAGCTCTTGCAGTCAGTGCGGCTTTAGCACAGACAAATGCTGGTTCATCTAAACTAATTAAGATCGACGGAAAAGGTAGCGGACGGCTTTTTGACGGGGTCGGCGCTGTGAGTGCAGGCTCTTCATCAAGATTATTAATAGATTATGCCGATAAATCCAGAAGCGATATTTTAGATTACCTGTTCAAACCGAACTTTGGTGCTGGCTTTACTTACCTTAAGACTGAAATTGGGGGGGATGGTAACACCACTTGTGGTTCAGAACCAAGTTTTGCACGAACAAGGGCCGAAATGGAAAAACCACATTACAACCGTGGATTTGAGTACTGGCTGATGCGTGAAGCGGCAAATCGAAATCCGAATATAGAACTTGACGCTCTAGAATGGAGCATGCCCGGATGGTTTAAAGGGGTATGGTCACAGGATAACGCTGACTACCTGGTCAAGTTTATTGAAGGTGCAAAACACTGGGGACTCAAGATGAAGTATATTTCAGGTTGTTGGAATGAGCGCGATTATAACAGGGACTGGATTGTCAATGTTTTAAGACCTACACTCGATCGAAATGGATTTAGAGATATTAAAATAAATGCACCCGAGGGTGCTGGCAAAGCATGGGAAATCAGTGATTTGCTGGTTAAAGACTCTGTATTCAGAAATACAATTTCATCGATCAGCTATCACTATCCGGACTCCTATATGTGGGGATATAGAGGTGAAGAACCAAACCCAAATTCTGTTTTGACAGAATTGCCCTTATGGTCTGGTGAGGATTTTTCATTACCTGGAGCATCCTGGAGAAATACGACATATTTAGCCAAGAATATTTTAAAGTGTTACATCAAATGGAAAATTGTGAAAGTAAATATGTGGTGTCCGATTGCTTCAATGCCCGATATTTCCTGTTTTTCGAACGTAGGCTTGATGAAAGGGACTACGCCGTGGTCAGGATATTATGAAGTGTGGCCAACGATCTGGGCAGTAGCGCATTTTAACCAGTTTGCCAAACCAGGATGGAAGTACCTAGATAGTGGCTGTGGTGAATTCAGTGGTGATGGTGCTTACTGTACTTATAAAAACATGGATGGCAGCAATGATTATAGTATTGTGGTGGTCAGTGGTTCAGAGGGGCAGAAATTAACATTCAATATCGCTGATCTTGCTAAAGATAAGTTGCATGTGTGGAAGTCGGACAGTAGAAGCCAATTTGTACAACAGGAAGATGTTTCTGTAGTCAACGGAGAAGTTACATTAGCTGTTGATCCGGAGAGTATTTATACGATTACGACAACGACAGGTCAGCAAAAGGGAGCGCACAATATCCCTAAGGAAAAAGCCTTCCCAACAAAATACAGTGATAATTTTGATAATTATTCTTTAGAAAGAGCACCGCTTTCGCCAAAATACTTTTATGACAACTCGGGTGCTTTTGAATTGGCGCAATCTGAAGGGAATAATAAATACTTAAGACAATTGCTCGTAAACGATATCACGCACTGGATTCCGGATGAATGTGCCTATACGTTTGTTGCGCAAAATACGGAATGGGAGCAGGGTGAAATTTCTTCTGATGTTTTTGTCGAAAATGATGCCTTTAATGGAGTCGGTTATGCCGGACTAATTTTGAGAGGAGCCTATGATAAAGCCAATCAATCAAATATTCCTTTCGGCTATCGTTTTAATATCTATAAAGATGGTACGTGGAAACTTCAGACGAAGAAAAATATACTTGCAAGTGGAAATGTGGATGCCAGTAAATGGCATAAATTGAAGCTGACCGGAAAAGGAAGCAATATCAAAGGTTACATAGACGGCCAACTCGTTGTTGATGTACAGGATGATACCTATTCAATTGGTGCAGCAGGTTACGTATCGGGCTTTAATTTTGCTGGATTCGACAACCTTGTACTCAACTACACGCCGGCCTCAGGTCAATTGCTATCGGCTTGGATGCCTGCTAGCTCTCCTGCTGATCCCGTGGGACATAGCTTGATTGGTGCATTTGATGGAAATAGCCTTTCCAAGTGGAGTCCCAAAGCTGATGGTGCCGAGCAGCATCTGGTCGTGGATCTTGGTTCTGTAAAGAAAATCAAAAGATGTGAAACCTTTACGGATTTCGTAGATAAAGGTGCGCAATATAAAATTGAGTATTCCGCCGACAATGTAAAATGGTCTGTTTTTGCAGATAAAACCAATAACGCTAAAACATCAATTCCATGTTTTGCTGATGAGGGCAATGCCAAAGCAAGATGGGTACGATTGACAGTTTTACCTGCAAAAGATAAGACTATTGCCAATATCTATGAATTTAAGGTTTACGGAGATTAACGAGCTTTCCACAATAAAATGAGGGATTTGAAACACTATATATCATGAAGAAACTGTTAACTGTATTTTATTTTTGCTACTTCGCTCTTACAACTGTATCTGCCCAGCAAAAGCCCTTAAAATTGTGGTATGATAAACCAGCGGAAATTTGGGAAGCCACATTACCGCTGGGTAATGGCAGGTTGGGAATGACACCCGATGGCGGTATTTTAAAGGAGCGCATAGTCCTGAACGATATTACTTTATGGTCTGGAAGTTCGCAGGATGCCAATAATTATGAGGCCTATAAAAGTCTTCCGGCTATCCGTCAACTTATTTTACAGGGTAAAAATGATGAGGCACAAGCATTGGTAAATAGCAATTTTGTTTGTAAAGGCGAAGGCTCAGCAGGAGAACGGTGGGGTAAATTTCAAACAATGGGTGCATTGCAGATCGATTTCACTTATAAGGGGGATCAGGGAAAGGAACAAAAAGTTGAGAACTACCGTCGCGAGCTCCTATTGGACCAAGCCATAGCGAACTGTACATTTACACGTAATGGTGTAAATTATAAACGGGAGTATTTTACAAGTTTTGACGATGATGTCGATGTCATACGGTTGACAGCAGACAAGCCCGGGCAGCTCCATTGTCGTATTGCGATGAATAGACCTGAACGTTATCAGGTTAATACGGTGGGCAACGAATTGCAGATGTCCGGCCAGCTCAATAACGGTACCGATGGTAAGGGGATGAAGTATCTGGCTCGGGTACAGGCGAAACTGAAGGATGGGACTATCCGTCCGGAAAATAATAATCTGGTTATTGAAGATGCTACTGAGGTGTTGATTTACGTTTCTGCTGGAACTGATTTCAAAGGCTTTGCCTTTGAAGAAAAGACAAGACAGTTTTTGTCCGCAGCGATGAAAAAAAGTTATGATCTGCAAAAACGTAGTCATATAGCTGCATTCAGCAAGCTCTTTAAACGTGCTTATATTGATCTTGGAGAAGGGACAGCTGCAGATTTACCAACAGACCGTCGGATAGCCAATTTCTACAATAATTTCAATAATGATCCATCACTTGCTACTTTGTTTTTTCAGTATGGGAGATACCTGAGCATCAGTAGCACCCGGGTAGGACTGTTGCCACCAAATCTACAGGGGCTTTGGGCGCAGGAGATCAACACACCGTGGAATGGGGATTATCACTTGGATGTGAATGTACAGATGAATCATTGGCCGCTGGAGGTGGTCAATCTATCTGAACTGAATCTGCCACTTGCGGAATTGGTGAAAAGTCTCGTTGAACCGGGAAAGAAAACCGCCAAGGCTTACTATAATGCTGATGGCTGGATTGCGCATGTCATTACCAATGTCTGGGGATTTACTGAGCCCGGCGAAAGTGCATCATGGGGAGCATCAAATGCGGGCTCAGGATGGCTATGTAGCAATTTATGGGATCATTATGCTTTTACAAATGATTTAAACTATCTAAAAGATATCTATCCTGTGCTGAAAGGTTCGGCAGAATTTTATAAAAGCGTGTTAGTGAAAGACCCTAAAACAGGCTGGATGGTTACTTCGCCCTCAGTTTCGCCAGAGAATACTTTCTATATGGCTAACGGAAAGACCGCGAGTATCTGTATGGGACCTACCATTGATAATCAGATTGTGCGGGAGCTGTTTACTAATGTGATCACAGCCGCCAAAAAACTGAAAATTGATCATGCGTTTAGACAGGAGTTGGAGAATTTGTTGCAGACCATACCTCCAGCTGGAGTGATCAGCAAAGATGGACGTATACAGGAGTGGTTGGAGGATTATAAAGAAATTGAACCGACCCATCGCCATGTTTCCCATTTATATGGGGTTTATCCAGCACCATTAATCACGCCTTTATCTACTCCCGAACTTGCGGAAGCTGCAAAAAAAACACTTGAGGTAAGAGGAGATAATAGTACGAGCTGGTCTATTGCTTATAAAACCTTGTTTTGGGCAAGACTTCATAATGGAAACAGAGCATTCAAATTGATCCGGGAAATGCTAAAACCGGTTGCTGATCCCAATAATATGGGCGGTGGTGGAGGTGTTTATCCGAATCTATTTTCCGCACATCCTCCATTTCAGATCGATGGCAATTTCGGCGCTACGGCTGGTATTGCGGAAATGCTTTTGCAGAGTCATGATGGCTGTATAGATCTGTTGCCTGCTTTACCTGATGCATGGAAAAATGGCGAGGTGAAAGGCCTCAAAGCGAGGGGCAATTACACGGTCGACATGAAATGGAAAGACGGTAAATTGATCAAGCATACCATACGCTCTGCTAAGCCGGAGAAAATAAAAATCAGACTAAATGGTGGTTACCAATGGTACACCACACTTAAAAATATTTAAGTAGCTGTTCAAAAGAATGCCTCTCATGTGCATTTTGAAAAAATACTATTATCCCCTCACCTTTCTCGGCAAGGGGATAATAGTTCAGCATTAAACGATTAATATTATTAATAGCAGACCGAGAAGCGCAGCGTGTTTACTGATTTTATCCTTTATCTTTTTTGTTAAAATTAAAACGTCTTGCAATACTGAATCCCCATCTAAATTGCCCTTTCCCCCATGAACTGTTGGTCTCGCTGATAAACTGTGATTCTTGTATCGCTGTGGCATTTGTAAAATTGAGATGAAATATATGTCCACCTGTGTCCATTTCCAAACCAACTCCTAAAGCATTGTAGTAAGGTTGGCCAGTTAGTTCTTCGCGGTATTTCTTTTTCGAGGATTGACGGAAGGGAAGGAAATAGTCGGCAACGAATGCTATCCTTTTACTGACTTTCGCCCTACCACCAATACCGATTGCAAACATGTTATTCTGGTCATTATAGGCTGTATAATTACGGTGAAGGTAGGAAGGGACAACAGTAAGAGAAAAACTCGAACTGAATTTTCTGGCAATAATCAATTGCGTCACATAGCTCAGACGGTCGCTGAACTGTTCGAAACTTGCCGCGGAATGTTTTTCTTCCGAAGCCTCCATAGCGGATACGACTGTGCTTCCAAAAAAGGCGATCGAAAAAGGTACACTATTGTCTGTTGTTTGTTCAACAAAGCGGTATTTGATATTACCCTCATAGAGCTGTCTGACTTCCGTGGCACCTTTCGCTCTAGCAATTCCAATGTTGATATTATCCGTTAAACCATAATCAAAACCAATCCTGATATCTGTTGAATTGTCAAGACCGAAGAAATTTTTTGCTCCGCCGGCACTTCCTCCAATATCTCCAAACCGGTGATCTACTCTGAAGTCCATTTCATTTCGATGAATGGTTTCAGTAGTTTTTAGATTGATCAAGTTGCCTGATTTAAATGTTGCAGTAACTTTTTCGTTCTTTGGCCCTTCAAGTTTGATCATTTTATCGAGATCTTCCTGTGCAGCTACTTTCAGCGAAATAATAGATAGCATTATGCATAGTATACTTTTCATAATTGAATGGAATAATTATTATTTATAAGCAGCTTCTATTTTTACTTTCACGACCTCCGCAATTTTCTTTCCGACGATTGAGGGAATACTGATTTTATGGTCTGCCAGTCTGACATCAAAAGCTGCGATAGCATTTATTGCTCCATTCTTCACATTGAAAGTCGCAGCGGTAGAATAGGATTTACCTACACCGTGGATTTGTAAAGTACCTGAAACATTCAATTTGTAGGTGCCATCTTTGGCTAATTTTTCACATTCTCCGATCTTACCTTTAAATTCAGAAAACGGATATTTATCGCTCTCCATATAGTTTTCATTAAAATGCTCCTGCATCAGTTTTTTATCAAATTGGAATGAAGTAATTTTTACCCGAAAGATAACTTCTCCTGTTTTGATATTTAGGGCAGATCCTGCTAAACTGCTTTTTGCTTCTATATCTTCCAAAGGGGCGCTGCTGAAAAAAGAAATGGTTGCAGCTTTGGAGACTAAAGAATTTGTCTGCTGAGCGAATGTCGCTTTACTCCCGAGCAAAAACAGGAGTATACTGTATATACGTATCTTATTCATATGAGTTTTGCATTAGTTTTCTGGAGTATTGCGTTTGATCCAGGCATCCAGCAATTCTATTTCTTTCGCTGTCAAGGTACCCCCGATGGGCATCGTTTTGGTCACCAATACGACGTTATTAATCCTTGTAATATGATCTTTGACAGAGTTATATCCGTTAAATTCCCAGCGTGCACTGGCAGGTCGTCCAGCAGTATGGCATGACCTGCATTTGGTTTCAAAAAGTGCTTTTGCAAAATTTGTATAGGTCACATTTTTCACGGTGACTTCTTCTGGCCCCGGAGGTTCAGAAGATAATTCCTCGGCTTGTTTTTTTGTACATCCTGTAAGTGCAATAGCTATTATAACAATAGTCGCAATAGTCAATTTGAACTTATTGTTCGGGATGAGTGGTCTAGCTATTTTTAGTTTTTTCATCTGTATCTTTTTTTTCTCGAAGTTGATGAGGCTATCAGTGTTATTTTTTACACATTTATATCTGCTGTTGCTGTTCAAGGACTCGTTCGAATACTTCGTACTCCGTTTAGCTGGCGTGTATTCGAATAAATCATTGTAGCTTCATAAAGGATAATTTAGCTAGTAGGTGCAATAGTTGTTTTGTCATTCAAGATTGGCCATACTGCGGGGCGGGGGAAGCTAATTCCTTTGTTGTCACCACGTTGTTGATCCTGACCAAAATAGTACATAGGCCATCCTTTGAAAGTCAATTGTTTTTTACCAAAAACATCGATAACCGAAATATCTGCCGATTTTATGAGGGATGGTAAAGCTCCTTTGTCCATTTGATAAATCGGCCAGACAGCATCATTGCTGAAATCGGGTTTGGTAAATGTATTTTTATTGAATTTGTCGGGGTTAAAGGCATAAAGTGTTCGGCCTTTATCGTCGGTTAAATACAAGGTGCTGCCCGTACCTTCCGTGTAATCTCCCAAATAGTTTTTCCCATCATGCCCGACAAGTTGTGCATTGGCAACCATCAGTAGATAATCGGGCTTTGCTACATACCAGATTTTATTTACGGCATCTCCTTTTACAGGATCAGATTGGCTGTCTCCAGCATAATAATATAATGGCCAGCCTTTGTAGGTACTTTGTTTGCTTCCATCGGTTCTTGTAATTTCGCCCAGAAGACTTTTATCGATCTTCATATCAGAACTAGTCTCATTGTTATGATAAACCGGCCAGGTTGATAGACAATTTCCTGTACATGCTGACATGCCTTTTGTATCATTTGAAAAGAAATAGAGCGTTTTCCCATTAGCATCTGTTAGAATGGTGCCAAATTGAGCATTTGCAGCGGCCTGTATTCCTTTCTTTTTATCCTCAGGAGCTTTGTCATCATCTTTAGAACAAGACGAAAATAGGGATAACATGAGTACGGCCACTAGGGCTGTTTTTACATTTTTTGGGTTAAGTTCCATAATACTAAGTTTTAATTGTTGATACTAGCCATTACGACCATGCTCTGGAAAAGGTTGCCTGCAATGAAAAAAATTTTTTTTTTCATTGCAGGCAACCTTTCTTATTATCTCATCGTACTACATTTTATACTATATTTATCAAAAGAAAAGCAACAATATCGAGTGGCGATAAAAGAAGTTGACGAAAAATCTATCCATATTATTAAGGGATGCATAAATGAGGACCGCAGATCTCAAAAAGATCTTTATACCACATATTATGCGTTGGCGCTGGGTATATGTTTACGATATGCCGATAATAAAGAAGATGCAATAGGTATTTTAAACGAGGGATTTTTTAAAGTATTTAAAAATATAATCAAATATGATTATCAGAAGCCTTTATCTACCTGGATAAAAAAAATCATGACAAACACGGCAATAGATTTCTATCGCGCGAAAATTAGACAGGGTTACCTAGTCGATATTGCTGTGGTTGAACATGCTATTGCCGATAATGATACGATAACTCAAAAATTGAATTACGAGGATTTGCTACTGATGATACATCGGCTTCCACCGGCCTATCGTACAGTGTTTAATCTTTACGCGATTGATGGGTATGGACATGAAGAGATCAGTGATATGCTGGGGATTGCAGTTGGAACTTCAAAATCCAATTTGCATAAAGCCCGCGGACGACTTGCTGAAATGGTTAAAAGCCAAGAGGAGACAAAAGGTAAAACTGGGGAGAATACATGATGGAAAAGGACAAGAACAAGATTGATGAGATCTTTAGAGAAGGTCTCGATGAAGCCAATTTTGACTTTAATGAATCGCATTGGGAGGAGATGGAGTCTCGATTGAACAATGATCGAAATAAAAGAAAGTCAACATTGTATTTTCTTACAGCACTATCTATGGCAGCAGCCGCAGTTCTCGCTCTTTTTTTTATTTGGAATAAGGATGTACCGGTAGAAAGCAAAAAAATGAATAATTCTGGTCAATCCGCTGCTATAAATAGATCTGAGAAGCAGGTGGGGGATACGATTATTCAACATGATTTTTCCCGGATAACGCCTCAAGGAAAAACAGAAAATATAAAATCAAGATTGAAAGAAGATGTTGATTTTAGTCTTGGGGAAAAAACTGGTGGAGAGCTGACACAAATTAATACGATAGCAGCGCTCTCAGAAGCAAATCATGGTATCCTGCGGCGGATTGATACAAAAACCGATTTTACAGTTCCGAAAATGAAATTTAAAGTTGGTCAACTACCCCGTTTTAACTTATCAGTAGATCCGGTTGAAACAACAGGAGATCGGTTAGCCGCGTTGTATAATCAAAAGCAAATCGAGGAGCCCAGTGTGCCAAAAAGAGAGTCGTCGGTGTTAACACTTTTGGCGGGACCTGATCTAACGAGTGTAAAAGGTGCCGGTAAATCTTCCGTAAGTCAGAACGTTGGTTTGGCTTATTCCTATCCACTAATTAAAGGGTTGAGTATTTCTGTTGGCGCTATCTATGCCAAGAAGAATTATAAGTCAGCATACAGCTTTTACTCTCCCTCGAATCCCCCACAACTGACACAGTTGCCTAGCCAGGTTACTGCCGTATGTGATGTGATCGATGTCCCTTTGACAGCAAATTATACGGTATTGAAAAGTAAAAAGGTAAAGTTTAATGTCAGTGCTGGTCTGTCCAGTTATTTTATGCTGAAGGAAAAATATACATTTGACTATGAAGGTGAAGCCAGTTACGGAGGCAAAAAGGGTGCAGTCTATGGGGCCAAAAGCAGTTACGACGATAAAAAAAGTGTAAGCTATGAGGTCAATGGCGAAAACCAGCATATTTTTGGTGTAGCAGACTTTTCGATATCGGTTGAAAAGAAAATCAGCAACAAGATCAATATAGGCATAAAACCTTTTGTTAAGATACCTCTAACAGGAATAGGATATGGGAATGTGGACTTACAATCAAAAGGTGTCGCGTTTACATTGGGATTGAGTTTATAACATGATACTATCAGTATATACTGATCAAGCATCAAGCTGTTCATGTTTACAGCTGAATAATTCTGTCGGACGAAAGAAAAAGACAGGGACAATTGATTGTTTCAATCGTCTATACTGTTATACGGATAGATCATCATGCTTGAATCGGGTACAACTGTATGCAATAAAGTATGCTGTAGAAGGATAGTGGATCTTAATGAATGACAGTTGATTAATGCAGAATATTTCGTATTTTCAAGAGAACATATTATCAAATAGACTATGCATACCGGAAGAAGATACAGTCCCCAGGAATTTTTCAAATGGACTTTCCGCGATACCTTGTGGATACTTTTAATAGCTACAGTCCCTACCGCTTTATATTATTTTGGCTGGCATTTTCTTGCATTACCCTGGCAACCCCTTGCCCTGTTAGGGACCGGCTTGGCTTTCATTGTCGGATTTAAAAATAATGCGAGTTATGGGCGTATTTGGGAAGCGAGGCAGATCTATGGCAGCGTGATCAACGACAGTCGTAATTTCGCATTTTTGGTACGTGATACAGCCGGTGGAAAGCAGAGCCCGATTGTAAAACAAGTGTTCTACCGGCACTTTGCCTGGCTTACCGCATTGCGATACCAACTTAGGGAACCACGTAATTGGGAAAATACCAGTCGTAAGAGCAATCAAGAATTTCTGCGTACACATTATCGTATTCCTGAATGGGATGGCAAGTTGGAGGAAGTGTTGGGAAGCTACCTGGAAGAAAAGGAACTCACTTATATTCTGTCCAAAAAGAATAGGGCAACCCAATTGTTGGCATTACAGTCGGAACAAGTTGCTGCCCTGAAAAAAGAGGGGCATATCAATGATATTCAATGGTTGGAGCTGCAACAGGGGATCATCAGGCTGATCGATGACCAGGGAAAAGCCGAGCGTATCAAAAACTTCCCTTATCCGCGTAATTTCGCTTCGGTTACGACTTATCTGATGTTTGTGTTTATTTTATTATTGCCTTTTGGTTTGCTCCGGGAGTATGATAAATTGGGCGAGGGGACATTTTTGGAGGGATATAGCATTTGGCTTAATGTTTTGTTTTCGACAATCGTAGCATGGGCATTTCATGTTTTGGATACCATAGGGGAGAGCTCCGTCAATCCATTTGAAGGTAGTGCCAATGATATACCGATTACACAAATTAGCCGAATGATCGAAATTGATATGCGTGATATGTTGGATGAGACTTCGCTGCCGCAACCTATTGTTGCTGAAAATAATATTTTAATGTAAACCGTTTATTCTGTCTGTCGTAGCTTCTTTGTTCTTTTTAGCTCAAAATCAGCATGTGTGTAAAGGATTGAAAACAGAATGAAAAAAAATATCTACTATTTTGGTAGATATTTTGTTTTTATGCTTTTAGATCTTTATATTTGTACTATCATAATTTAGGTTTATAATTGGTTATTTAAAGGTTTTCATTCTCCCCGTTTGAAAACCTTTTTTTGTATCACCATAGGTGAAAAACTCAATATGTATAAGGTATTCTATTAATGGAGTGGTTTCGCTGTGGATGCTTTTCTTTTATAGTGCGATAGAAGCTGGTTAATGTCGTTATGGTCAATGACCAATTTGTTGATCAACGGATTGTTATTTCTGTTTTTTTTGAATAATATAGATCGGAAGATAAACGATTAAATAGAACATACATTTGAGCAGCAGAAGTGACACAATCGATCAGATGCTATTGGCGAGGGAGTAGCTGTGAGAGAAGCACAAGGTTGCTAAAAATGCGGAAGAACCTATTGTGGTAGCGAGTTTCGAAAAAAAGAAATTGAGAACCTATACTGATGAATAACTGATGCCCGTCAAGAATGCTTTTCTGGAGCTTAAGATCAGTTGGGATAGGCTGGATGAACTGTGGTGGAATAAAAAGCTGACTAGTATATTTAAAAGGAATAATGTGCGGTTGATCCGGGCCGAAGTGAAAGCTGCCAAGAAATGGTATGGCCTGATCGAGGGTAAATCAGCACAGACCGAGGTCTCTTGCTGCTGAACGGAGCTTTCTTGCGCAAAGGAAGATGTCTTGTTTTCCTTCCAGGAAATTCTATGATTCACCGATGAAATCACATTCCCTGCGCAAGAGAATGCTTCGGTACTCATGTGATCCCCTTCAGTCTCGAAGAGATTTCCTGATCGCTCGATAGAATTGCTTGCTCTTCTCCTTTGATTTCTTTTGTGCCTCACATAAACACTTGGTCAGTCAATTAATTCACCTGTTTGTATGAAGTGTTCTTATCGGGTGTCGAAGAGGAGCAATGTATGGCTCACACACTTTCTTCGGTGGTTCTTGTGTACATTTGACCCACCCAAGAAGCTTCGTATTACGCCTAAGATGATTATTCCCCTGACGATAAGAATCAGTCGAGGATCCAAGAATTCACTTCACCGCCACATTGTACCTTTGGCCTATCCAGGAGAACATTTCCATCGTTGAACCGATTTCTTCGCTGTGGCATCAATTCTTTTGCTTGTCCGAATAATTCTCTTGCTGCTTGCAAGTGTTTTCCGCCCTGGCGGATCGGTTATCGGACAGCTAACAAATGAACTCGTGCCGACGTCGTTTGCACAGGTTTGACCTGTACACAAGCGTATTAGCAACAAGATCTGAGTAATGCTAGCGCATGAACCATTTATACTTGCCCTTTCGCTAGAGATGCCAACGAGTGTGCTGTTTGTTTTGTCCAGTTCAGTTTGTAAGCTGAAAAACTGAACTGATCCGTAATGAAACATTGTTTTCGCTATGGATCTGTATGATTCACCTTGTCTCAACAAGAATCGATACGCTGGTAATATAACAGACCGGAAGAGGATTGTCGAATCTTCTATTTTTTTCCTGTTAGTTCATTCGCATCTTATGGATCTTGTTTGATACATAGGCGTTATACTGTATGAAGCTTGGATATTGATCTGTTTTAGCCATTTCTGGGATAATAATGGCTAATTCAGTACCCAAATCTAAAAACTGTGTCTCCAGGAGCTTAAACCTATTTTCATCAGCGCCCTCTTTAGCCTTGGTCATTTCAGCGAATAGGTTTTCCAGCTTATCCAAATATTTTTCTGCTTTCTCATTGTTTAACTCGGGACGATTTGCATTTCCGACCTGTTCTGTCGCTTGTCTATTTTGCGCACTGTACTCTTTTTTGCCAGACTGATTATTGTTGAAGAATGTATTTAAACCAAAAGCTAGTAGTGTAAACAGGGGTAGAACAATTAGCATGATAACTGGTCTGCCACCGTATTTTTTAAATTTGATGTAAGCATAATATAAAAGTATAGCTCCCAATATAAGTAAACCGACCGCTAAACCTATATTTCCTAAAAGTTCATAAACAGGAAGTAATATTCTTGGGATTCTATACGACGATTGCTCACTAAAATAACTGACTCCAAGAGCCAAAAAAAATGCGCCAATAAATCCCATCGCGAAGGATTTAACTTTTTCTGCAATTGCCTGAATGTTGTTTGCTGTTGTCATTTTGTCTAAGGTCTAACGGGCTGAACAAATAGCATCAGCCTTTATAAACCTAAAATTAATGACTACTATATAATTAAATCTTATCTATTTACAATCCGTGATATCCCTTTTACAATTCGACAAATTGGAGGCCTGAATGCTGGTTGCTTCTTATTAGGTCTTCATAACTAATTAATAATAAGTGTGTCACGAGGATTAGGGCTGCCTTTCTTTCTGCCCGCCGTAGTATTCCTTGTCGCTTACAGGCTCTAGCCAGACTGTTTCTCCTTTTTCCCGCCCAGTTATCGCAATCTGTACAAAGGCTGTATCCGCGCTCGCTCCATGCCAATGAGGGACATTGATCGGACACTTCACAACTTCTCCTTTCCTTACGATGACCTTTTCTTTGCCCTTTTCCTGATAATATCCAACCCCATCTAAAGCCAATATAATTTGTCCTGCTGGGTGAGAATGCCATTTTGTTCGTGCACCCGGTTCAAAGGTTACACTCCCAACAGCATTTTGGTTGGTACTATCCGCATCGACCAGGCTGTTAAGCCAGGCTGTTCCCGTGAAATTATCATTTTCGATTTTTTTTCCTTTGGCAAAAATCAGATTTTCAGTTCTGTTCATATCAGTATTGATGGATTGTACCTTGTTTCCACATGCCGAAAGCAGGGTGGTGAATATCAGTGGAGTAATTATTTTTAATTGTTTCATTTGTAATAGCTGTTTCATTGTTTTACTTTGTTGTCTTCAGCACCTCGTCCAGTACATTGCCAGCAACAATTGCTTCACCTTCCCCGATCTTTGACTTTATGATCGTAACGAATTGTTGCAATTGTTCAGCAGTCAGGCCGACATTCAGACATATTTTCAAATGGGATTGAAGCATGGGCTCGACGCCACCGATACTGGCGAGTACCGATATTGTGACCAGCTCCCGTTCTGTATAACTCAAAATATCCCGTTCAAAAATATCAGCAAATAGATGTTCTTTCAGAAAAACTTCTATAATAGGGGAAAAAGCGGCATAACCAGTTTTCGTTCCCATTTCAGGGATACCCGTTAGTTGCTGCAGTATTGTCCGCCCACGTGCATATTTACTTTCACTATTATCAATAGACGAAGCTTCGGCTCCGGGTGGATCTGTTATACCTTTTGCTTTTCGTTCGTCCAGTACAACCATGAATGTTTGTAGGCCGCGGATACTTCTTGGAAACCCAGCATAGGCATAGATATGCACAATGACCTCCTTGATCTGGTTAACCGTCAAACCGGCGTCAAGTCCTGTTTCCAGTTCTGTTTTGAGCATAGCGAGATCTCCTTTTGCAGTGGATGCGGCGATGGCCACAATATGCTGTTCTTTTAAAGATAAGCTTTTCTTTGGGTTTGCCTGCGCTTTCAACATATAGGAAAGGGATACAAATAAGATAAGTAGTATGTTGTTTAATTTATTGCTAGTCATTGTTATTCTTGATTATACAATCTGCGTTCTGGAATATTGATCTTTTTTCAATTACCTGCTATCAGGGACAAGTAGCTTTGTGAATGACAAAGAGCCCAATTTCCAGACACCGTTCTGTTTCATGTAAACCTCAGTCACCATAAAAGGATTGTTTACCTCATTCCCACCAACAACAGCCAATAGGTCAATTCTGTTTAATAAAATTGCTGTATTGTCGATAATATTTACAGATACTTCGTGGATATCCGCTTTTTTGTACCAGATACCGCCGCTCTTGATGATATCGAGTTCCTGTTGTTTCCCCCAGGAGCCACCCATATGGACGAACATGGATTTTTCATGAAAGAGCTTATCCAATTCGGAGGTCTTTTTATCAGCCATCCATTGCCATTTTTCTTTGGATATCGCCATGATCTCCTGATCGGGAGAAGATTGCTGTGCAAAGGACAACTGTAGCCCCATGACGATGAATAGCATATTGAATATTAATTTTTTCATGTTGTTTGATTCGTTTTAAATCCCTTATTTCAGATTTTCACCAAAGAAGTTGGTCAATTTTCCTACAGCTTCTTCAACATATTCCGGTTTCCAGTAGGTTTCAATATGTGTGGCCCCCTCGATTACAAAAAGCTCCTTGTTTTTTGCATTGATTGCTTTTGGAAAAGCTTCGTCGGTCATATATTTTGTGTCAGCTTTACTTCCTGCGATCATGAGCAGCGGTTGATCGATAAGTTCGATCTGGTCAGTAGCATCCCATGTCATCAGATCCATCAGACTGCTTGTGGTGTAGAGAAAGGTTGAATTGGGATGAGCGTGGGTCCGGTAGTAATAGACAAATCCTTCACGATAGAGATCGGTTGGCGTTTTGGCAATTTCTTCATCCGTTACGCTGGCGAGCCCCGAAAGCTTGATTTTTCCACCGGCTGCTTCTTGGGCGCGGGCATCCGAAGCTTGTTTTAAGCGCTCTTGAATGGTATTTATCTGGGAATTCTGAAAACCATTACGTCTTACCTCTCCCGAATTGAACATACTCAGGGTAGCTATGGCTTTTAGACGCTTGTCCGATTGTGCTGCTTTGAGTGTATAACCACCACCACCGCAAATTCCCAGCGCACCTACTTTGTTTGCATCTACGCCAGAATATGAACTTATAAAGTCTGCCATTCCACGGACATCTTCTGTGCGGAATTGGGGTCTGTCTGTATGACGGGGAGTACCACCGCTTGCACCCTGATAAGCTGCATCGGCAGCAATGGTAATGTAACCTGCTTCTGCCAGACGCTGTGCATATAGGCCCGCGGTTTGCTCCTTGATACCACCGTTAGGATGGGCGACAACAACCGCTGGATATTTCTTTGAACTATCGTAATCCACAGGAGTATATACGTTGGCTGCGATATCGATTCCATTCAATTTGTAGCTGACGGGATGGATATTTACTTTACCCTTTCTATTTTCCTTGATGGCATCCCCGTAGACGAGACCAAAGGGGTTTTTGGACTTGTTCTGTGCTTCTGTGATAATGCCTGTTGCCATAAACATGGCGACTATAATATATTTTATCTGTTCCATTTAATATGATTTTAAAGTTATTTCCCGTTATTTAATTTTTACAAACCAATTTATCGCTATTAATTTCATTGCTGTTTTCGGTGTTTATGCAAAGTTCAGTATGTTGGCTTGCTTTTTGGGTATACGGATTACAGGTATTACTACCAATATTACTTATCCAAACTTTTAGTTTTTAATTGTTTATCCTATTACGGTGTACTGCCAATAAAAATCTCAGGTTTGCAGCAGCGGGATATGGTATATGGATTACTTATATTGATACCATTATTACTGAATGATAGCCTGTTTAATAAAATATTGGATTTCAGTTTTGTAATTTTGAATAAATAAGAAATTGCCATGGAAGAGATTATCAATTTTAAAACAATCAAAGAATACAATAACTTCAATAATAATGAAACGTTGCATCCCTTGATTAGTATTGTCGATTTGAGCAAAGCGGATCCAAGAAAGTTGTCGAAGCTTAGGTATGAATTTTATACCATATTCTTTAAAGAAGTGAAATGTGGAGACTTGAGATATGGGCTGAAAAATTACGATTACGAGGAAGGTACATTGATATTTCTCGCGCCGGGACAAGTGATCGGGGAGAATGGAAATGAATATTATCAACCCCAGGGTACAGCTTTAGTTTTCCATCCGGAGCTTTTATATGGAACTTCGCTCGCCAAGGAAATTAGCAATTATTCTTATTTTGCCTATTCCGCCAGTGAAGCGCTACATTTATCAGAGCAGGAAAGGAAGACCATCATTGACTGTCTGGAGAAAATTAAGCTTGAATTAAAACATAACATCGACAAGCATACCAAGAAGCTAATCGTTTCCAATATTGAGCTCTTCCTCGATTATTGTCAGCGTTTTTATGATAGACAGTTTATCACCCGCGACAATGTAAATAAAGGGATATTGGAAAAATTTGAGACGCTTTTGGATGACTATTTTAATTCTGAAAAACCTCAGGAGAATGGCTTTCCGACAGTATCTTATTGTGCTGAACAGTTGTGTCTTTCTCCGAACTATTTTGGCGATCTTATCAAGAAGGAAACTGGCAAATCACCGCAGGAATTTATTCAATTCAAATTGATCGAACTTGCAAAACAGAAAATATTTGATACTGAAAAAAGTATTAGCGAGGTAGCGTTTGAACTCGGATTCAAATACCCACAACATTTTAACAGGTTTTTCAAAAAGACAATCGGAAAAACTCCGGGTGAATACAGAACCGCAAATTTAAATTAAGGTCGATCCATTTTGCTGGTGATATCCATTTAAAGATTTTTGAAGACATATTTTAACGAAACCGGTTAATATGACGTAATTTTTCAATAGAAGGTGTAGCTCAGATCGAGGATGCGATCTTCAAAATAATGAGCCATTTTAGCTGTTTCAGATTTTCGTTGAATGGTCGTTAGAAAGCCTTTTTTATTATACGTCATAATCAACTCGCTTACTTTTTGTCCATTCCAGCTATTTTGCATCAATACCAGATTTTTGTTTTTGTCATAGGTGTATTTTTCATTTCTAGGCTCAATACTGGCATTTGTTTCATTTATTGCCAGTAGAAGTCCATCTTTAAAATCATATTGTTCAGAGGGTATGGTCTTGGCTGCACAACCAGAATGGAGAAATTGAACAATAGGTTGATTATTTAGATAATAATACGTCATCTTTTGGTGACAGGTATCTGGACTACCCCCATTTTTTACAAAATCGAAGAATTCTGTACGTTCCTCTGCCTCAAATTTATTCTCTGTAAAATAACGATATCGCCAGGAAGAAAACTTATTTTCATTGATCATGTTGTTTAATAGATTTTCATCCGGCCAAGATCCTTTGAGAATGATTTGATCTAAACCGGGAACAGGTTCTCCCATCCAATCATTATTTTGTGTTCTATTGGGCATTTGAGCGTTCAAGGAAAAGATACTGATATTGTCAATTCGATTTTTTTCGTCATACCTATACAGCTTTATTTTTACGATGCCATTATGATAATCAATTCTCGCTTCTCTAGCGACAAGACCATTGGTATTATAGTTATATGCTGTATAAAAAACAGTATCTATTTTTTCTTTATTGAATCGGGTCATACTTATGCTCGCCAAAAGGCCATTGGAATCAAATGCATAGTGATTGGCAATTCCATTTTCCTGACTTTTGAGGGTTACCTTTTTTACCCTATTTTCCTTCATAAAAGTTGGATTGAACGGGAATATTGTCTTTGTGAAATAACCTTCGATCTCAACCGGTGCAACCTGATAGAAAGATGTCACTTGAGCGTTTCCGGTCATTGGAGCAAGGTATACTAAGATACCGATGAAACGGGAAAAAAGACTGTAATTCAGGTTTATCATATTTTAAAAATTATACTGGATCGTAACAGAATTACAGTGTGGTTTCATAAAAAACAACAATATCATTACCAAGCGTGGATATTTTGAGTGTATTGTTATTTCCATTGTTCCAGGTTATTACAATTGACTGTAGGATTTTGTCTTCAATTTCTTCTCCTTTCTGATATAAGACCTCCCATTTATATTCGTTGCCTTCGCTATCTTTAAAGCTAGATGTCCCTTCACGCAGTGCTGTATTTAATTTAAAAACCGATTTAAAACTTCCGATATGTTGTATCAGGTTATAAACTGCGAATATATTGGTATTTGGTATCTGCACAGTCTCCGAGGAATTTGCATCATAACCTGAGGTCACCGTTAGAAGTATCCCGTTTTGAAATATTTGCCTTGAAATGTAATTGTCATGCTCACTTTCGCTCAAGGATTCAGCTATTTTGCCACTTTCCCATTTATTGGCGAAGGGTTGAGCGAATTGTTTCAACCAATCAGAAAGCTTATCGGTATTCTCCTTTGGTGGCTGTATGGTTGCTAAATTATCTTTTATAACATACCCCTTGACATTATTATGTGTTACTTTCATCCAATAAGTTCTTGCTCCATTTACGACCACTGAATTGTCGAGCATGGTCAGCTTATCTGTATCAGAATTATTGAAGGTTACTTTAGAACCATAGGTGACGGTCGTTAGAACCTTTGCGTGTTCGTTGGGACTTTCATAAAGTTTCACTCCCTCAGACAGTGTCGCATAATAGGTTTTGGGTACTTGCTGTGCAAATGCATTTAAGCTAAAAACAAATACTAAAAAACTGAAAATCCAAGTTTTTTTATGAATGAATGTTTTGAGGCTTGCCATAGAGATAATTTATTTTATGAATAAAACTGATCGCTTCATCAAAATTGAAACCGCCGAAGGCAGCATGAATGCCTTAAAGGGAAAATTGACGAATGAATAAACAAATTTATATAGATGAAATATAGCTATAATTGTAATTTTATTCTATAGAATTTTATTTTAAATTACAATGAATGGGCGGGTTGCTTTTTTTACCCTTCAAGATTTACAGGTATGATTAGAAAAATTGAAACGAGCGATTATCAAAATCTGATCCAAATATGGGAGAGTGCTGTGTTGAACACACATGATTTTCTGAAAGAGGAGGATTTTAATTATTATAAGGCGCAAATTCCAACCTATTTTGAGCATGTTGCCTTGTTGGGCTATGAGGAAAATGGCGTATTAGTTGCTTTTATGGGAATTTCTGGAGAGAACCTTGAAATGTTATTTATTCACAATGATTTTCGTGGTAAAGGAATTGGAAAACAACTCATTTACCATGCAATAAAATATTTGGAAGTGGCTAACGTAGATGTAAATGAGCAAAATATTCAAGCCGTGGATTTTTACAAGCATATCGGATTTAAAGTTCTTAAAAGGTCCGCATTGGACGGACAAGGTGAAGAATATCCGATCCTACACATGGGATTAGAAGCTACTCTTAATTGAAAAGGCTGTCTGTCAGTTAATTCACGCTGTAGCGAATCAACGGAGATTGACGTTTGGATATTATGCTGATCAAATAGATAGATTATGAAACCATCATGATTTATTCAAACCGAGTGAAAAGAGCTCATGAATACCATTGAAAATAAATACTTATGAATAACGCCTTAAAGAGATAATTGATTAATGAATAAACAAATTTATATAGATGAAAAATTACTTGAACTTATTCCTCCTATCCATGGTTTTTATTACTGTTGGAGCTTGTAAAAGCAATGACGATAATGTATTCTGTGCCGAGATTTATATTCCAATGGTAAGTAACATTAATTATCTAAATGAAAATGGAAAGGATTTAATATTTAGCGACAGCCCGCTTTATCCTGTCGAAGGAATCAAAATATATAAAATAGCGCCAAACGATCAACATATTTCCTTTTCTTTTACAATAAACAGAGCGCAAAAGTTTATTGCCGTTAATTTAGAAAAAATAGAAAATGGAACGTTCTATATACAACTCAAACCCGGTGTAATAGACAGAATAAGCTATACATCTAAAATTGATGAAGGTGATCCCTGCAGAGATTATAAACTAACGGAGTTGAAGCAAAATGATAAAGCGGGTCAATATGATAAAAAAACGCAGGTTTGGACTTTTAGAAAATAGGATTACTGAAATTTCTATTGATCGATTTTTCTTGGGAGAACTTCTATCAACATCAAAGTCAGAATAGCAATGTAGCAAGTTTCGGATTTTATCTTTTTAACTTTCAAGATAGCTTTGTGTTAACTAAATACATCAAGCGATATGCAGATTTTTAAAGATAAGGTCATTCTCATTACGGGAGCCAACAGAGGAATAGGTAGGGCACTCGTAAAGACTTCACTAAACAATGGGGCAAGAAAGGTATATGCTACCTGTAGAGATTTAAATACAATGCCAGTATTTGATGATAGCAGGGTTGTAACATTGTCCTTGGATATAATAGATGATAAGCAGATTACGATGGTTGCAACGGTCGCCCAGGACACTGAAATCCTCATCAATAATGCGGGCGTTTTAAGTGCAGGAAATATTTTGGAAGGCGATCTGTTGGGAATGAATAATGATATGAAGGTAAATTATTTTGGAACAATAAAGATGATGCGCGCGTTTGCTCCTATTCTGAGCAAGAATAAGCCATCGAAAATAATAAACATTGTTTCAATTGCAGCTTATTCGCCTTTACCAACTATTGCCGGATATGCCGCTTCAAAAGCAGCTCTCTTTTCTGCAACACAATCTGTCAGAATTGAATTGGCTAAAAAAGGAATTGCTGTTTATGCAGTCAATCCAGGAGCAATTGATACGGATATGAATAAAGGAAGTGATTGGGATATGCCAGGTCCGGATAGTATAGCGTTAAAGATATTGGAATATGTATCTGAGGGTAAATTTGATATTGTTCCTGATGAGATGGGGCAAGGGATGTACAATACCTGGCGAGAAGATCCTTCTAAACTAGCAAAGATTTTTTCAGATTTATACTATGCAGAAAATACGAACGAAAGACATTAAGCACAATCTTCACATGAGCCTGATTTTTAACCCGTCGAATTCGACGGATTAAAAATTAGGCTCATGATCTCAAATAATCGAACTAACATCATTAATCGGCAGGCTGTCATTGCAATATCAGTTAAAATAGACCGTGGTTGTATTGGATTGTTTCATTGTCAGTATCTAAACTGGTACACTAATCCCTTGTTTAATTCACTATAAAACACTATCTTTTTTATAATTTTAAAACTTAGAAACAAGGAATAGTAATGTCATTAATAGATTTATCAAAACGTGTAGCGCTAGGCATAGATATCGGGGGTACCAATACGAAATTCGGGGTAGTCAATCATCGGGGTGAGGTACTTGAAAAAGGAAGCATAAGAACGAATGAGTATGAGCATGTTGAAGAGTTTATAGATGCTTTGTATGCGAAAGCTTATCCTCTCATCGAAATGTTTGGCGGTGGGGATAACTTTGACGGAATTGGAGTTGGTGCTCCCGATGCGAATTATTACACAGGGACAATAGACCATGCCCCCAATCTTCCGTGGAAAGGCGTGATTCGATTTAGTGATTTAATGACTGCTAAATTTAATATTCCCTGTACAATAACCAACGATGCGAATGCCGCAGCCTATGGTGAAATGCTTTTTGGGGCAGCACGAGGAATGAAGGATTTTATTATGATCACTTTAGGAACAGGCGTAGGAAGTGGCATTGTAGCTGGCGGGAAACTTATTTATGGACATGATGGGTTTGCTGGAGAATTAGGACATACAATTGTCAAACCGGGAGGAAGAAAGCATTGGAGCACAGGTTCTGAAGGAAGTCTGGAAGCCTATGCTTCTGCAACGGGAATCACAATTACTGCGAAGAAAATGAGAGCTGAATTTCCGGAGTCAATGCTGAATCAATATCCCGAAGACGCCATTAACTCCAAAACTGTTCATGAATGTGCGGAAAAAGGTGATCCCATTGCCATTGAAGTCTTTAGGTATACTGGCCAGAAATTGGGGGAAGCATTGGCAAATTTTGTGATGTTCTCCTCTCCCGAAGCTATTTTGCTGTTTGGTGGTGTAATTAAAGCTGGTGATTTTATTTTAAAACCTGCGAAGTTGCACATGGAAAGAAATCTTTTTCCCTTATTTAGAAATAAGGTGAAACTGGTTTTCAGTGAACTGGAGGAAGCAGATGCAGCCATTCTCGGGGCTAGTGCTTTGGTTTGGGAAAAGTAATTATAATGATGCATATTTAATTTGTGGGAGAGAGGCCGAGTTTTTGCTATTAAAGGGCATAGTATTTGCTTAACTTATTCTTTAAAAATTGAAAACTTTCTACACAATTAAAAGATAAATTTAAATAGATGAAAAAGACCATTTTACTTTTTGTATTGCTCTGCACTGCTTTTTTTTCGAAAGCAGATCAACTTTCGGCATTAACACAGGCGCAGGCAGAGAAAGCTGTTGGATATCTCAAGAAGGAAGCAGTTGTAGTTTTGTGGTGCAGCTGTTGTGATAATGAAACACCGAAAAAAGTTACCGTTAACGAGGTGTTTTTTAAAAAAGATAGTGAGGGGAAATATTATTCTGTCATATTAAAAGGTAGAGATGAAAGTGGAAAGGAAGTTGAAGAATATTTAGACCTAGCCTATGTGTTTGTGAAAAAAGGTAAAAAAGCAAAGAGCCTAGGTAAGGTATTAAAATTTGAGTGCGACCCCTGTACAAAACCTTTCGACTGGTCAGCTTAAGTTATAACAACAATTTTGAGTCTGTGGAGCTAACACGCACAGCGATTGATAATTAAAAAAAATCAGCATCGAATCTTCCATGCTGATTTTTTTTAGAAAGGTACTGAACACTAATTTGAGGTATTACCTTCTGGATATCAAAATATATTGAAATGCCAATTTTGATACAAACCTTACTTAGTGCAGTTTCAAAAACATGTATCCGAGAATTTCACTTAATACCTATCTGTAATCTATTCTGTTTGCCTCAGTATCTTCGAGCTGCCTTAAAATAGATTGAGGAATTTCATCGCTGTCAATTGGGAAGCTGATCGAATCGGAGATAAACGTTTTTCTTTCTGCTTTTTGAAATATTTCAAAAAGCGCAATTGGTTCCTGATTAAAGCTGATACATGTACTTATAAAATGCAATTCAAAGAGCTTATATTCTGGGTTTTTAAGCTTTTCATTGATGTCTTTTATTCTCGAAATAAAATGCCGCTGGCGGATAAATGTATTGCTGTTCATTATGATAAAGACATAGTCTGAATATGCCGTTACCTTCCCGAAATATTTGTGGTGATCTCCACCACTTCGTTCGATAAAATATTCATCAGAAGTTTCAGACTTGTAGATCTCCATCGCCGAACGCCATATCCGATCCTCTTTGGCCTGTAGAATATTGTCTGGAAGATTCCTGTTATAGGAATACCAGCATCCCACCAACCGATCCAAAAGCAATGTATTCTGCTTTGCATTGTTCATATTAATCCTCAGATCATTAAAATTAAATGCTTCCGTATTTGAATTAATAAAATCAATATAATTTGCATAGCCTAAAACTCTGACGATTAAACTCAGTTTTGCTAAATTAGGTTTGCTTAGAATGGTGGTCTTATTCTGGTAATACTTCTTTAGTTTGTTGATTATCAGGTGTTCATAAAGATAGTTGGAGCCAAGTATTTCAGGTTCTTTTTTGATGCTTTTTTCTGTATTGTCCTTGATAATTAATTCATTAAGCTCTGCAACGATGTAAGACCATTCGGTTTTTGTGACATCTTCCCAATGATTTTTCTTCAAAAAATGCATGCTCAGAAAATTCATTAATTTCTCAAGATGCAGGATATCTTCTTTTTTCATCCGTTTTTGTATAAGACTAATTTAAGATTTATTTACAACATAAAGAGACTGTTGCAGGACTTTTATATTTTCTAATCAAAGCATATTTGAATAAGAAATAGAACTTAAAATTTAAAACAATGGAAACAAACACCATACTACAGAATGATTCTCTCTGGAGCAGGCTTCAGAAGTTTTCGTTAGACAGTCCAGATGTTGATCTTCCTTTTTCAAAGAAACTGGCCAAAGAAGAAAACTGGACTTTGGACTTTACAAAAAAAGCGATAGAAGAGTATAAGAAGTTTGTCTATCTCTGTTGTATTTTGCCAAACGGCGCTTCACCAAGTGAAATCGTAGATAAAGTCTGGCATATGCATCTTATGTATACTCAAAACTATTGGGAGGAATTCTGTCCCGAGATTTTGAAAAGAAAGTTACATCATCACCCATCAAAAGGCGGCGTCGCAGAAAAAAGCAGGCACAAAAAATGGTTTGTAGATACGTTGGCCAGCTATAGAGAAATTTTTAATCAAGATGCACCTAACGATATTTGGAATAATGACGCGAAGCCTTCGGGACTGAGCTGGCTTAAAAGATTGAAGTTGGTTCCCTGTTTTGCATTGCTGTTGATGATGACATCTTGTATAGGAGAAGTTATTAATACGTTGACAGTCATGGTGGTGCTGGTCGTTAGCATCTCATTTTTGCTGGGGTTTTTCTCATGGATTTTTGGTGGTACTACTACAAAAAATCAAAAAAATGGTAACAATACCAATTCTGATAGCGGAAGTTGCGCTACTACGGGGGGAAGCTGTAGCGGAGGTGGAAGTTGTGGTGGCGGATGTGGCGGATGCGGGGGCTGTGGTGGATGTGGCGGTTGAGACCTGCACTTATACCGCTGAAGGCAACGTGGACCGAGTGAGCTGAACGATTGAGCTCATGAATACCATTGCAAATAAATACTTATGAATAATACCTTATCTAAAAATAATTGATGAACAAATAATTCAGACAGATGAAAAAAATACTATTTCACTCGGCTACAATTGCAATAAGTATGATCTGGCTTGTAATAAACCATCAAACTTACAATCCATTTTCTTTGAAAGGACCTGAATTTTTAAAGTTTTATTTGATCCTCTTATCCGGATTTTATCTTTCAGTTTTTAGCTTTAACTATTTACGGCAGACTATTTCGAATACAACATTTTACTTTATGATAGTCATTCTTGTTTCGGGAGTGATAAAAATAACAATTGGTCTTTTTTTAGGAAAACCAGTTGGTTATCTTATCATCCTGTTAATAATACAATTTATAGCTATGAACCTATGTGGTTTTATTGGAGGAACAACCCAGAGAAAAATTTGATAATATTTTAAATCCCGAACCAGATGCCAATAACTATTACTCCATTCCCCACAAACGATGCATTTGCAGGAAATAGAGTAATAGACAGTATATGTTTAGATGTGTTGTTTGAAGGGATTCTTTATGTTCTCATTTTTTTATTTCCTTCAAAGTGGATCATCCATGCAATGCCGAATTTATCCTGAAAGGATGCAAATAATTCAGCGAAAAACTGTTCGCCCAAAGGCATTTCCATATTTTGGGCGCCTGCCGAAAGTTTATCATAAAGTTCTGTGGCCTCTGTGGCAGATTGAGCGTCCAGCATCAAATAACTGCCTGTTCCAAAGGTCGCTTTCTGTCCGAAACTCTCCAAACAATCTGAGCCCATTAGCATAACCGAACCGTTGATATTGAGTGCCGTATGCATAATTTTATTCTTGTCAGCATCTGCAATTGGATGTTCGGGATCCCCTGGCATGTCGCCGAAACGATGAACGCCGATTAGTGGAGTATTAAATACTGTTTTGTAGAAGTCAAATGCTGCTTCGCAGTTGCCATTGAAATTCAAATACGCGTGTAATAATGCCATGATAATATAATTTTAGTTGAATATCTCAAAGATAAATGCGTAGATGACAACTGCCTGTCAACAGCTACAAAAATGATTGTTTTCACTAATAAGCTCGCGTTTTTTTCATTTCGACCATCCAGTATATGATACTGTCGATAACATTAAAAAGGAAAACAACCACAACCCAAAGAAGTTTCTTGTCATTAGCAAACTTATTGTTGGTAACAATATTGTAAAGTGTATAAATGACTAGGAACTGTGGAATTAATAGGAAAAGAAGAATTAGTTCTTGTGTCCCGATGTTTAGAAATAATAGGTTCATATCCAAATTGGTTATATCTAATACTTAGCTTATTAGGTTAATAGCGCTAACACTAATATAGCGAATTTATTTATTTCATTATTTATCCGCTTGGTTTTTTATCGTAATTGGACTTGTCTGATTTAATGGGACATGGATTACTGCTGTAGGGGTGAACTCAGATAATTCTGGAGTATTTTAGAATAAAAAAATCCTCCTGCGATTTTAAACTCAGGAGGATTTCAGTGCGGAAGAAGGGACTCGAACCCCCACGCCTTGCGGCGCCAGATCCTAAGTCTGGTGCGGCTACCAATTACGCCACTTCCGCATTAGGATTTCTTTTGATGTCGCAAATATATAAACCTAAGCTATATCTTGCAAGTATTCTGCTTACATTCGTTGTACAGGGCAGATTATGAGTCAGATATTTTTAATTAGGATTTTTTCTAGCACTGGATGGACTTTATTATTCCTCTTTTTTAAAGCTGTCGAACTTGATGGGTTTAGGCTGTTATATTGGACTCTCAAAACTATTTTTTTGTCGTTATGGAATTTGAAAATTTGTCTCATCCCTATCTTGAAAAAATAAAATTGTGCGAAACTAACTCAATAAGTTGGTTTGATTTAATTTCTTTATTTCTAAATGAACTATAGCCAAAATAACATTAAATATGAACTGGAGACTCTTTGCAATTAGCCTTTTTCTCTATAGCTGATGATTTATCGAATGAAGAAGTTGTAGATAAAACACTGGCATATATTCCTTTCGTACTTTAAATAAAGTGTAATAATTATAAAATAGATGATGAAAACAACGCTCAAATGGTTATTGTATACTATAGTGGTTTTTTTTGCTCTTTGTGCATTGAGCTATCATAATGATACGGATAATGATGGTAGCCTCAATTTCGGTTTTCCATTAGTGATTTATCATAAAGCAGTCTATGTATTTTTGGTAGCAACCAATACGATTGGACAGTCAGAGGAGTATCATCCCTTGCACCTTTTCATAGATGCTGTTTTTGCCGTTGCTGTTTCCCTTGTATTTATCACTGTGGGTAGCTGGCTAAAAAAAAGAAAGTATAATAATCGCGATGGAATAACACGGATGTTTTAAAATATAAAAATGACAATACAAGGTTACATTCATTTTTATCTGGTGCCTATCAACTTATGCACATGGTCAACAATTAGGTATCAAAGAATTGCCTTACCTTTTGTATAATGGTACCGTCATTGAAGAACTTTATCAGATCAAAGGTGCCGTCAAATCAGTACAAACTACCGTTACCTAGTTCCAATCTGTAGCTGCGGTCAATCCGCTGAATAAAAAGCAGATTTATGTTATCCATGTGACTGTTGATGGCAAGTTAAAATTTATGCCCTACCTTTTTTTAACGTCTGCTTTCCAGGTTTCAAACTTATTGCGTAGGGCCGTTATAGCATTGATGTTTTCATTTTCTCCGGTTACGACTAGATTGATTGATAAATTTTGAGGATTATCACTTGGTTTTGCGACGCTAATGAAGGCGCTTGCGGCTTTACGTTCGCCACATCGTTTGTCCCCCCCCAATTCTGCTCCCGCTTCAAGTGCGCGCATTAAAATTTCCGCTATACTTAAGTGCTCTTTTTGCCCTTTTAATACTGCATCTAGAATTGCTTTCAACTCGCCAGGATCGGCTAATATATTTCCCTGAATCGAAACCCCATTTGCTGTCAAACTTCCCTTAAAAGGAGATGCCGATGTACCTGTATAAGAGACAGGGGTCGATAAATCATATAAGCAAACAATCGCATATTGTTGGTTTTCGGGATCAAAGACGGGATCTCGTAGGGCACTCAGAATTTTTTCGGGAGCAATACCTTGCTGAACCATTGTAGTTCCTTTTTTTCTAGCATTATTATTGCTCATTGCCTGAACCACAACTGCTCCCTTTCCAGGAACGATAGTGCCAATTCCATAAACGCTGTAGGTACATGAAGCCCCAGCAATTCCAATTTCTTTTGTTTTGGGATCTATTATAATAATTGACCATGTCGCAAATGCCTGTAATGTATAGCACATAGCCAAAAATGCAAGAAAAATTCCCTTGGATAGTTTCATAACGATCACTGTTTAAAATGAACTAAAAAAAAGACTATAATAAAGTTAATCCATTTTTCAATAGTAAACCTACTTCCAGATTGAAAACTGTTCGATTTGATTCTCAGCTAATTGTTTATCTCCATCAAATAACCTATAGATAGATCTGTTTTTTTCAATTTCGAATGTAAGTTGGATGCTGTACCTGTTTAGTGGTGGCGTATGATAGCGGGTATAAGCCTGACGTAATGTTGGAAATCTAAATGAATAACAAGTTATGATAATCGTTGGCAAGTATGACTATATCAGGTATGATTATATCAAGAATGACGAGTTGTAGCTATTTATGACAATACTACTTATTGTCGGTGTTCCTGCCGATAGGCAATCGGAGATTTTCCGGTTTGCTGTTTAAAGTAGCGGTTGAAGTTCGAGAGATTGTTAAATCCTGAGCTCGTACAGATGGCAGAGACACTCTCATTTCCATCACGCAATAGCTTACAGGCATGTTCGATTCTGACTTCAATGAGAAAGTCAAAATAGCTCCTTCCTGTACGAGACTTAAAATAGTGGCAAAAAGCATTTGGAACCATATATACTATACTTGCAATGTCACTTAGCTTGATGTCTTTGTAAAAATTGTCCATGGTGTACAAGTAGATCCTGCTCAAACGTGTTTCGTCTATTTTCTTAAAGGGTTTGATATCCTCATTTTCGTAGCTCTGAGGGATATCTTGGCTTGCACTGATTTCATTTATTAGCAATAGTAACAAAGGTAGCTGTTCGTAGCTTTCACAGCTTTCTAGCTTCTTGAGTTTCCTTATTGCACGCGTTTTTGTTCGTCCTTCGAGTTGCAATCCGACCTTTGAAGCTGTTAGTAGCTTGCTTAATAAGTTGTTTTCAGGGAGATTGAGGAAATCTTGCCCTAATTTGTTGGGGTCAAAATGTAATGTCAAGAGCTTGAGAGGTACTGGTGTCCTACCGTGCTTCATTGCATAGTCATAATAGCGGTTCGTTTCGAATTTGAACATGTGTGGCGCATTTGCGCCAATTAGGATGATCGTACCGCTGGAAATTCTTTTGGAAGATTGACCTATTGAAAACGTTCCCTCGCCCGAACAGATATAAATCAGCTCGAGTTCACGATGGCTGTGGAAGCTGTTTGCTGCATGGTAAATATCAGCAGTTGCTAAGGTAAACATCGAATTTTTCGTTAGGATTGTCTGTCCAAAATAGTTTTCCATTTATATAATATAAATACAAATATGCTTATGATGTAAATAAAATTATTAAAATAATATCAGTTTGTCTTAATATTTAACAAATGACTTCAAAAAATGCAGCCTAACTTCGTGTAAAATAATTGTATAATGAACAACAACAGATTTACAATGCGCCTGATTGAAGCCTCTATTGAGGATATTGATTTGGTAGGAGGGAAGAGTGCTTCCTTAGGAGAAATGTTACAGCATTTGAAACCTTTAGGAGTAAATGTTCCAGATGGATTTATTGTGACCAGTCAGGCTTACTTTCAGTTTATCACCGACAATCAACTGGATCAGAAAATTAAAGATATACTGAAGGGCATTGACAGTACAAACCTGAGGGAGCTGACCAGTTGCGGAGGTAGGATCAGAACATTGATTCAGCAAGGTATTTTCACACCGGCAATGGAACAGGAGATCCTCGCCGCCTACGAAGAGCTTATCGGTTTGGAGAATATACAGGACTTTGGTGTTGCGGTCCGTTCTTCCGCTACTGCAGAAGATCTCCCCGATGCCTCATTTGCCGGTCAGCAGGATACCTATTTAAATATTAGGGGTCGGCAAGATCTGTTGGGAGCGATTAAAAATTGTTTTGCCTCTCTTTTCACGGATCGAGCGATCAGTTATAGAGAAGCATTTAATTTTGGACATTTTAATATAGGACTTTCTGTATGTATACAACAGATGGTACGATCTGACTTAGGAGCTTCAGGAGTCGCTTTTTCTATTGATACAGAAAGTGGTTTTAAAGATGCCGTGATTATGAATGGATCTTATGGATTGGGCGAACTTCTTGTGCAAGGGATGGTGAATCCGGACGAATTTATTGTATACAAACCTTTGTTAAAAAGAGGTTACGCATCGATTGTAGAAAAGAAGCTAGGGAGCAAACAATTACAGATGATTTACAGTGTTTCAGGAAGTGAAACAGTGAAGGTGATAGATACGCCAGTGGAAAGCACGAAGCGATTTTGTCTAAGCGATGCACAAATCCTTCAGCTATCCAAATGGGTGTGTATTATTGAAGAGTATTATACCGCGCTCAAAGGAAAATGGTGTCCTATGGACGTAGAATGGGCTCTTGACGGTTTGAAAGGTGATTTATACATTGTTCAGGCAAGACCTGAGACCATCCATTCACTGAAAAAATCCAATTGTATTACGGAATATAAAATCAATGCGAAAAACAGGTCCTCGCAGGTTCTACTAAAAGGTATTGCGGTGGGAGACAAGATTGCTTCCGGGAGAGTTCATAATTTCAAAGGCGTCAATAAGCAAAATATACAAGAGATCAACTTTAATCCAGGTGATATCATGGTTGCGGAGATAACCGATCCCGACTGGGAGCCAATTATGAAAAAGGCAGCTGCAATAATCACCAACAAAGGTGGACGGACATGTCATGCTGCTATTGTTGCCCGTGAATTGGGGGTGCCCGCTATCGTGGGCTGTGATGGAGCGACAGAAACATTGCTTAGCGGACAGGAAGTTACTGTTTCATGTGCAGAAGGGGATGCAGGGTTCATTTACCAAGGACAGATTCCATATAGTAAGCATGAACATGATCTTTCTGACCTACCTGATGTGAGTACGCCAATAATGATGAATATTGGATCTCCAGATATCGCCTTTCAATATGCGGAGTATCCTGCAAAAGGAGTAGGTTTGGCACGGGAGGAATTTATTATCAACAACTATATCAAGATTCATCCCATGGCGCTCTTAAAACATCGGGAACTCAATGATATCGAATTGAGCAATTACATCAGCTCGCTTATTACCGGTTATGCAGATGAACAGCAATATTTCATTGAAAAGCTGTCCTACGGAATCGGTAAAATTGCTTCGGCTTATTATCCAAATAAGGTAATCGTTCGTTTTTCAGATTTTAAAACCAATGAATACTATAATATGCCCGGTGGAAAGCACTTTGAACCCGGAGAGGAAAATCCAATGATTGGTTGGAGGGGAGCTTCGAGATATTATTCAGCGGCCTATAAGGCGGCTTTTGGGATGGAATGTAGAGCGATAAAAAGAGTTCGCGAAATAATGGGGCTAGACAATGTCGTCGTTATGATCCCATTTTGCCGTACAGTAGATGAGTTGCTGCGGGTTTATCAGGTGATGGAGGAATTTGGTCTTAAACGGGGTCAAAAGGGTATGGAAGTCTATCTGATGGCGGAAGTGCCTTCCAATATCATCCTTGCTGAAGAGTTCGCTCGTTATATCGATGGATTCTCCATTGGATCGAATGATCTTACCCAGTTGGTACTTGGATTGGATCGCGATTCAGCCTTAGTCTCCGGTTTATATAATGAGCGCAATGCTGCGGTCAAAATAATGATTGCGAACCTTATTCGCACCGCAAAGAGACAAGGAGTCAAGGTCGGTATCTGCGGTCAAGGTCCATCCGATTATCCGGATTTTGCCCAGTTTCTGGTCGAAGAAGGTATAGATTCTATTTCCGTTACACCCGATTCCTTTATGAAAACAGTGAAAGCCGTCAAAGAAATCGAAGAGAAGTTGGTCGCTTATTAACGCGAAAAATACTCCCGGGATCAAAATCTCGGGAGTATTTCTTATATAAAAAATATTCTACCATGATTTTTCCTATAGTTACTTGGATTCTGTCTGGTTTACTAAATCCGGAAAAAATGAGACCCGCTCTTCCCCCAGAGAAAAGCGTTCGAAATCTTTCAGCAGCCTTGTCTAGGCGCTGTTTATACCTAAATTTTTTTATAAATCAAGCTAAAATGATTAGAAGCAATTACTATTAAACGCCAAGAACAAGCCTGTTCAATGGGGCTTAATGGAATATGTCGTATATTGCTATCCGATTTAAACCAAATAAGTATTCAATGAAAAGATTGATTTATATAATTTTAGCTGCCGCTCTGATGTTTGCTGGTTGTGCAGGAATGAAGGGCAAGTCTGATAACGCGGGCTGGAAATCATTATTTGATGGGAAAGATATTAATGATTGGTTTGTCAAAATTCATCACCATGAAGTTGGTGAGAATTATGGGAGCACCTTCAGGGTTGAAGATGGAATTATTAAGATCAGGTACGATCAATATGGTGATTTCAATGATCAGTTTGGTCATTTATATTATAAAACACCATTTTCTTATTATCACTTAAAATTTGAATATCGGTTTGTGGGTGATCTGCACAAAGGAGCACCTTCATATACATTGCGCAATAGCGGTGTCATGTTTCATTCACAAGATCCCCGAACAATGTTGAAAGAGCAAGATTGGCCCATCTCTGTAGAAATGCAACTTTTGGGTGGATTAAGTGATGGCGAACCACGACCTACAGGAAATATGTGTTCTCCGGGGACTAACGTGGTTTACAAAGGTAAGATTGCTTCTTCACATTGTTTAAATTCGACTTCCAAGACTTATGATGGTGATCAATGGGTTCAAGGAGAATTGATTGTATTGGGTGATTCACTGATTAAACATATTATTAACGGTGATACCGTTCTGGAATACTCAAAACCGCAGATCGGAGGGGGAACAGCAAATGGGTATGACCCCAAAATTAAGATCGATGGTAAGTTGTTGAGTAGCGGATTTATCGCCTTGCAAAGTGAGGGGCAACCAGTAGATTTTAAGAATATCTGGATCAAAGAGCTCCCTAAGCCAAGGAGATAAAGATCGCGATGCTTTATTGTTTCTTTTCATATACTAACAATTTTGTAAGCCCTTTTATTGCGATCTATTGATGGGTACCTTTGAAAATACAAAACTTAGCAATATGGATTTAAAAAATAACATCATCGGTTTTCATCATATATCTATTAAAGCCAAGGACTTTGAACATACTGTGGATTTTTATAAGAATTTTGGCTTCGAAATAGTACACAGCTGGTCCTTACCCGATTTCAATTTGGAAAAATGTGTGATGCTTCATAACAGAGCCATCAATTATTACTTGGAGATATGCGATGAAAACGCAGCTATACCAACACAGGGCAGAAAAAGAAGACCGGGTGACGAATACATAGAGAATGCTTTACTTCATATATGTTTCGTTGTAAAAGATGCCGAAGCGGCAAGAAAACAAGCCCTTGAATATGGGGCCAAAGACCTAAGTCAAGGCATGTTTGAGCTGGATTTATCAAATGACACCAAAACTGTTCCTGTGAGAAATAGCTTGGTGTACAGTCCTAATGGGGAAGTGATCGAGTTTCTGGAAAAAATAGATTTTGGTTAATCTTGATCATGAAATGCGGAAAGGTCGATTAAAATTTTTTCAAGCTTCAAGCCTTTATCTGTCAATGTATACATCGACGAAACCTTGCTCTTATTCTTTAAGATCAATCCATCCGCCATTAGTTCGTTCAATTGTTTAGAAAGCGTTCGGTCGCTTATTTCAGGCAGAAGGAGTTTGAACTCAGAATAGCTTGTCTCAGTTTTAAGCAATTTGAATAAAATGGAAAGCTTCCACCGCCCGCTAATTAATGATAATGTTTTAAAGGCACTGCAATATTGTTGTAGTGCTTTTTCATTGATAGCATTGGTCGAATTTTCTTTACGCATATGTATTATATTCTGAAAGACCACAGTTTTGTTTATTGTTACTCCATAATGCTGCGATCATAATTCTCTTGTTAAACATCATTTATTCCATTTTTTTGTACTGTAATGACGATTTTATAGTCCCCTTTTAAATCTTGTGCCCCACGTTCGGCTGTAGGGTAGGGAGTAATATCTTGTAATGCAATGGTATATCCATTGAGATTAGTAGATTTTTGGTAACCCCTTGTTTGCATATCTGTTGTCGCGAGATTCAAAATGATAGGTTTGGCCGCCTTTTCCGTTATTTCAATTTCGGCAACAGCAACTCCCGCCCATATACAATCCACTCCTTTGGGGCAACGACTTTCTTCTAAAATACGGTTGAATTTAATTTGCAGCGGATATTCTTTTAATATTTTTTGTTGTCCCTCGGATAGGTCTATACGTTCGGCCTCTTTCCCATAAACATGAACATTTTTTTGAGAGGTACAACTTGTCAGACTATAGATGCCTAAACTCAAAATGAGAACTTTATGTAACATGATTTTTCCTTTATTGAATTGAACTGATACAAATTTGTGTAATTATTATCCAAAACTAGGCCATATTAAATGAAATTTTAGATATTGACAATAACTAAAGTTCTAGGATAGTTGATCCAAAAGAAAAGTGAATGTGAATTGTGGCTTATAGCCAAGTACATGAGCTGCCTTATCACTTCTGTACACCCGATCTATCGAGGTTGGAAAGCTCCAGCCTTTTTGTTTGTATATTTCAATGGCTTTTGGAATACGCTTGGCGATAACATGCAAAGGATTAGATTTTAGTTCGATTAGATCGTCAATTTCAAAAGGCGAACCACTGGACACATTGAAAATCTGGAAGGATTTAAAGTTGAATTCAACACCGAGTCGAAGAGCTTCAGCGCCATCTCTTTCATCTAATCCTCTATATAAACGATGATTTAACATGAGATTCTCAGATTCCGGAAGGAACCTACCTACGCGATAGACACTGGTCATTATTTGTTCCTTTTCAAAAAAATCCTTACAAAGTTCTTCACATGCTTGTTTTGTAATGTCATAAATATCGCGGGGCTGAGGGGTAAGTTCTTCGGTAACCCATACAGCTTTTTCATTGTCAAGCATGGCATTGCCATATATGGAAGTTGTGCTTGTAAAAAGAAAACGTTTTATTCCATTTTTTACACAGGCATTTAACAAGTTTAATGTCCCTGTAATATTTGTATCTATAAAACGCTGTCGAATATAATTTAAATCCATATGTCTTCCATGCAAAGCTGCCGTATGAACAATTGCATCATAACCAACAGTAAATTCTATAACGGAATCAAGTTGCTGGACATCTAAAAAGTGATTTGTTGTGTTACTTTCCAATAAATCAATTCCAGTGACATCATGTCCTGCCTGACCTAGCGTCTGAACCGTTGTGCTCCCTAGTTTTCCTGCTGAACCTGTTACTAATATGCGCATTTTCGTTTTTTTAGTAAATAAAAGTAAAGATATCACTAATGCTATTTAAAATAGTGAAGTCAGATTATTGTCCTCTTCTCACTATATTTTTTTACTAAGCTATCAGTTGTTCTTTTTTACGGAGGTATTATATTCTAACGTTGATCATTTGAAGTCTATTTTGGAAAGGTCTTCAGATGAGAAAAATGGATTATGGCAGAGAACAATAAAACAGATGAGATCATTATTAATCGATCTGCAGTTTAAGTATTTTATGCGGCTGGTTAGGTATTTTAACTTGTTTTATAATAGCGGCTTGGTTTTATAACATATAATTTTGATCTTTATCCAGTTATAAACGTAAAATTTGAGCCCTTTACACAACCTTCCTGAAGAAACACTGATTCTTTTATTGAAAAAAAAGAACCAACAGGCTTTTAGTTATCTTTATGATAACTATTCCGAGGCACTTTATGGGGTGGTTTGTCGTATTGTGGCTTCAAGTGAGCATGCCGAGGAAGTGATACAGGATGTATTTGTTAAGATCTGGAAGCATGTCGATCTTTTCGACGCTGAGAAAGGCAGGCTCTATACCTGGATGATCAGTATCGCCCGGAATACGGCCCTAGACTACCGAAAATCCAAGGCTGTGTTAAACGAACAAAAAAACCAACCGCTTTCAAATATCGTAAATAGTAAGGAAGAACAGGATCAGACTCAAATTGAGCAGAGCGCCAAAGCAGATTTTATTGGATTCAGAAATATTTTGGATAAATTAAAGCCTGAATGGCGTATCTTAATCGAAATGGCATACTATGAAGGCTATACGCAACAGGAAATTGCTGAACAGCTTGACGTTCCTTTGGGGACGGTCAAAACACGTACCAGAGCTGCGTTTTTACAGCTACAACAATTATTAAAGGAGTATCGTTAGTTTTGGATATTAAAGGATACATATCGTCAGGGATTATTGAATCATATGTCTTGGGGCTTGCTTCGGAAGAGGAAGTGAGTATCTTGAACTGTATTCGAAAAAATAATGTCGAAGTGGAACAGGCCATCGCCGAGGCGGAGAAAACGCTCGAAGAGTTGGCTGATATCCAAGCGATGGCTATGCCTGTGTCTCTAAAAGAGGATATCTGGAATAAACTAAATGCGGAAAATCTCGTTGCATCTAGTGATCCTGCTGAAGGAAATGAGACTGAATCCTCAACAATCGATTATAATATCGAACAGAACTCCGGAGAAAAATCGGAGGCGGTTATTGTGCCACGCAAGTCCTACAATTGGGCAATAGCCGCGAGCGTGTTGCTTGTACTCAGTGTCGGCGCTAATGTGTTGCTGTATCAGCAAAACAATGAAACGAAAGATAAACTGACAAAGACGAGTGCTTCGTTTGATCAGCAACAAGCGAGCTTAGCCACCTTACAAGATAAATGGCGCCTTGTGCAAAATCCTGAAATAAAAACAATTCCGCTAAAAGGGGTTGAAAATAAACCGGATCTTCATGCTTTGGTTTTTTGGGATCAACTTTCGAAAGCAGTGTACCTAAATCTTGAGCAGATGCCTACCGCTCCTAAAGGTAAGCAATATCAATTGTGGGCGATGGTTGATGGTAAGCCGGTGAATGCTGGTGTATTTCCATTGGATGCAAAAGTAGATGGCACAAGCAAAATGCTGGACATCCCCAAAGCACAAGCTTTTGCTATTACACTCGAGGATGAGGGAGGCAAAGATGTGCCAACGCTTAGTGAACTCTATGTCATGGGCGGTATCTAAAAAAATGCCCTGATTCGATAAACAAACCAGGACATGCTAAACAGATAAACTACGTTTTTTTGTTATGCTTTAATAAATAGACCTGCAATATTAAGTACAGCTTCTGCAGAAAGTGGTTCATCAAAAGACTGGGTAGCCGCATTTGTTGATATTTTTCCCATAGTGCCAGAGAGGCCTGTGATGTCCACTCCAGCTTGTGTAATATTGTTTTCACCAGCATATATAGGGTCTACAACCGCGCCGATACCGGTGTCATTGCTTCCTGTGATCCAAGGTTTTTGATCAGCTGCGCCACCACCACGGGCCCGTCGCATCTGACGGATATGGGAGGCATGTCTCGCTTCTACCGAATGAATCTGCAAGGCTGCTGTAAGCACAACACGATTACCAAGGAGTATACCAGCCTGTCCTTTATATGCCCGTACTCCTGTGTCTTCAAAAGCTTGTGCGACAGCTAAAAAAGTGTCATAATTGCTAAAGACATTCCCAAAGGTGCCCCCAGCAGTAAAATCAAATGTAGGTTTGGAAACAGCTTTATTGCCAAGTACCTGTTTGAGGAAATTGACATGAGCAACCTCATGGTCGCGGATGGTGGTGATGGCACCAAGTGGTCTACCCGATGGAATAAGACCAGCTTTGGCAACCCCCATCGTATAGTATTCCGCTTCGAGATATTCCAAGGTCAAGGCGTAGTTAAGTACACCGTTGACGTCAGTGGGTGCGGTAGCACCATATGCCTTTTTAAAGAGTTCGCTGATTAAAAAAGGAATTGCCGCTAGCGTGACTTTTCCGCTTATAGAGGCCAGATTTTTGATAGCTTCACGACGTGGGCTGATGCGATCGCTAAATTCTGGATCTACAGCATTTATTTGGTCAAAAACGTTTAAGAGATTCATGATAATTAGATTTTAAGTGAATTAATAGGTAGGTAGATCCTTTACATCTATTTTTGATTTGAGAAATGGTGCCGCTGCACTCAAAACTACGCTAGGGCTCTTGGCCAGGTCAAGTCCATTGGAATCGACAACTTCTTGGTTGGCAAAACTACCATTGTCGATCATATCACGCACCCAGGCGGCATGCCTGGCTTCCACTGAAACGATTTTACCTGCTAAAAGGAGATATTTAGGATCTTTAATCAACCAACCGGCACCGTTATAGGCCGAAACACCCAGATCTTCAAATGTTTTAGCGGTAGCTAAGACAGATGCTCGACTGCTAAAATTAATACCTGATAAGTTGAATTCAAGATTAGATATAGCCTTTGCTCCCAAAGCCACTTTAAAAAACTCTCGATGGGCAATCTCATGATCACGGATATCTGTAAAGAAAGCTTTTTCCATATCGGAAATGCCGGAGTATGGATTGTTGACCAGCTGAATGTAAAAGGCAGCTTCAAGCTGTTCCAGTGCATAGGCATAGTTTAAGATGGCAATGTCCCCACTACCGAAGTACATGCCTTTACCACCATTATCCATATCGTCATCACGATCTTTTTTACAGCTTGCCACGCTAAGAATGGCAAGTGAGGCGGCACTGGCGCCTGCAAATTTTAGAAAATCTCTACGTCCGAGATCTTTCTTTTCAAATTCACTATCGGAGGTCAATAGTGACTCATTGTTTGGTGTTATCTTTTTCATAACAAAAGTCTTTTAGTTTATAATTTTTCTGTACTTATAAGCATTTACGACTTTTTGGATTGCTTGGATTGCGAAGATCCATCTTTTTTTTAATGTCCTGAAAAATTGAATTAAAGAATACCAAGATCGCTTTTCATATTAGAATGGATGTTGTCATCCTACCTATTTCAAATACCAAGATATTCAAATGCTTTTCAGTTAAGAAACCAATAGGCGATGAAAATTCGTGTTTTTCCACCTATTAGACCAAAATTTACCCCAACCAACAGCCCCGATTCACCTAGATTTGATTCGTAACTGAATTATAAATCAAATTCCAATAAGGGAAGTAGTAGCTAATTTCAACTGATAAGCGAATCAATCAGGTGTGATTAATGATCTGGACCAATGGATAATTTTATGAACCGATAAAACAAATAGACCGTTATGTTGACCGAAATTAATGCCTATATGCATCTAAAAAAATATATCAGCTTCAATGAGCTTGCCGATCTTGATATGAGTATTTTCTATTTCAAGAAAAGACCATTCGTTGTTATGGATTTATTTAATGAAAAGATCTATTTTAACGAGTGTGGATTAGAATGGCTGCGCACCGAAAAGCAAGTGGAGTTGCCTGTTCAATGGATCCGAAGTAAATATCTTCCAACCAAAAATTGGGTCGGATTGGTCGTAGATAGCAAAAAAGATGATTTAATTAAGCAACTGATTGATGAGTTTTATTTGGCCACATACAATATGTTGCTTCGGAATTAGTGGATACTTTTCAAATATAGATGCTGCAACCGTTTAGTTTTTTGTAAACCTGTATACTAGGGAGTTATATTTTCTATAATACGTTTGTAAATCCAAAACAAGTATTTGATCTTTTTAAAGAACAAAATTTAAAACTTGTATTACAAGGTCATATACATCTGTACGAATTATATCTCCTCCGGCAAGCTCCCTCCGGAGGAGATATTTATTTACACTTTATTTCCTGTCAAAGTGCTGAATTTATTCCCTCGTTTGTCTTTATAAAAATCACCGTCTTTTTTAAAGCTTGTGGCATCTACACCTTCTAGCCGTTGTTTTTGATAAAATACATTTTTAGTGTCTTTTCCGAAATCACGACCGATGGGTATAAATGTCTTTACATCCGCATCCGGAACTATTTCTTGATCATAGTATATATGGTTCTTGTCTTTTGAATAAGGGTTGTCTGCATATATTCCATCTTTTTCATGTACAGGAAATAATTGAAAAGAGGAGGCATCAACATCTGTGTATTTAAAATCTTTGCCCCGGAATAGGATGGTTTTATTGTTGACACAAATTATATCCTGATCAAGCACCCGAATGGTATGTATGGAATCAAATGATTTCGTTATGGCGGGAGAGCCCTGCTGAAAAGGTGGATAGCATATTGTATTTGTGATTCTCATGTAATACTTATTTATGGCTTCAACATTTCCGGTGTTAGGCATGACTGACCTAAAGGCTCCAATATTAGGCGAAACATAAACAGAATCTTTATCCTTCAGAAAAAAGTCATTGACGAATGCAAAAGTTTTCCGATCGGCCTGTATCATATCATTAGAGTAGAAGTAATGGTCTTTGTCCCGGGCCCAGTTGATATGATTGCTGATTAGTTCATAGGTTTTTGGATCCGCTCCTTCAATGACATTAAAACCCAAGACCTGATCAATATAATATACGTGAAAACGATCTTTAGGAACCTGATTGTCGACATAAAAGGAATTCCTGTCTACCAGTTTTTGTGCCATATTACGAAAGTATACGGAGTCTTTGTCTTTGCCTATATCTTCCGCCAAAACCTCAAACGATTTCGCATCAGCCTGCATTTGCAATATGCCCAAGCTAAACCAATTGCCATTCTGACAATAGACTACCTGTCCTTTGGAATCGATAAAATAGGAACTCGATTTTTGCTTATCAACCAGTTTGCCAATATCCTTACATGAGGTACAAAAACTGAGTAAAATACAAGCCAGGAAAAAAAAGTATTTTTTCACTTGCCTGTTTGGTAGAATCGATGCCATCTTCTTTATAGTGTTCATTTATATAAATTTACACTGTGGAATTTAAAAAAGGGAATTTTCTTGTAAAATTATAAAGAACCAAATCTAATATTAGGTCAATAAACCTTTTGGAATATTTGGTTTTGCAATGGATGTGTATTTGTGATCTGCCAAATATTCAGGTATCTTTATGAAATGAAACCTGTTTTTCCTGCTACTTATTCTACACTCTGTCCAATCGCATTATCTTCGCTGATTTCAGCGAAATATAGACTTGAAAATGTTCAATGTAAATTTCTGCTTCGTGGGGTAGGGGATACCTATCTTGTAGAGGCTTCTGAAGCCAAGTTTATATTGCGGGTTTATCGTTCATCACATCGAAGTTTACCACAGATAGGAGAGGAAGTGAAATTATTGCAAGCTTTAAAGGAGGCAAAGGTTTCTGTATCCTATCCGATTACTGATATTTTGGGAGAATCAATACAGAAAATTGAAGCAGTAGAGGGGGAGCGTTATGCGGTGTTGTTCAGTTTTGCGCGAGGTCAGGTCGTCCGGTCATTGAGTGAAAATCAGTTTCGTGTTTTGGGAAATGAAATGGCACGTTTTCACCATACCTCATCCACAGTTAGTTTGGGCGGAGAAAGATGGACTTTCGATCTTGAGACAACAGTTTTTAAGCCTTTGGAAAAACTGAGACCTGTTTTTAAAGAAAACGCTGGAGAATATAGCTGGTTGTGTGAGATAGCTCATCGTATTGAACAAAAACTGTCGCAAATAGATCCATCGGTATTTTCAAAAGGCTATTGCCATTTTGATTTTCTACCCAAAAATTTTCATTTCGAAAATGATTCGGTGACTTTCTTTGACTTTGATTTCATGGGGTACGGCTGGCTGGTGAATGATATCATGACCTTTTGGCAACACCTCATCTTAGATGTATATACTGGGAGGATGACACAGCAGGCTGCTCATGACTCCTATCGTATCTTCTTGGATGGATATCGTCTTATACGCCCTGTCGGAGATGAGGAATTAGCGCTGGTACCCTATCTTTCATTGGGGTTTTGGCTGTTTTACATGGGATTCCACACCTCTCACGATCAATTTTCTGTATTTAGCCAACCCGCACATTTGAATTTTTACACGGCCTTCTTAAAGCATATCGTGGAGAATTATTGGGATAAGTGCTAATTTTCAAAAGCTAAATGATCGCGTCCAAGATTTTTTTGTAAAAAGCTCCAAAGAAAGTCGTTGATGGATAACTGTAATAAGAGCGTTTTGGGCCCAATGAGATGCGGTGAGATGTATCCGATATTTTAAAGAATATGGTCGGCATAGCTTTTTTTATTTCTGTTGTAATGTTTTTAACTTTTTAGAGACTAACAAAGTAAAGCACTATAAAATAAGACATCCTCAGAAAAGTATGGACATTGAAAGAGACTTTATTAGGTTAATAACTTCCAATCAGAAGATCATACATCGTATATGCTGCATGTATCTAGACAATAAAGCCGATCGGGAAGATTTATTTCAAGAAATCGTATTACAGGCCTGGAAATCATTCAAAAGCTTTAGAGGTGATGCCAAATTTCAAACTTGGCTATATAGAGTAGGATTGAATACGGCTATCACATATATCAAGCGGGATCGCCGGAACAATCTTGCAGAATTACAGTTTAGTCAAGAAAGCTACTGCGAAATCATTTACAGTGAGGATGAGGAAATTTTGGTGATGTATCAGGCAATAAGTAAGTTGAATAAGGTGGAGAAAGCCTTGGTGGCACTCTATCTTGAAGACTATAGTTACAATGATATTGCAGAGACTATGGGTATGACGCCCAACCATGTAGCCGTAAAAATATCGAGAATTAAAACAAAATTGAAGGAATTAAGCAAACAACTATCACCATGGAACTAGATCAACTGAAATATAAAATGCAAAAAAATAGTATGGATGGTCAACCAACAGTGATGCACTTACCTGAAAATACTATAGAAAAAATAACTACACAAAGATCAACAAGCTTGCTTGATCTGATCGATCAGAACTTAAGCAAGAATATGACCTATCGCTCTGTGCTTGTTATCCTTGCTATTGGTATTGTTCTGTATTATTATGACAGCGCATTCTGGGGATATTATTTTGTTCTGGGCTCGTTGGTTGAAGCGGTAATGATTTATGTCGCCTATAAACTGCGAAAAAATATTCGTCAGAATTATGAGGCAGATCTACCTTTAATTGATCGCTTCAAGAAGATACAACAGCTTATCTCCGCTTATTTGAGGTTCAATAAATTGACGGGAATAGCGCTCTATTTCATGCTGATCACCGCATTCTCGTTAAAGAATATCTATTCCTTTAATCTTGCGTCAATATTCGGCACTACGGTCCTTTTTAGATTTGCTCTCTATGGATTAATTTTCTATTTCGTGCATCGCTACTTTTTTAGAAAATTTGCCAAACCTCATCAAGATATGTTGGTGGATCTAAAATATTATATAGCTGAATTGGAGGAGCAACCTCCGGAAGATCGGATGAACGAATAGAGAGTAATACAAATTAGGTAAGACTATTAAGATTATTAGTTCAACAAACCCTGTTGCTTGTTGAACTTTATGAAATTGAGCAACTTTAAATTTACTTTACGATTTCATGAATTTTATTTTTTAGCGCATCACCTTTCAGATCCTTCGCTATTACTTTTCCGTCAGGATCTATCAAAAAACTAGCAGGTATTGTTGTAATTCCATATTGCTTGTAAACGTCACTATCGCTAGCCTTTAAATCGGACAATTGGGTCCATGTGAGACCATCTTTTTTGACAGCTCTTTTCCAGTCATCTTCTTTATGATCAATGGAAATGCTGATAATAGAAAAATTTCGCTTCCCATATAATCTGTCGATTTCAATCAGGTTGGGATGTTCGTTTCGACATGGCAAGCACCAAGCGGCCCAGAAATCGATTAAGACGAACTGCCCTCTATAGGATGACAATTGAACAATATTTCCATGAATGTCTTTCATGTCAAATAAAGGCGCATTATTTCCTATTCGTATTTTCTTTTTCTCTCTGATATTATTTCTTGAGATATCTGCTTGTGGCATCGCTTTGAGTCGCTCACTCAATCCATTAAAGACCATTTCGGTTTTATCTATTAACCTGTTCATTTTTGAAATCTGGTTGACCAGATCAAGGCTAATATAGGAGTCGGGAAAATCCCTGGCAAAATCCAATTCCTGATCTTTCGAAATGAAATCCAACGAATCTATAATCCGTTGATTTTGTTTTACCAAAATAGTATCTTTCAATTCCTCGGCATTAAAAAAGTAGGGGTCTTTTATACTTTTTAGTTCATTTGAGATACGAAATAATTTTTCATTTTTCAACTGAAGTACTCGGTTTAAGTCTGTACCTGAAAGAACAGAATTGCTGAGGGTGTCATTGCTTCTCAAGATTATTTTCCCTGCCTCCAGGAAAATGCTCTTACGGTCACTTATGAAATTATAATTATTATTGGTAGGATTCTGATTTCTGGACAATGAAGCGGAAAGGGGAGAGTTCCCGATTTTTCCTTTAAATCGAAAGGAATTATTCTTGACCTTTGTCGAATCTATAACAAGCTTCCCATCTTGCTTGTAGACGAGATAGATAATATCGTTATCTGACATTGTCTTTCCGATCCCCATAATTTGGAAATCCTGTTGCGCAGAAACGGCTTGTGTATTGAGTAATAAGTTGACAGTAATCAGTATTATTGTAAACCAGATTTGGGCCAGGATTCTTATTAAAGTCATTATATCGGTTATAATTTTTAAATAAAAATACTTAAAAATTTTTATACATATACCTTTTGCTGCGGTGGAATTTTATCGGAACGATCTGCTGATTTCTAATTATTTAAGAAATGAGCTTCTATTTTGCTTTTTCGCTTAGCTTTTTGATCCAATTTATAGCTATTTTAATAGGAGCTGAAGAGTCCGAAGCTGTTAGAAAGTGCCCCATTTCTGGAAATAGACAGTATTCAAAGGGTTTCCCTTCAATTTTAAGTAAATTGAGATGATCAATGGATAAACCGACAGGGATTTGGACATCTTGTCCACCAAAAAGCCAGATTCCTGGTGTATTTGAACTGCGAAGGGATACCTGCGGATCGGTTGTAATAAATTTATATCTATCGGGGGCAGTTCGGATATGGTCCCTTACCTCTTGCTCGGTGTGATTTGACCAAAAATTTGCCTTTCCTTCGGTAAAAAATTGAAAACGGAGCTGTTCCAATGTAGGAACTACTGGTCCACTGAAAATGACCGTAAAATCCACGTTTTTTGATTTATTTGATGCCAAAGGAATAATCCAGCCAGCCTGGCTACCCCCCGAGAGACCAATATGTGTTAGTTTTTTTCCAAAATAATTTTTAAGGGTTAAAACTGCTGCATTGGCATCCTCCGCTAGAAGATTGAGGTTTGCTGAGTCAATATTATTCGTGCCAACTTCAGGACCGGCATATTCCCCTCCTGATTCACCAACCCCTCTCTTATCATAGGTCAATACAGATATCCCATTTTTAGCCAACATTGCGGCAAACTTATTCGATCTAAGTTCTTGTCCAGATCCGTGGACTATAACAATTCCAATTTTCGAATTTAAAGCGGTGAAAATTGTCCCCGCTAATTCAATCCCTTTACTTTTAAATTTTATATCTTTTACTGTGTATGTTGTAGTTTGGGCGATGATGTTGGTTGTAAATAATAGAAAAAGTAAGAGTAAAATTACGCTTTTATGTAATCTCTCTTTCGCATATTGAGTCGGCGATTTATGATAAGAATACGCTATACTTAAGTGTTTTTTCATTGGGGATCTATTTTCAAAGTTATGTTGCTTAAATGTCAATGGTGAACTATTATTTTCTGCATCTAACTTAGGTAATTCCGACTTCTTATCTTGGTATTATTTAGGTGAAGTGTTTGTTTTAATCGGTAAAAGCACCAATATATCGGTAAAAAATTTAATAGATTTTTTCTTTAATTGGTCAACTTTATTGAAATAGCTTTTCCAAATTTTCAACTCTTCAATAGTTTATTAGCTCATCAATCTTTATATGCCTGATTTTCCTGGTATTGATGTTAGCAATTGTAAGGTGTTTTTCCTATTCTTTATGGTAGCTTATTGATTCTAATCAATAACATGTATGGTACTAATCTATTGGACAATATGTTATTTAGGTAATAATTGTGCCTTGTCAATAAATATTTGTAGGTTATTAAAGTGCTATTGGTTCAACCTTATATCCCTCTCTTCTAAGTTGTTGAATTAACCCCGTTTTATAACATAGATGTCGGAATCCAACTGCGACAAAGCAATTTTTAGTTTTAAACGATTCGGTAAGTTGAGCCATCCATTTATTGTTTCTTTCATTCAGTAAGTACGAATTGCCTTTTATGCTTTTATTTAAAGAATAATCCAAATTTTTGTTTTTATAATCCCGTAAAATTTTAGCAGTCGGATTATCCGTGTTTTTTTTCAAAATATAATCAATATAGATTACATCCTGTTTTAACGTGTTTTTTAAGGACAAACTCTTGTCTTTCTCAGTAGATATTTTAATGTCTTGAGCTTGATTTTTATCAAGGCCAATAACAGTCAATTTATGTGCTAACCCAATCTGTGTAATTCTGGTATCCATAGGATCGTATGAACTTCTGTTAAGAGTATCGCATACACCTTGAATATACATGTATTGGAGTAAAAACATTAACTGTGCGGGATGCAATTTGTAAACATATTCATCGACCCATTTACTGTTTACAAATTTTTCAAAAATGACAAACTGTCTCGAGTTTAGTTTAGATTTCCACTTTTCTTTATTCCACGTTTCAAATAGAGCTGCATCTTTATTTTGTTCTGCTTTAGTCGTATCAGTATTAGGGTCTGAATATGCCTCAACAAATAAAATTTCACTATTTTTTAAATGCAGGTTTGCAATTGATAAAGAATCGAAAAAATCAGGATTAACTTGATGAAATGTTCCAAATAAGTAGGAAATACTTTCACTTCCATTTTTTGAAACTTTCCAAAGTAATGTTTTTGGCTTGTCTTGTGGATATACTATAGTAAAGGTTATAAAGAATAGCGAAAATAGAAACGTTCTCTTTATGTTCATAATTTTAGTATTTATTGATTATATGGTCTTTATGTTACTAATTTATTCTAATTAATTGTCAATTATGAGAAACTGAAAGAAAAATCATATCATAAAAAAATTGGTATAAGGTATATCTGCATGAAACTAAGGTTTTTTGCCTATTGAAAAAATCTAAATACGAACTGTATTTTTTGTGTCAAGTTCATACTTAAATTCAATACAGTCATCTGTTGTGTCAGATATCGCATTATAAGCAAGTGCGTCACATGATATTCTTAAGGTATACCGATTGGTTCCATATAGCATCTGGTTTAACATTAACGAGCTATAGATGCAAGCGACTCATCACATCTTTATTCCGGCAATTGCATGAAACTTGCACCAATGACTTTTAATTTGTCATCAACATATTTCCAAACCCTGAAATACCTGAATTTTCCTTCCAATGGAGCTCCCATTACCTTGCCTTTTGCCGTCATCGTAACGACGGAAAGCGCGGTATCTCCGGTTATTCTGATATCATCAATTTCTGTGGAAGCCTCTTCAATAATCATTGCTTTTGTTCTATGCGCATTTAAATCCATTTCTTTGGTTAGCATTTGTCCCGTTGGTGCAACTGCAATGAGATTATCAAATAATAGCTGGTCCAGAGCATCCACATTGCTTGCCAACTGGGCTAAGAAAAGCTGATTTTCTGCATCCGCAACATCTTCTTTAGTAACTTTACTCATAATTGATTATATAATTAATAACATTATTTACTTTAAAAATAACAAAAAAATCACACAGCTACTGCGGTACACTTTATTTCGTAAATTTGATTGAATCATAGAAGGTTCATTGATCGTTTCCATTGAGCCATAACAATACATAGCGGTTGTCGGGATTAATATCGATGTTAGCACTCGTTAAAGACTAAACGCATGTTGGATAGCGTGCAGAAGTAGACATCTATCTTTCTGTAAGAAAATAAACTTAAAGAAATGCAGCGAAAATTGACCATACAGCAGTTGAAAAATATCACATTGGAAAGCCAGGGCTTACTTCGCAGATCAGCATTCGGAAAAGGAAAAAAGGCCGTGCTCAATGCACTGGATCACCTCGGTTATTTACAGATAGATACATTATCAATTGTTGAAAGGGCCCATCACCATACGCTTTGGACAAGGATCTCTGATTACAAAATGAGCTATCTCGAAGAGCTGGTAAAGGAGCATCAGGTATTTGAATATTGGTTTCACGCTGCATCTTATCTTCCGATGAAAGATTTTCGCTTTGTTTTACCGCGAATGTTGGAAGTAAAACAAAATGAATCACATTACTACAATGCGGACCCTAAAATGATGCTGTATATCATAGATACCATTCGGGCTGAAGGTCCCAAAAGAGCAAGAGACTTCGAAAATGAAACTAAAAAACTGGGAAGCTGGTGGAATTGGAAACCTGCAAAAATTGCTTTGGAACGGCTTTTTCTGCAGGGGGATTTAATGATTTCTGAACGCGATGGAATGCAAAAGACGTATGATATCGCAGAAAGAGTACTACCAAATGATATCGACCTGACGAGGCCAAGTTCACTTGAGTTTGCCGAGTATTTAGTGAAAACTTATTTAAGAGCATATGGATGGACTACTGTAAAACAGATTACTCATCTTAAAGCGGGCGAAACGATCAGGAAAAATGTAAATGACGTTTTAAATGCGCTGATTGAGGATGATATAATAGAAAAAGTTACTATTGAAGGCTATCCGTCAGTTTATGTTCTCCGAGATTTAGTAGACAGAAGAATAACTAAGATTCGTGAGGAAATTAATTTGCTATCACCGTTTGACAATGCTATTATTCATCGTGATCGGGTTCAGCAGTTTTTCAATTTCGATTATCGAATTGAATGTTACACACCAAAGGAGAAAAGACAATACGGATATTTTTGTTTACCTATTTTATTTGGCAATACATTTATCGGCAGAGTAGACTGCAAAGCGCATCGAAAAAATAGGCAACTTGAACTGATCCATCTGCATATAGAAAAACAGTCTATAGACTTCGAATTGTGGGTAGAGCCTTTTGCAGAAATAATAAAAAAGTTTGCCGCTTTTAACGGGTGTAATTCCATAAAATTAACACTGGTAAGTCCCTTGAATAATTCGTTAGCCCTACTTCTGAACAATATTTTTTGTCAATATGAAGCTATTTCTGCGCCAATAATAGCAGTTCCCAGTAGTTCCTAGTTTTTTTACGGCATAACTGTAGAATTTGGAAAACTTATACTTGATCAGAAATGGAGTATTATAAGCTTACTCGATCTTCACCTAATTTAAATACTCTATTTTTAAAATTTATTATTTTGTAGCTTGCAGGATGTACAATTTAATGTTATATTAACATCACAATTATACCTTTGTAAAAATCCTCTGGAAATCTGATATAGTGTACATAATAATCAATGTGTCATGAGAGATCTGTCTGATAAAGAATTGTTTGATATTGTGAGAGAAGGCAATACACAGGCATTTTCGGTGTTATTTGATCGCTATGCGGATATTTTATTAAGTTTTGTATTAAAGCGGATTGGTTCTATTACAGATGCTGAAGATATCCTTCAGGAGGTTTTTACATCTTTATGGAACAGACGCTATAAAATAGAAATCGAGGAATCTATTTACCCCTATCTTTTCAAAGCTGCTAAATACGAAGTCATTGACTGGATGGCAAGGGATCAAAAACGGATTTCATATTTCGAGCGACTTGTGTTTCCACTGACCAACGAACCAGTTGGTGCAAGTAACAGCGATGAGAAATTGATGGTTAAAGAACTCTCATTTTTGCTGGATAATGAAGTTGCTAAGATGCCCTCCACAATGCAGTCAGCATTTAATCTCAGCCGTATCGAAGGCTTAAGCATTAAAGAAATCGCTTTTCGACTATCAATATCCGAACAGACCGTGAAGAATAATATTTCGCTGGCTTTAAGTCGGTTAAAGCTTAAGGCGAAATAAAAATCATTTTTTTTCGGTACTTCTATCCGCTATCTAAGGTTATATAGATATATGACAGAAGATAATCAAAGAGAGCATGCTCAAAAATTACTAAAAAAATATTTGAGAGGGGAGTGCAATCCAGAAGAAGAACAGCTTGTAACCAAATGGTTCTATTCATTAGATGATGAACTAACATTGCCAAAGGATGAAAGAGAGGCATTGCTAGGTCGATCCAAAGATGTTTTGATGCACAAATTTGAAGGGGAGATGAATAAGATGAAACCTAACAAAAATGTGTTTACCTGGAAACGGATTGCCATTGCAGCTTCCGTTCTCTTTGCGTTAACTATTACTGTTTTATTCTTGCAACAAGGACAAACGAGCCCTGCTCCACAGCTTGCGGCCATTACTCCGGATACAACAGGCCTGTATAAAAATGATATTCTGCCTGGTGAGCGTTATGCGAGACTTTCCAATGAGCATGGGGAAACACATTCTTTGGGAAAGGAAGATCAGGTCGAAAACATAAAGTCCGCAGAACTTAAGGGGAATCTGAAATTAGAAGTACCAGCAGCGGGCACCTATAGTATTGTGTTGAACGATGGTACCCAAGTATGGTTAAACGCTGCTTCAACATTACAGTACCCAGATCAATTTGAAGGGGATGAACGCCGAGTAAAATTGATTGGAGAAGCTTTTTTTCAAGTAGCCAAAGATGCCAAAAAACCTTTTCGGATCGAAGTTGAAAACTCTGTTATCGAGGTACTCGGTACGAGTTTTAATGTAAATGCCTACCATAAAGAAATCAATACCTCATTGGTAGAAGGTAAGGTGAAAATTATGAGTCAAGGGCACGAAGCCTATCTTCTCCCAGGAAATGAAGCCATCATTAGCACGGATAAAATACGTATACAGCCAGCAGACATACAAAAAAATACCGCTTGGCAACGGGGGGAGTTTTCACTTGAGGGTAGTAGCTTTTCGGAAATTATTAGTCAAATTTCTAGGTGGTATAATGTGGATTTTATTAATGCGGAGGATATCACCGTAAGCAATAGGTTTAATGGAACGCTTAGCCGGGAATCCAGACTTTCAGAGGTGTTGAATATTCTGTCGTTTGCGACAAACCGAAAGTTTGAAATAGATGGACGGCATATAATCATTCGTTAGTACAGTTAAATTTTTCACCAATTAAAATTTATAAGATATGATATAACCAGACGAATTAACCAAAAGGTTCTATACAATAGAAAAGGGGATGTTGACGCATCCCCTGTTGTAAAAGGCCAAATTTATCGAAGTACGAATTCTATAGATTATTAAACCCTTAACAATTCAAAGTTATGAAATTTTTTTCTCCATTAATAGCATGGGGGGACCGGAGAAGTCATTCTTATACCCTAAGCATTAAAGTCATTTTGACTATGAAGTTGATTTGTGTACTGTTGCTGGCATTTACGGTAGGTGTTAGAGCATCTGGATATGCGCAACAAGTAAATCTGTCCTTGAAGAATGCCAAAATTGAAACTGTCCTTAAAGAGATTTCCAACCAGACGAAGTTGCGTCTGTTTTACGACGAAAGGCTATTTGAAAATGCCTCACGTGTCGATATCTCTGTGGCAGGATCTGATGTAAGGGCTGCATTGGCAAAGACATTGCGTGGTCGCAATTTGATCTTTGATATCATGGGAAGTACGATCGTCATTAAAGAAAAAAAACAGACTGATCGTGAAGTGTCAGGAGCTGTGAAAGATGCTTCCGGACCAATGGCAGGAGTGACGGTGACTGTACTGGGGGTAGCTGGAATATCAACAAAAACCGATAAGGATGGACGTTACAGCATACGGGTTCCAGAGAAAGCAATCCTTTTGTTTCGCTTTATGGGCTATAAAGATGTTGAAATCAATGTCTCAGACAAGAACAGAGCGGACGTATTGATGGAAACTGCAGAGTCTCATCTCGACGAGGTCATCGTTGTTGGCTATGGTACGCAGAAAAAGATCAATCTTTCGGGAGCTGTAGATCAGATTGGTGAAAAGTTTTTGGAAAGTAGACCGATTACAAATGTGGGGACAGCATTGCAGGGCGCTATGGCTAATCTTAATATTACACCGACCTCTGGAAGAGCCAATAGCTCGCCAGGGATCAATGTGCGAGGGTATACATCACTGTCAGGTGGTGGGCCACTTATTGTTATTGATGGGATTCCAGCAACGAACGAGGAGCTCAATCGTATGAATCCAATGGACATTGCTAGTGTTACTGTATTGAAAGATGCCGCGTCAGCAGCGATCTATGGTAGTCGCGCTGCTTTCGGGGTTGTACTGGTTACGACTAAATCGGGTACAACGAAGGAAATTAAGGTCACGGCCAACTCAATCTTTGCGGCAAAAGCAATAACACGTACAGTAGAGATAGAGGATGATCCGTATCAGGTAATGAAATACAGGAATATCATGTCAGCACCATGGTACAATCTTTACGATGAGAAAATGCTCGAATATGGTAAACAGCTGAGTGAAAACCCTTCATTGCCTCGTGTGATCGTCGATCCACAAAATCCAAATGCTTATATCTATTTAGGATCTACGGATTGGTTTAAGGAAGTTTATAAAAATATACAACCCTCATATACCAACAATATCAGCATCGCGCAAAAGAATGAACGCTCTTCATTTTACCTTTCTGGTGAATACTACAGACAAAATGGTATGCTACGGATCAGTCCCGATACCTATGACCGTTATAATTTCAGGGCAAAAGGTGATTACAAAATCACGGACTGGTTTACTTTATCAAATAATACAACCTTTACAAATGATAAGTATGATCAGCCCTCAGCAATTGATCAGGGGTATCTCTACTGGCATAATGTTAACCGTCAACCTTCGCTAAATACCGTTTACAATCCGGATGGTACCTATACAGAAGCTGGGGTAAATATGATCGGAGCTGTAGCCGAAGGGGGCCGCAGTATCAGTCGCATCAACGATTTTCAAACTAGTTTTGGTGCGAAAATCGACTTCATCAAAAATGTTTGGACCTTAAATGGGGACGCAACCTTTAGAAGGGTTTCTGGAAAATCACACTTCTTTCAGTTGCCGCTTGCCTACAGTACAGGACCAAATGTGATGAACAGGCAAAACTTCAATAGCTATGCCTCCAATGGAAGTAATGAAACACGCTATAATGTGTACAATATTTATTCACAATATCAGCGGACACTCAATGATCACTATTTTTCTGTGATGCTGGGCTTCAATCAGGAAGAACGGATCTACGAGTCATTTTCGGCATCCCGGGATCAGTTGATTTCTAATTCGCTACCGACAATAGGACTCGCGACTGGTCAAACTCCTTCTGTCGGTGCTTTTGATTATGCCTGGTCGGTAAGAGGGGCTTTTGCCAGATTAAATTATACTTATAAAGATAGATATATCCTGGAATCTAACCTCCGCTATGATGGCTCCTCAAGATTCCCTAAAAAAGATCGTTTTGCATTCAATCCTTCCGTATCTGCTGCATGGGTAGTTTCGCAAGAAAACTTTTTTCAGCCGCTAAAGGAAACTGTATCTAATTTTAAACTGCGGGGATCGTATGGTTCATTGGCAAATCAGGATCTAAGGGACAACTATTACCCTTACATTGCCAATATGTCCAAAGGAAGTGGAGCAATTTTGGACGGCAAGATTGTACCTATTGTGGGTAGTCCGGGCTTAGTGTCATCGACCCTGACCTGGGAAACCATCACACAATCTAATTTTGGGGTGGATATCGGCTTATTTAAAAATCAGTTTTTTGGTTCATTTGATATCTATCGTCGTGATACCAAGGATATGTTGACAGCAGGTAGGACGTTGCCAATCGTGCTTGGTACGGGGGTTCCTCTTGAAAATGCGGCGAACCTAAAAACCAACGGTTGGGAATTAACACTTGGATATAATAAAGAGTTTATGGTGGCTAGCAAACCGTTTTCATTCTCCGCAAGAGTTAATTTAGCAGACAGTAGAGCTTATATTACAAAATATAATAATCCTAAAAATAACTTAAGCGATTATTATGTCGGACAGGAATTAGGGGAGATGTGGGGGCTAACCACATTGGGTTTTTTCCAATCTCAGGAAGAGATCAAGGCACATGCTAATCAAAATGATGTCACTTCTTATCCTGGTACGAGAGGATTGGAACCGGGTGACCTCAAGTTTGCGGATATCAATGGTGACGGCAAAATAAACCGAGGGGATTGGACATTGGATAATCATGGAGATTATAAAATTATCGGTAATTCGAGACAGCGTTACAGTTACGGTATAGATTTGAATTCAAGCTGGAACGGAATTGATTTGCGTGTGTTCCTGCAAGGTGTCGGAAAAAGAAATTATTATCCTCCAGGTGGTGACCACTATTTTTGGGGTATATATGCTCAACCTTGGGCGAGTCTAACCAAGTTTAACTTGGACCATTGGACGCCTGAAAATCCAAATGCGTATTTGCCAAGACCAAAATCCTATGTAGCCGAGCAAAGTGGTATTGAACTAGCCGCGACGCAGACTAAATATTTGCAGAATGCAGGTTATTTAAGGGTGAAAAATGTGACTTTGGGTTATACGCTTCCCAAGTTGATGACAGATAGATGGGGAATAGACCGATTGCGTCTGTTCGTCAGCGGTGAAAACCTCTTTGAGTTTACCAAACTAATGGATTATCTCGATCCTGAAATTGTTGGCGATCGGACGGCATATCCTTTCCAAAGGACCTACTCGTTTGGCTTAAACTTTAATTTCTAAAATGACTATTATCATGCAAAATATAAAAAGACAAATTATCAAGATTGGAGCGTTGCTGGGGGCCTTGTTCCTGATCATGAGCTGTAACGATGATTTCATGGATAGGTATCCCACGACATCGGTTACACCGGAAGTGTTTTTTAGCAATGTAAACGATCTTAAAACTTATACCGATGGTTTCTACGGTAGTTTGAGTGCGCCGATAGCGGATCTTGGGACAGATAATCTGGCACATTACAATTCTGGAAGTACGATTGATGAGATCATGCGTGGTGGCGTGAGCGCGCAGAATGCAGCAGTGTGGAGTTGGTCAGCATTGAGAAATATTAATTTCTTTCTTGAAAATGCTGGGCGTGTGAAGGGGGCTAGTGCCGCCGATGTGAACCATTACATCGGCATTGCAAAGTTTTTTCGTGCACGGTTTTATATCGATAAGGTCAACCAATACAGTGATGTTCCCTGGTATAGTCAGACCATGGGAACATCAGATATTGAACTATTGCACAAAAAACAAGACAGCCGGTCGCTTGTTGTCGATTCAATCATGGCTGATCTCGAATTTGCCGCTGCCAATATCAAACCTGATGGGCACAAGTCGACAGTTACGAAGTGGGGAGCTTTGGCGCAATTAGCACAGTTTGCCTTGCAAGAAGGAACTTTCCGTAAATATCACTCTTATTTGAATCTGAGCGGATCGGCCAATACTTTTCTGCAAAGAGCGGTTTCTGCTACTGAGGAGATTATGAAGTCAAATAAGTTTTCAATCAGTAATGCTGGTGGTGTTAACCGTGCTTATCGGGATCTATTTATAAGTCTTAACCTGCAGGCGAATCCTGAGACCATCCTATTTATTGATTACGATAAGGATTTAGGAAGAAGACGTAATGCACATACGGTATTGGATTATGAATGGGCTCTGAGCCAAACGCTGATGGAAAACTATCTGATGAAAGACGGAAAGCGTTTTACGGACCAAGTGGATTATAAAACGAAGAATATAGACCAAATTTTTGTAAACCGAGACCCGCGCCTTGAGCAGACTTTTATGAAGCCTGGGTTTCAGTCAGTCAATGCTGCAACCCCACAGCGACTCAAACCAACACTCGGAGGGTACAATCAGATCAAATTCTATCCCGAAATAGCAGATATGATCAGTTGGGAGGCAGCCTATACAGATGCATTTGTATTTCGTTATGCCGAAATCCTGTTAATCTTCGCGGAGGCCAAAGCGGAGCTGGGAATCCTCACGAGCCAGGCTGATCTTGACAAATCGGTCAACCTGCTACGTCAACGTGTGGGGATGCCAAGCATGCAGCTGGGCCAGGTAAATGCCAATGTGGATCCGAAATTGCAAGCTTACTATTCAAATGTGAAAGGAGGCAATGTGGGGCTTATCCTAGAAATACGGAGAGAAAGACGTGTTGAACTCGCTTGTGAAGGTCAACGCTATAGAGACATTTTTAGATGGGAAGTTGGCGAACGTCTGGCCGATCAACAACAAGGGATGTATGTAAAAGCATTGGGACCAATGGACGTAACCGGAGATGGTAAAATAGATATCGCAATACTTGAATCAGCAAAGGATACCGATCCGATTAAAGACTTGACAGAAGAGGAAAAGAAGAACATTTCCCTGTATTATTTAAAAGATGCCAATGGTAATAATACGTCAATTTATCTTGAAAATGGGAACAATGGACATATAATGTTCACTGTAGCCAGAGATAAGAAGAAGACATTTGAAAAACCGAAGTATTACTATTATCCGGTTGCTAATAGTCAGATGGTTCTGGATGGTAGTAAGTTGGTACAGACAAACTTTTGGTAAGGAATTGGTTTTATGCTAGATAATATGCTAAAAGACTAAATTAAAAGAGTTATTTTTTACAAATTTTAAGGTTAAAGATAGGGTACTCCAATCGATGGATGGCACCCTATCTTTATTTGCAATTAGAGTTTTTATATGAAATGTTCTACACATAAATTTATACTATCACTGCTACTACTATGTAGTAATGCAATTTACGCTCAATATCGGGGGCATATCTTTTTGGATCTTGATAACAACAAAAAGATGGAAAACGCTGAAAAAGGAATGAAAGATATTGTATTATCCGATGGTTACGAGGTTGTAAAAACTGCTGAAGATGGAAGCTTTAACCTAAAAAAGAATGATAAAGCCAGATTTCTCTTTGTGCGTGTTCCAGCTGGTTATAAAGCAAGTGGAACTCATTATATTAAGATTGATCCAAAACTAGAAAATTATGATTTCGGTTTAATCCAAGATGAAAAGCAAGAGGCGGATAAGCTTCGGTTTATTCAGATTACAGATACCGAAACGCCATTATATGGGAAATGGATAGACAATATTCGTAAGTTTTCGCAGCAACAAAATGCTACACTGATTATGCATACGGGCGACATCTGCTACGAGCCAGGGATGCAGTTTCATGCCCGACAGGTAAATACGGAACTGATGGGTGTTCCGACCTATTATACAGTAGGCAATCATGACCTTGTCAAAGGTGAGTATGGTGAAAAACTATTTGAGGATTTATTTGGACCGGTCTACTATTCATTTGAGGCAGGACCAGCACACTTTGTGGTTACGCCCATGCCTGGCGGTGATTATGCACCCAGCTATAGTCAGGATCAAGTAATCGCTTGGTTGAAAAAAGATCTCGCTCTAAAAACAAAAGATAAACCGCTCATTTTTATTAACCACGACCTGCTTGTCGGAAAGGATTTCGTGATGAGAGGAAAAACCGATTCTATAGATTTGAAGCAGTATAATCTAAAAGCATACCTGTATGGCCATTGGCATAATAATTATAGTTTTGGCAGCAGAGATGGAGTTGCGGTTATATCCACAAATGCTCCTAATAAAGGAGGAATAGATAATTCTGCAGCTCAATTCCTGCTTATTGATGTGGATAAAAAGGGGGTTAGCAAAATAACGCCAAAGTATCCTTATTTGTCAGATCACATCGCGTTAATTTATCCACAAAGTAAGCAAATGCAGATTTCAAACAGAAAAGAAATAGAAATTAGCACAAGTGTGTATCATACGGAAAAGAATGTTATTTCTGTGTATGCAACACTATTAAATAAATTTGGAACTGCGATAAAAACGGCTAAATTGAAATCCGTTAGCGACTGGAACTGGCGTGGAAATTTTACAGTTCCACGCCGTACCGATCAGCAGTATGATATTATGCTGGAAGTAAATTATGGCGACAGTACACAGGCGCTTAAGAAATTTGCTTGGCATAACGAACCCACTTCTTCCGCTTTTCTTCAATTGGCTTGGTCAAAAAATATTGGAGCGAATATTTGGAAGAGTTCACCTCTGGTACAGGGGCAGCGGGTATATGTGGCCAGTATCGATGATGCCATTGGTGGTAAAAGTAAAATTCAGGCATTAAAAGCCCAATCGGGGGAAACCATCTGGACTTTCCATACCCAGAACTCCGTCAAGCAGAAGTTGGCCTATAGCAATGGTTTGGTATTGGCTACAGATATGGGAGGTACGGTGTATGCAATCGATGAAAAAGAGGGCAAACTCGTTTGGAAGAAGGATCTCAGTGGGGGACGGCTTCCAGGATACGTAAGTGCTGGAGTTGTTCGCGATGGTATTTATTATACTGGCGCAGGTAATTATCTGTCAGCAATAAAAGTCGAAGATGGGAAAACAGTATGGCAGAATAGTGACTGGAATGGTGGTGAAGGGATGCCTGGAGAGCTACTGATCACCAACGGATACTTAATTACTGGTGCAAATTGGAATGCCTTATTTGTTCACGATTGTAAGACAGGAAAACTCCTATGGAAGAAAAATGAAGATGGTTTGCGATTTAGAACAGGAGGAGCCAGTGCAGATGAAAATTCGCTTTATGTAGCCGGGCTGAACAATCTTTTTAGATTGGATCAAAAGAAGGGCACTGTGTTAACTAAAAGCCAAACTGATGATGATTTTAAAGTTATGGCCTCACCCTTATTAACAGAGGAACTGGTGATCATGCCCACAGCGACTAATGGGATAAAAGCATTTGATCGTAATACATTAACCGAAAAATGGAGTTTCCAGACTGAAGAGGCCCTTATTTACAGCTCTGCTTATTCAACTCCTGATCTTCATAAGAAAGTTGCAACTGTCGAATCCAGTGTCCGCTATGCGGCTGGAAAGTTGTTTTTCGGTGGATCAGACGGCTATCTATATGTGTTAAATTTAGATGGAACTTTGGTGCAAAAGGTTAATCTGGGCACACCGATATTAGCCGAAGTCTCCATTCATGGAAATGAAGTCTATGTTGCGGACTTTGCGGGTAATGTCTATTGTTTTAATATAACGACAACAACAAAATAAATTACTTGGAATATAGGCCACAATTAGACTAAGGTGGAATAGTTTGATAATATTATCTTAAAATTAGCTGGGCAACTCACCTTTATATTGCCCAGCTTAATAGAGAACTTAAAATTCCCAGTTCTCCAACTTATTTTACTGAAATAAAGCTCGGGATAGACATACGCTAAACATCGACCGTACTGTTTATTAAAACAAGTCCGCCAAAGCGCTGATAAAATCCTCCAATTCTTGATCAGACAGCGATGCGTATCCCAATCTCATACCATTCATTATTTTGTCAAAGCTGTAGCTCTCTGGTGTGATCATGCTGAAACCTTTCATATTGAGTTTTTCCGAAATCAGTGCCCAGTCGACCTGCTTTTTAGGCACGATCCAATAGGCAAGCCCACCCTCGGGGATAAGGTAAGATACTTTATTTCCAAGGTGTTTTTGTAGTAATATTTCGGTAATATCCCTTTTTGTCTTATAATAATTTGTTGCTTTTTTTATATGACGTTTTATGGTGCCATCCTTGATCAATTGCAAAACAGCCTGTTCCATAATACTGTCTCCTTGCACATCGATAATCTTGCGCAAACGAGCGACTTTGTTGATCAAAGTACAATCATTACTTGCTATATAACCGATACGTAACGCCGGAGCTACGACCTTGCTCATGGTACCGATATACACGTAATTTTTAAGCTCCGTAAAACTTGACAGCGGAAGAATGGGGCGATAACCAAAATGAAATTCATTGTCATAATCATCTTCAATAATAGTAAATCCATATTCATTGGAAAGTTTGATCAGTTCCAGTCTTCTTTTTAGGCTCATTGTGACCGTAGTTGGGTATTGGCGGTGGGGTGTCACATAAATAACTTTTATGTTTTTGTGCAATTTCAGAAGCGCTATTATATCCTCGATTATCACACCTTCGTTATCTACCCCCGCAGGTAACAACTTAGCTCCGCTTTGGTCAAAGGCCTCCCAAGCGGGTTTATATCCGGGATTTTCAATGATCACATAATCTCCTTTTGAAAGTAAGCATTGAGCTGCAAGATACATGGCCATTTGGCTCCCCCTTGTGATGCAGATATGTTGTTCATTCACCCGCATTCCCCGTTGATGATTGAGCATCTGGACCACAGCCTTTCTAAATTCTAGATTCCCGAATTCGCTACTGTAGCCCATTAATTGCCACTTCGCTTTTTGGTTGAAAATTTGACGGTATGCCCGAGCTAATTCATTAACAGGTGCAATTTTGCTGTTGGGGTATCCATCATCAATTTGCAGTTGAGTAGATCCACTCGTGGCATCATTTGTTGCTTCAGCGATTGGCGCTGTAGTCTGCGTTTCCTTAAAATCTGGCAAGGTCGAAGCAACGAATGTGCCTTGCCGCTCTCTGGAAACAAGCCAACCTTCTATCAATAGTACACTCAATGCTTCTACTATGGTATTTCTATTGACTTTCAGTCGCTGCGCCAGATTTCTACTGCCCGGCAAAGCATCACCCGCCTTTAATCGGCCGGAATGAATATCGTTTATGATGGCATCGGCAATCTGTAGATAAATGGCCTTATCTGATTGTTCATCTAATTGAATTTGAAATTCCCACTCTCGTAACATCTGGACTATTTCTTTTTATAAAAACTGTATCATAACGCTAGTCCAAAGTTAGCATATTTTTGTTATGCAATAATGCAATGAACATTAAATTTTTAAAGTTATGTCAAAATTAGAAGCATCAACAGAAGTAAAAAAATCAATTCATGCAGAACAAAAGCAATTTAGTTCTAAAGATTTTCATCAGACCTTTGCAAGACCTACCTATGTAAGACCTTCACATGTTATCCATAAGAATGTTGAAAACGCTGGGGTACACAATCAATTCTCAGCAGAAAGAAAGCATCCCGTTTTCTTTGTAGACTTACCAAGCAAAAATGTCAGTTTGACGATCGGAGGACTATTACCCGGACAAAAAACGCATCTACATCGCCATACCTATGAGACTGTCCTGTATGTGATCGAGGGCAAAGGTTGGACCAAAGTGGAGGATGAAATTGTAGAATGGGAAGCCGGCGATGCCGTTTATATTCCGTCCTGGGCTTGGCATCAACACCAAAACACCAGTGATACCGAAAGTGCAAAATACATCGCTTGTGAAAATGCGCCACAACTGCAAAACCTAGGGGTTGCCTTGCGCGAAGAAGAAGGAAGAGATTTTTAGTTCAGCATACATTAAAATAGAAACCATATGGATAATGTACCATTTAAAGGGATAATCGCTTATCCTGTTACGCCATTCGACGACAATGAGGTCGTGGATATCCCTTTGTTTAAAAAGCAGGTTGAACGTTTAGTTGCTGCGGGTTCACATGGGATTGCGCCATTAGGGAGTACAGGCGTACTGCCTTATTTGAATGACGCAGAGAAAGAAGCTATTGCTGAAGCCACCATGAAGCAGGTATCAGGGCGTGTCCCTACGTTAGTCGGCGTTTCCAATCTGACTACGGAAAAGACCATTTACCATGCACAGTTTGCAGAAAAAGCTGGCGCGACTGCCGTGATGATTATACCGATGAGTTATTGGAAATTGACCGACGATGAAATAGTAAGGCATTACGATGCCGTGGCATCCAAAATTTCTATCCCAATAATGGCATACAATAATCCCGCAACAGGCGGGGTTGATATGTCGCCAACATTGCTGAAACGCCTGCTCGAAATTCCCAATGTGACCATGATCAAAGAGAGTACAGGGGACATTCAGCGCATGCATTATTTAAGGAAAGAATTGGGAGAGGAAGTTGCCTTTTTCAACGGTTCCAATCCGTTAGCATTAGCTGCTTTTACGGCCGGAGCAGCCGGTTGGTGTACTGCGGCTCCTAACCTTATCCCCGAATTGAATATAGCATTGTACGAGGCAATTCAAGTGAATAATTTGGAAAAGGCAAGAAAGCTCTTCTATCAACAGGTTGACCTACTCAAATTCATCGTAGCAAAAGGGTTGCCGCGTTCCATTAAGGCCGGATTAGATATTTTGGGAATAGGCGGTGGTGGTTTTAAAAGTCCTTTGGGGCCGCTCAGTGATTATGATATCGCAACATTAGAAACGATACTCGCCTCAGTAAAAAGTGAAGAATACCAATATCAATAGAGCAGAAAAACGGAGCTAATGAAAATGTATAACATATTGGCTTTAGGACATCTATTGAAGATTTAAAATAATGATTTTTAAAGCCCGAAACGCTGCGAGCGTTCGGGCTTTGTAAACCGAACTTGTTGTAATTTTATAAGTGAAAAAGTATGAATCTGGACGAAGAATCAAAAACTACCGAAACTGATGCCGAACCATCGGATTGTGTATTAGTTTCATTAACCTTGAATGGAACTATCGGCAAGATCCGCTGGGACAGGAAAATATCCTTGCTTGATGCTATCCTCGATGCAGGGATTGCTGCACCACATAGCTGCTGCCGTGGTAATTGTGGGACTTGTGTGTGCAAGCTAGAGGAGGGGGAAGTGCGTTTGAGACGAAATTTTATTTTGTCAGAAGCTCACCTACAGCAAGGTTTAATTTTAACTTGCGTAGCGGCGCCTGTAAGTAACACAATAAAGATAAACTACGACGAATTTTAGCTATAATAGATGGTTTTTAAGTTGGTTGTATCTGAGCTACTATCCGACATCTCAGGTCGCTATCCAAGCAGATATTGTCTTTACTGTTATCAAGAGAAATACAGCGATATTAGGAAAGCAATGGAATAACGGTTGTTGCCGAAATTTTGTCGAATGGAGCTGATTGCTCGAGCATGAAGCTTATAAGAAGCCTTAACTGTGATGCCGATTGTGTCAGATATCTCTTCGAAAGTCATGCCTTTGACATATTTCAGATACAATATTTCTTTTTGCCGATCAGTAATATTTTCTAATGCATGTTTTAGGCGTTGGCGCGTTTCCTTTAATTCTTCCTTTTTTATAATTCTGGCCTCAAGCGGAAGTTCGAAATCAAACGAGTAAACCTGTTCATCCAAAACGTCAAAAGCATGCTTATCCTCCTGTCTTTTCCGATTTAAAAGCTCGTTGCGAACAGATCGGTGTAGGTACACCGCCACGTTCTTCATCTCTCTAATATAATTCCGTTTTTCCCAAAAGTTGATAAAAACATTTTGTATTACATCTTTAATTAAGTCATCATCTTTCGAAAAGCGAAGGGCATATAGAAATAAACTTTTGAAATTAGAATTATAAATTTTCTCAAAAGAGCTTCTATCTCCCTTCAGAAACTTCTCCCATTCAATTTCTAATGTGTTTTCATTTTGCATCGTTATATGACTAGCTATTAGTAATGAGACAAATATACAGGTATATCGCTTGGATTTACAGCCTTTATTTTTACTTTTTCGAGAGCATCATTTGTAACCTGAAACAGAAGTTGAAACGAAAATAAAATTTTTGCAAAAAAGAAGATTTATAAATGATCCTCATCGAGAATGTATCTTTTATCCGAAAAAAACAATTCGTCAAATGAGATAAAAATAGCTGTCGCTGTTCGTTATAGAGGTCCTGCATTTAGCCGTCGATATCAATAGGAACAACTCAATTTGACATTAGGCACGGCTATGTTTTTTCTGAAATGAGATTTAAATTTAAATAAATATATCTCATTTACAGTGTTTTATAGTTTTTCTTAATTTTTCTTGGGTGACAGAATTAAAAAATGGTGTCTTTAAATTAAGTAAACCGAATTATTGATACATGACAACTAACACAGATATGTTTGGCGGCGATCAGCTTTTAGAAGAGTTGTTCCGAGAACCTTCCTTTTTGCAATTAATTGCGCAACAAGCTTTGGTTGACGATGCGCAATGGCAACTTTGGTTTGATGAGTATCCGAGGTATCAAGAGGTGAATCTCGTGGCTAGAAAGCTTTACGAGTTAAAATATTATGAATCCACGGTAACTTTCAATGAAACCTATCGCTCAGAAGTTTGGGAAGGTGTTGTCGCGCATTTAGATACTAGCGAAAGCTCAAAACCTGATCGTAATTTGGGAAAACAAAGTTTGATGCGATGGCTACAGTATGCAGCGATTTTTATCTGTGTGAGTGCACTTGGCTTATGGATTTATTTCCAACGGGCCACGATACCTTCGGGTGAAAAATACAGCAGTACAAGCTATAAAAAAGAAATCACCTTGCCGGATGGAACCACACTTTGGCTCAATAAAAACAGTACCGCTGTATATCATGAAGATGAATTTGGTAGAAGACTGGATCTGACTGGAGAAGGTTATTTGCATGTGACAAAGCGAATGGAGCATGGCAAAAAAAAACCTTTTATTGTTGAACATGATGGTCTAAAAGTAGAAGTATTAGGCACTCGTTTTAATGTTATCAATACACCTATAACGAAATTAGTGGCCCTTGATGAGGGAAGTGTGCGGGCAGGTTACGGAAGCGGTAATATGATTATGAAACCAGGTGAAGTTGTAAACGTAGACCGGGGTATATTGAAGCGACTGCCGATACGATCTGGTTTGGTAAATAGTTGGCAGACAGGTATACTCGATTTGGATAAAACTACTTTAAATGAAATCATTATTTGGATGGAATTAACCTACAGAAAGAAAGTGGTTGGCAGGCTTCCTTCAAGTATGATGAAGGCCACAGTGAGTGGCAAGATAGATGTCTCAGAACAGGAAATTGTATTGAGATCAATAGGCAACTTGTATAAGGTTAATATTTCAGAGGAAAAAGACCACTTCGAAATCAAAACGAGCGAATAAACAAAAAATTATAATCTAAATACCCCCTACATTATGAAAAACAAATGGATTCGGCAACTCGCCTGGGCTGGGATTGGTCTGTCATGATTTTCGCTGATCGACGGTGCCTTAGCCTCGGAGATTTATTGGAATACGAATGCTGCAGAACTGTCTTTTGAGCAACAACGAATTGACAAAATAGTGCTTCGATCACTGCGTGTTCCTGAAATTTTACAGATTGTTTCCAAACAGGAGAAAATTTATTTTGCCTATGCAGATGTCCTTATTGAAAAGTTGGCGATTAGCGAAATAGATCCCTTGACTGTGAAATTGTCCTCGCTACCTAAAATTTTGGCGAGAGCTAATCTTCGGATGGTCAAGATCTCGGACAAACAATATGTTATCGAAAAATTTGAGCAATCGACCAGTAATACCATAGAGAGAACCTCCTTAAGTAAGCAGAATTTTATAAATCAGCAATATATTAATGGGACTGTAACTGATAAAGATGGAAAGCCGTTGACAGGCGTTACAGTAAAAGTTTTAAAGGGAACAACAGCAGTTAGAACGGATGCTGAGGGGAAGTTTAACATAGAAGCAGCCATTGGAAGTACTTTACAGTTCAATCTTTTGGGGTATCAGGCTGTTAGTCGAGAAATTAATTCTGATGCACCAATGACTGTACAACTCATTACGGCTATTACCAATTTGGACGAGGTTATCGTTGTCGGGTACGGTACACAAAAGAAAGCTGATTTGACAGGGTCAGTAGGTGTAGTGGATGTTGGCAAATCTTTAAAGTCAAGGCCGGTTACAAACGTTCAGGAGCTTTTGGCCGGAACAATTCCCGGTGTCAATGTGAGTAAGGGGAGTGGTGCTGTAGGCAGTGGGGCCTCAATTAACATCCGTGGAACATCAACAATTGGTGGCAGCTCAGGAGCATTGGTACTCATCGACGGAGTACCGGGTAATATCAATACGCTAAACTCTAATGATATCGAGAGTGTTTCGATTTTAAAAGACGCTTCATCTGCTTCAATATATGGGTCTCGTGCGGCAAATGGTGTAATCTTAGTCACCACTAAAAGTGGCCAGGCATTTGATAAACTGTCTATTGAAGTCAATACAGGAATAGGTATTCAGTCACCGCAGCAACATATTGATTTCGTAGGCTCAGAAGATTTTATGAAGTTGTGGGATCAAGGACTTGTAAATGATGGAAAAGCTGTATTGTATGGAGAAAAAGGTTTGCAAGATTTACACGATGGAAAATATGCCAATGTTAAATGGTACGAAGAGATTTATAAGAAAAACAGAATTATTAATAATAATTATTTGTCGCTTTCCGGCAACAACGAACGCGTAAAATATAGATTTTCGGCTTCACACGATTTCCAAAACGGAACATTGCCCAACAACAAATATAACCGTATTATTTTAAAGCCAGATATGACATTTCATATCTCCGAAAAGATTGATGCGCGGGCAAATATTCAATATACTGAAACCTATATTGATGCTCCTCAGGGCGGAACAGAAATTTGGCAGACACAAGCCACGCGTGTTGCACCTATTTATTCTGTACAAAATCAACTGGGACAGTATGGTCCAGGTTCTTCGATGGTTAACAACCCCATTGCGGGAGTTTACCAATCTGGGGTCAATCGACAAAAATACAAGGAGCTATTGGGTATTTTCGAACTGACCTATAAACCGATAGAAGATTTGGAGCTTAAAGGAAATTTTTCCCGTTATACGTTTGATAACTGGAGTAAAAACCGTGTCTTGAGTTACAATTTATATGATGATGCTGGAAATGTAGTTTCTGTTCAAAATCGGGTCACAAATTTAACTGATGGAGCGAGCAACAATTACCGTAATATGCTACAATTTACAGGTACCTACAAAAAGGATTTCGGTGATCATCACTTCAAATTGCTAGGCGGATATTCGCAGGAGTATTTTAATACTTCAGGTTTTACAGCATTTCGGGACAATTTGCCTTTTCCGAACATTGATGTGCTAAATAGCGGAGCCCAGACCAATATGATTTCGACAGGGGATGCCAGCGATGTGGCTATCCAATCTTACTTCTCGCGATTGAATTATGATTATAAAGGGAAATATCTATTCCAGGCCAATGTTCGAGCTGACGGATCGTCACGGTTTGCAAAAGGACATCGTTGGGGTGTATTTCCATCGTTTTCTGCAGGGTGGAATATTCATCAGGAAGATTTCTTTCATGCTGATTTCCTGAGCACTTTAAAATTGAGAGGATCTTGGGGAATTTTGGGTGATGCCGAAAAGGTAGGATATTATGCTACTGCTGCCGTATTAACTTATGATCCGGCCATGTATGGATTCAATGGCGTTGTGGTACCCGGTGCTTGGAACAATGTCTCGATCAATCCAAATATTAGCTGGGAAGAGTCCAAACAGAGCAACTTAGCTGTTGATTTGGGTCTATTCAACAAAGTGAATATAACCGCGGAGTATTTTATCAATAATCGCGATAATATCTTATATGCACCGCCCGTACCTACAGAGTTTGGCTTAGCCGGACCCTTGGCCAATTTGCTGAGTTTGCGGAGTCAGGGAATGGAGTTTCAGGTCGGATATAATGATCGCAAAAATGATTGGTACTGGTCCGTCGATGCTAACGCTTCTTTTTCTAAAAATAAAGTTAAGAATCTCGCGGGGACAGGCCCATGGATTGGAAGCCAAACCTTTACGGATATAGGATATACTTATAATCTTCCTTACGGCTATCAAGCCGAGGGGTTGTTCCAATCTGAAGCGGAAATTGCCAATAGTGCGTCACAGGGGGCAAATATTTTTCCGGGAAATATTAAATACAAAGATCAGGATGGAAATGGTGTCATCAATGGAGACGACCGTGTGATATTGCGCGATAAACCTGTCATACGTTATGGACTGAATTTGGGATTGGGTTGGAAAAATTTGGATATATCGGTCAATATGTACGGTGCCTTGCAGAATACGCGATATATCAGTGGCTATGAAGGCTGGGCCTTTTTCCTGACACAGAATGCCCGTCCTATGCACATGGACAACTGGACTCCGGAAAACCCCAATGCAAGCTATCCTCGGCTCTCTTTACAATACACATCAAACGATACGCAATATTCCGATTATTGGCTACGAAAGGCCAACTATCTAAAGATTCAGAATGCACAAATTGGCTATACGTTTCCGGCTACTTTACTTTCGAGCTTGAAAATTGCAGGGCTGCGTGCCTTTTTGTCTGCACAAAACTTAGCTACGATTACGGATTACAAGGGATTTGATCCTGAAGGATCCTATTACCCTATTTCGAGGACATTTTCTTTTGGTGTAAATCTTAAATTTTAATACAATGTTTAACAAATATATACTTAGATCGGCTGTTTGTTTAGCTATTCTTGTTGGTACTGCCGCCTGTGAGAAATTTATTGAAAGAGACCCGTTGTCAGAGGCCTCGGAAACGACCTATTGGAAAACCGAAAATGATGCATTGGTCGGATTGAATGCTGTTTATACCGCTTTACCAACTGCTCGGGATTTTTGGCGGGATTGTCAGAGTGATAATTCAGCAATGACAAATGCATGGGGTGAAGGAGGTCTAGGTTATATCAGTATGGGGAACCAAAACGCAGCGACAGGTTATATCGCTGAGGAATGGCGCTATGACGATGTTCGTAAATGCTTGTATTTTTTGGAACGGCTACGGGGAATGACTATTGATCAGAGCAAGAAAGATCGCTTTGAAGCTGAGGCGCGTTTTGTATTAGGCATGAAATACCTTCGTATGGTACAGCACTTTGGGAATATCCCATTGATCAAAGAGAGTCCAGTTCCAATCGACGAAAGTTCCTTACCAAGGACCAATAAAGAGGAAGTCTTAGCTTATGCATTGGAAAATGCCCAGTTTGCCATTGATCATCTACCAGCAAGATTTACCGGAGCGGACCTGGGACGAATAAATAAGGCCGCAGCTTATTTGCTGAAAGCAAATATCTCTTTATATCAGGCGAGCATCAAACAGTTTCATGAAAATGGATCGGCCGCAACGCTTTGGCAGCAGGCTTATGAGGCTGCAGCTGAGGTACAAAAAATGGGTTATTCTTTGGTTGACGATTATGCCGAAGTATTTAAACAAGCCAATAATGCGAATACAACTGAGGTTATTCTCGCCCGTCAATATGTAGAGGATAAGATCACACACATGACGCCTGTATTGGCATCGCCTTCAGGGACTGGGATTACAGGCAATGGCTGGGCGAGTTTTTGTCCAACACGGGATCTGGTAGATTCTTACCTCTGTACTGATGGTAAAGATATCCGGCAGTCGAGCCTATATGATCCAGTCAACCCCTGGGAGAAGCGTGACTTGAGGTTGAAAAAAACATTTATGTTGCCTGGGGTGCCTGTGTTGCGCCCGAATGGGCAATATGTTGCTTATCAGCCGCATCCGGCCTACAATAAAAGCGAAAAAATCAATAGCGAGGGTGGAGGAATCACCGGTTTTATGTATCTTAAATTCAATGAACCTGAATATGCCAAGCCCGATCAAGGTTTTGCTAACTGGCCAATTTATAGGTATGCTGAGGCCTTGCTAATCGTTGCTGAAGCACTGAATGAATTCAGGCCTGGAGACGCGCTAATAAAAACAACCCTTGATCAGGTTAGAAAAAGAGCAGGACTCCCCGCTGTTACCGCTGCAGAACTAGGCAGTCAAACGACGATGCGACAATTAATCCGGGAGGAACGCCGGCATGAATTTGTCGCCGAACACAAACGCTATTTTGATATTTTGCGTTGGAAAATTGCTGAAGATGTTTTGAGCAAACCAGCGGAGGGAATTAACAGTAATCATAATGATGCGATAGGTGATTGGACCAAACTGCGTTTTCTTGCGCAGAAAAGAGTATTTGATAAAAATAAGCACTATTTGTGGCCAATTCCACAGAATGCAATTGATAGAAACAAAAATTTACTTCCACAAAATCCCGGATGGTAATTATATAAAACGTATGGATAGAAGAAGCTTTTTTAAGAAAACGAGTTTAATTGGTCTAGGTGTACTGGCCAGTCATTTTACAGTTTGGTCCAAATCAATATTTTCCTGGGACAATCCGATACACAATATTCCTGAGGAGAAGGATATAGATAAGCAATGGCTCGCCTCTTTGCATCAGAGGGGCGAGAAAATTGCCTACCGAAAGAGTAAAAATGAACTGCGTTATATTGGTATGCCAGTTGGTGGATTGCATACAGGTACAGTATATCTCGGAGGCGATGGACGCTTGTGGTTATGGCAGATATTTAATACAGCTTATGATGGTGAACGCGAAGGTATAGAATCCAAAAATGTGCAATGGAATAATGGGAAAGAGCTGGTGACTGTCCGTCCACGGGATGGGGCAGCCTATATCGAGCCAGCCATTGCGGACAACTTACGCAGTATGGAGCAAGGTTTTGCAATATCAGTTGCTGTTGGAGGAAAACAAGTCGTCAAAGAACTCCGTGAAAATCATTGGGACGAGATTGTGTTTGAACCGACTTATCCAACTTGCCGGGTTACATATAGTAGCGCCAACTTTCCTGTGGAAGTCGTACTGACCGCCTATTCACCATTTATTCCGTTAGACCAGGATAATTCTTCCTTACCCTTAACGACATTACATCTGGAATTACGGAATAAAATAAATACACCAGTCGAAATAAGCCTAACAGGCTGGATGGAAAACGGCGTGTTTAAGGGACGTAAAGATCTCAAAGCGGTTCGTAAAGTATCCCGCTTCTTAGATAAAGCTGGCGTAAAAGTCTTAAACTACAGTTGTGAGCAGGTACCTGATAGTGTATTGCAAGCTGGCGATTATGGTACAATGGCCTTTACTTGTTTGGATCCTCAGGCATGGGTACATACCAAGCTGGAACACTGGCCTGTGACACCATACTCATTACAATCGGATCTTAATGATTCGGTCGTCGACTTCGCTGATTTACAAGTGGGTGCCTATACCGTTAAGCGGATTATAAAACCAACAGAGACCAGTCAGATTTCGTATGCGATCTCCTGGCATTTTAATAATCCACATCCCAAGTTGAAAGCGCATTTAAAGGATGCTCAAAATGGCTATTGGTACGGTGCAAAATTCACCGATGCAGTGGCAGTCATTGACTATTATCTGGCGCATCGGCAAAAGCTTGATGGGGAAACGCTGGCCTGGCAACAAACCTGGAATGATTCGACATTACCCCATTGGTTTATGGACCGTACCTTTGTTAATATAGGAACCTTGGCGACAGCAAATACGATGCGTTTCGCTTCAGGAAGGTTTTGGGGTTGGGAAGGTATTGGAGCTTGTGCCGGTACCTGCACCCATGTGTGGCAGTATGGGCAGTCTATGGGACGTATATTTCCTGATATTGAGCGCAATTTACGCGAGGTTACTGACCTCGGGGTGGGTTTTCAGCCAGAAACCGGCGCAATTATCTTTCGGGCAGAATATGAAAAAAGACCCGCCATCGACGGGCAGGCTGGTGTTATCCTTCGTTTTTATCGGGATCATCAGATGAGTAATGATGACACATTCTTAAGACGTAACTGGCCAAAACTTAAACAGGCGATTCAATTTGTTCTCGATCAGGATAAAAACGGAGATGGTATGACCGATACGCCAATGGAAAATACATTGGACGCGGTTTGGGAAGGAGAGATCGGCTGGATTGTAGGACTTTGTCTCGCTGCCATACAAGCTGCAGCATTGATGGCCGAAGAAGCTGGCGATAGGAAATTTCAACATATCTGCATGGACTATGTCAGAAGAGGAACTGAAAACATGGATAAATATCTTTTTAACGGAGAGTATTATATTCATCGACCAGATGCGATACAGGGAAGGAAGAAGCTAGGTTCCTACAATACCTGTCATATTGATCAGGTCTATGGACAGGCCTGGTGTTTTCAAGTGGATATGCCCCGGATTAATGATAGAGAGAAAACATTATCCGCCCTAAAGGCACTTTGGAAATATAATTTTGCGATGGATGTGGGACCCTATATTAAGACACACCTGGGAGGACGACCATATGCATTGGCAGGTGAAGGTGGGATGGTCATGAATACCAATCCAAAAAATGATGAAAAAGCTTATGGCGATAATATGACTTGGCAACTGGGTTACTTTCATGAATGTATGAGTGGATTTGAACATCAGGTAGCTGCGCACATGATGGCCGAGGGTATGATCGACGAAAGTTTGGCCATGACCAGGGTAATTCACGACCGCTACCATGCGGCAAAAAGAAATCCCTTTAACGAAATTGAATGCAGCGATCACTATGCGCGTGCGATGGCGAGTTACGGAACCTTTATCAATGCCTGTGGCTTTAGTTATCACGGTCCAAAAGGTCAGATCGGTTTTGCCCCAAAAATAGGATCTTCAGATTTTAAAGCGCCTTTTACCACCGCGATGGGATGGGGGACCTACATTCAAAAGCAGCAAAACAAAGGAAAGCGTGTTTGTCAGTTAACATTAAATTATGGCGCGTTGGAACTTAAAGAATTTCATCTGGGCGATGCCGAAGAGCTATCACTTGATGCTAAGCAGATTACTGTGCTACAAAATGATAAACAAATATCAATTCATAAAGTGAAACGTCAAGGAGCGCGTTTGGCGATCAATTTTAAAGACAAAGTAGGACTAAAAAAAGGCGATACATTAACTATTCGATGGTCATGAAAAAAATAGCGAATAAACTACTTGTGATAATAAGTCTTTTCTTGGTTATGGGATGTATGTCATCAGGAGATCAAAAGGCCGGATCTGTGCCAAAATCCGATTGGGGAGAGGTGCTTTCGCAAAAAGTACCCTTACTTGGACATCGCAATTGGATATTGATCGTTGATAAAGCTTATCCCGCACCAGCGGGGACGAATATACTTGTTCTCGATTCAAAAAAACAGATGCCGGAAGTACTGGACCGTGTTGTACAATTGCTCGATAAACAGCATCATGTAAAACCTATCTTTTACTTCGATAAAGAATTTGATTATTTAGACGATGGACTTGTCCCGGGATTAAAAGAATACAAAGTGAACCTAACAAAACTTTTACCTCATATAGAAAAGCAGCCCCTGTTGCACGAAGATGTTTTTGGGAAAATGGATAAAGCAGCTGACCTTTTCCAGATAATTGTCGTGAAAACAGAATCACTTATCCCGTATAGTTCAGTTTTTATAGAACTTGACTGTAAATACTGGGATGCTAACCGTGAAAAGATTTTACGTGAGCGGATGACAAAGTCGACAGAATAAAGCCTTCAATCTTGTAGTAATTTAGACAATTGACTGCAGAGCTAAATGGATAAAATAATTTACGCATCCATTTAGCTCGGTAGTTATCCAATGGTATACTTCTTAGGTTTTGGGCTTAACTGTTTTTTCGCAATCCAACCACAATCGATGTGAGTAATACAATGCTGTATGCCCACATTAACCAAGAACCAAAGGTTGTCGCACTGTTTGGGGCCATGTTAGGAAAGATGTGTTCAAAAAACTGAATAATGAACGTATCGAGAACCATTCCTGGTAATACCAACAATACGCCAGCGACGATATTTTCGAATCCTGAAAGGTTAAATCTTTTGAAAGTTAGAACTGAAATCAATACTAATGCGGGTATTAAAGCTACATATAAACTAGTAAGTATTGGTACTGAATCTGTGATAAAAAAGAATTGTCCTGCAAAGCGAAAAGCCAACGTTGCTAAAAACCAAATTAGAAAACCTATCGTAAGAACCGGTAAAATAAACGTATTTTTCATTTTGAACATGTTGAACAAAGTAGATATTCGGTAAACCTCACTTTCGAAAACTCATTTACAGGAAAACCCTGTACTTAGTGATGAAATTACAAAAATTTTTGTAAAGGATTAGGGACCTTAATTCTCTGACTTTATATTCAATATCAAAGGCCCTTCCATTAGGTGATCAAAATATGCAGAATCGTTTTGAAAATAACAGAATCTTTAGTAAATATTAGTTATTTTAGTTCGTAACAAGGAGGTCTAATGATCTTTTGTTAATTGTCATAAATATAACCGAATAGTACAAATAATTAAAAGAATAATAAAGCCTACAATGAACGATGAATTATTGGATTCTCTGAAAAGTGATCTGGATTTAGAAGGATCATTTAAGAATGGGCAATTTGGTATTTATTCCGACTATCGGGAAAGGGATGATGTATACTTCATTAAAGCGAATAAAGAAGGACTAAAATTGTTTGCTTATCAGTTATTATGCGCTGCCAAGGATTTTGAACATCAGGAACAAGAACAGGCATTTCAGAATATTGCATTGGAAGAGGTCTCTTGGATGCTTAAAGATTCTGAGATTGTTTTAAAACACATTGAAGATCCTTCGATGATTAACGTTAGTGAAACCGAAGCAGCTAAATCGAGATGGAAAGATAGAGCTGTAACAATAGGTTGCTTTATTATACTCGCATTCCTTTTGATTTCATTGATTGTCGGGATTTATACAGTCATTAATTCTATTTTATAAAGGTTATGCAATTCAATGCATTATATCCGGATCTTATAAGGTAGAGGATCTTTATAATGACAATTTGGCGGTCAATATCATCTTGAGCCATAACAATGTCTATTCTGAAAATGCTTTTTCAAAAATAGTCAATATGAACACATGATAACAAACCTTCCGAACAGTTCAGGAAGAGCGGTATCTTGTCCCTTTGTTCAAGCAAAGAGATCATAAAGCCATAGATGAGAGAATTTGTTCGACTCCGAAATTGCGGAAAGACTTAATCTACTATGAAACAGCAATCATAAAATGCACAGAAAAGATAATATCAAATTTACGCAAACGTTTGTTTTCATAATTAGATTTTTAAATTGAAAAAATCATGTAAGTTTGTTGTGACGACCAATCATATCGCCAGCAGAAAGATTATGAAATCGACACTATTAATCAAAGATATTTCTGATTTTGAAATGTTGGTGAATACTCATACCGACAAGTTAACGCAAAGCGCTTTCCTAAAAATTGGAAATTTGCAGGACGCAGAGGATCTCGTGCAGGACCTTTTTGTCAATCTCTGGGTTAAAAGAGAATCCATCGTTGTGCACGGTTCAGTCAATAATTACCTCCATGTAGCCCTCCGAAATAAAATTATGAACTATTTTGTCAAGGCAAAACTCCATCAGGATGTGAAAGACAGGCTGTCAATACATCTCGAGGTTGTGGATCTCTCCTTAGTAAACCTATTAATTGAAAAAGACTTGAATACCTTGTTTTCGGAAATTTTGAGCGAGTTACCGGATCATATGCAAAAGATTTTTAGGCTGCGAAATGAAGATTTTACACTAAAAGAGATTGCTGTCGCATTGGGCCTTGCGGAGCAGACTGTCAAAGGTTACAGTGCTGAAATGCACCGTCGCATCAAAGCCATGCTGATCGAACGGCATCCTGAATTTGCCCGCTCATTGACAGCATTATTATCATTTTTACTAATCAAATAATTTTTTTTAATTCCTTACATACTTTTGATTCTCACCAACTGTCTTACTAGAAAGAGCAAACCTAGAAAAGATTAAGCGTGGATCAAAAACAGTTAAAAAAGCTAATCAAGAAGTACCAAGATGGTACAGCCAATGCAGCCGAGAAATTTATCGTGGAATATTGGTACGAAACCTTGGACCAACAAGAGCCCGAAGCTTCAGAGATAGACTTTGTTCCGGAACGAAGCGATCTCAGGACCCGGATTATTGATGCTGCGGCCGGATACACAGTCAAGCGATCGAGCTACCGATATCGCTTTTTATATGGGGCAGTGGCGAGCATCATACTCTTGATACTTTCTACCGTTTTATATCATCAATACTTTTCGGTATCGCAGATCGACAGTCTTATCAAACCAATCAAGACAGCCCATCTTAATAAGGGAACTATATCCACCGGTACTGGCGAACGGAAAACAGTCATCTTGAACGACGGTACAAAAGTGATCCTGAATGCGAATTCTAGTCTTACTGTTGGTGACTACGACCGCAAGCGGGAGGTAAATCTGTATGGAGAAGCTTTCTTTGATGTCAAAAAAGATCCTTCCAGACCATTCACCGTCCATGGTGGTGGATTACATATCAAGGTGCTGGGTACCAGTTTTAATGTCAAAGCTTATCCTGATATCCATAATACATCCGTATCCGTGCGCACGGGTAAGGTTCAAGTTGACAATAACAAGAAAAATCTGCACACACTGAGGCCGGATGAGAATATAGTCTATGATCGCAAGTCCAGTGATTATAAATTGACCAATGCTGAGTATGTTTTAGAATCATCCTGGTTGTCTGACCATGTTAAGCTAGATCAGGCCAGCTTTGAAGAATTGAGCCAAAACTTTAAAAATTTCTACGGATTCACACTCTATACAGCCGATGAAAAACTATTAATAGATCGCTACAACATCAGCTTCCGACAATCCAAAACAATGGAAGCTGCGCTAGAAGAGATTCAGTTATTGACCGGAAAAAAAATCAGTATCAAAAATAAGCAGGAGGGAAAAGAGATCATTTTATATTAAAAATAAAAGGGCTCACATAGTGTAAGACCCTTTACAGAAAATTATGGAATCTATCTGACCCGATTCCATAATCGGTTTCATGGATGTAAAACCTTTAATCAACACAAAATTAACAAATGATTAACAAAAAACTAATTATAAAAGAAAAAAGAAGCAACAAATACCTTTCTTTAACCCTCGGGGGGGCGCTGCTGCTATTTTCTAGTACTGTCCCCTGGAACAGTACATTTGCACAGGCAAATGACAAAATATACAACCAAAATTATCAAAGGACCACACTGCGCGACGTTATCATTGACCTTCAGAAGAAGTCGGGATCAGACATTTCGTTTACAGAGAGCCTGGGCCTAAAAAATATTAGTATAGCTAAATTTGATACAAAAAATGAATCTTTGGAACAAGTCTTAAGGAGATTACTGACTCCTTATGGAATTCAGGTAAAAAAGACAGATAATGGTTTTGTTTTGGCCAGACAGACACCGCAGGAGGGTAAGCCTATTTCAGGAAAAGTGATTGATTCATCCGGTATGCCGGTTTCAGGGGCTACCTTAAATTTAAAGCGTGCCAATACAAAATCCAAAAGTGATGATAAGGGTACTTTTTTACTTAATTCAATTTTCCCTTCGGATACTTTGTCCGTGCATTTTATGGGTTTTAAGGCCATCGATACCTTGGTGACAGATGAGCTTGCGGGAGATCTGGTGATCCGTTTGGCGGCTGACCAGGCGCGCGAACTTGATGAAGTCGTGGTGGTAGGGTATGGTGTCCAAAAGAAAGTTAACCTCACGGGATCTGTTGCGGTCGTAGATGGTAAGCGTTTACAGGATAGACCGGTAAACAATGTTTCCCAATCGCTTTATGGAACGGTCAGTGGCCTGACGATAGCCTATGGCAGCAATGGCTTTGAACCTGGTGCGGCACCCTCTGTGCAGATCAGGGGCCAGGGTAAACCTTATGTCCTGATCGATGGTACCGCCGGAGACATTAATACGATTGATCCGAATACTGTCGAAAGTGTTTCTATCTTAAAAGATGCAGCTGCTTCAGCAATCTATGGTGCCCGCGCACCTTATGGAGTCTTACTGATTACGACCAAATCCGGGAAAGCTAATCAGAAACCACAAGTCGATTTTTCAATGAATGGAGGACCTACAACCATTATCAATAAACCAAAGATGGTGGATTCCTATACATTTGCACGGGCTATGAATCAAATGCATGACAACCAGGGTGTTGCCAGGTTGTTTTCTGAATCTACCATCGATAGGATTATTGCATATATTGATGATCCTACACTTCCTGAAACTGTCCCTGATGTCAACAACCCGCGTAAGTGGTCAACCTATCAATTCTCAAATGGTAATAATGATTGGATAGATATCCATTATGGTAATGGTCGCCGGATGCAAGAAAATCTATCTGTTAAGGGAGGATCAAAAGACATGTCTTATTTTTTGTCTCTCGGACATGCATCCGAAAAAGGGGTGCTGAGAATGGTCGATGATAAGTATAAACGCTACAATTTTCAGGCTAAACTCGATGCCAATATTACAGACTGGTGGAAGATCAGCTCCAATACAAGGCTCACAAATGCAGTCCGTGATAGGCCTATATACAACGGTGAGGGGGAATATGGCATGATTATCCACCAGATCTTGAGAACGCATCCCGAGGTTTTCCTTAAATCGCCAAATGGTTATTATTCGCAACTCTCACGTGTGCCGCAGATGCAGGCCGGTTATCAGAAGTTAACAAATAATACGCTAGTGCAGCGCTTGGCGACTGAAATCAGTCCGCTCCAAAACTGGAAAATAAATGCTGATTATTCGATGGATTATCAGATTTTTGATTATGCTGGCGTCAATCAGGTAGCTTATGAAGATGAAGTAGATGGTACGCTCGTTCCAATAGCACTTACCGTTCCTCCGTATATTCAAAAGAAAAAATCCAATACCACCTACAAAGCGCTTAATATTTATACAACTTATAATTTAGATCTAGGAAGGGATCACCATTTTACGGTACTGGCTGGCTTTCAGAATGAAATCAGCAAACTGGATTCGATGAGTGGATTAAGAAGGGAACTCATTGTTCCTGATATCCCATCTTTTACAACAGCAACAGGTGAAATGCAGGTGGGGGACGGTCTTACCCATTGGTCGACTTTAGGCTATTTTGCACGATTAAATTATAATTATGCAGACAAATATTTGATCGAGGCAAATGTCCGCTATGATGGCACATCCAAATTTGCCCGCGGCAGACGCTGGGGGGCATTCCCTTCCGTATCCGCGGGATGGGTGGTTTCTAAAGAATTGTTTTGGCAGCCTCTACTGGATTATATCCCATTTATGAAACTGAGGGCATCATGGGGGAAGCTGGGTAACCAAAATGTTGCTGCCTATCAGGATTTGGCATTATTGGGGGTACAAAGTAACCTGGGCTGGCTTATTGACGGCATGCGGCCAGCGTACACTACAGCACCAAACTTGGTAAATCGCTTTCTTACCTGGGAGTCATCACGTTCAATGAATACGGCCGTCGAACTGGGATTTTTCCAAAACCGCCTGCAAGCTGAATTTGAATACTATCAACGGCTGACCTATGACCGTCTTGGACCAGCGCAGGCACTTCCCGCGGTATTAGGAGCGAATATTCCTAGAGAAAATAATTCAGAGCTCAAAACCAAGGGGTGGGATTTCAGTTTACGCTGGAATGGAAAAATAGGCTCTGATTTTAATTATTCCGTTGCGGCTAATGTTTTTGATTACAAAAATATAATTACGAAGTATACGAATCCTACGGGTATCCTGACAACGGATTATGTAGGTAAAGATGCCGGAGAAATTTGGGGCTATGAAACTGTTGGTCTGATCAAAACCAAGGAGCGCGCTGATGAGATCAATGCATCGGGCTACCAAAAATTTATCAATGGACAGCCCTGGCAGACAGGGGATATAGAATACCGTGATCTCAACGGGGATGGGCTAATCAATAAGGGTAAAAACACTATAAATGACCATGGAGACCTTAAAATCATTGGTAATTCAACGCGCCGTTATCAGTTTGGACTTAATTTAACAGCTAATTACAAAAATGTTGATATAGCGGTGTTTATCCAAGGTACTGGAAAGCGTGATCTATGGCTGGATGGCAATGTATTTTGGGGTTTTAGGGCCTGGAATCAATCCTCTCTGTTCCCACATCACATGGATTACTATCGGGATACCGAAGGCGACCGGTATTCGGGACTTGGTATAAACACTGAAGCTTATTTTCCGCGACCTTATAGTAATACCACTCAAGATAGTAAGAATAAGCAAATGCAGACGCGCTACCTGCAGAATGGTGCCTATGCACGCCTTAAAAATCTACAGATAGGCTATACCATTCCTGCGTTAATGCTCCAGAAAATAGGATTAAAACGCGCCCGTATTTATTTTTCAGGCGAGAATATCTATACCATATCCAAACTTCCTAGCGCATTTGATCCTGAAACAGCGATGTTGGGAGAATTTGGGGATGGCAAAGGCATGTTTTCGCAAGCAATTTGGGCATTCGGGATAAATATTTCGCTTTAATATCATTTGATTTGAACGTAAAGGTAGCTACTTGGGTAGCGAAGGAAAATTATATCTAGCAATTAATAACCAATGAAAAAAATCATAACCTTACTATATACGACAGTCATTTTACTGTTGGTCGGTTCCTGCTCCGAAGATTTTTTGGATAGGCCTCCATTGACACAGATTGAAAACGAAAGCTATTGGAAAACAGCCAAAGACCTAGAGAATTATACGATTCAATTCTATACGGTATTTCCGGCTTTTAATACAGTAGGTAGTTTCCTTGGTGTGATCGGTTGGGATGGTTCCCGTGGATCCGACGTTCAGATTTCCAGTTCGCCTAGTACAGTCTGGAATGGTACCGAATCGCCGGTTTCATCGGGCGGAAACTGGACCTGGGGTAATATCCGTAGTGTCAATATCTTTTTTAAGAATTATACGAAATGCAAAGATCCTTTTGAAAAATATAAGCAGTTTTTAGGCGAGGCGCATTTTTTTAAAGCTTGGTTTTATTTCGAAAAAGTCAGGCTTTACGGTGATGTTCCCTGGTATACGGAGCCATTGGAGATGGACTCTGAGGAGCTATTCAAAGCACGTGACCCACGTACAACGGTAGTCGATTCGATTTTGGCACACCTGGATAAAGCGATTGAATATCTAGAGCCTGTGGCTACAGTAAAAGGAAAAAACAATCGGCTTTCCAAACAGGCTGCCCTGCTTTTCAAATCCAGAGTCGCCCTATTCGAAGGCAGCTGGCAGAAATACCACAAAGGTACAGCATTTGGTACTGCTGGCGTTGATCCCACTAAGTACTTCCGTCAAGCTGCTGCCGCTGCCGAAACGTTGATGGATGCGAAATATGGCATGTCCCTGTATAACAACAACGATCCGGAAAACGATTACTGTAAACTATTTTCCCTGAAAGATCAGCTTGCCAATAAAGAGGTGATCCTCTGGAAAGCCTATTCGATCAACCGTGATCTGTCACACTCTTTTCAGATCTACGTGTCCGATCGCACAGCAGGGATATCTATGACTTTTGAACAGGTACAGCATTACCTGGGCCGGAACGGTCAGCCATACGATTATTTTACCCTTGGTAAGACTGTGAAAGGCAATGCTTTTTTAGAAAAAATACGGGCTGATTGTGATCCAAGACTGTCCCAGACGATCTGGACGCCAGGAGCCTTGATGTGGGATAATACCTTTGGTAAAGCCACCTTCAAAAAGCCATTTTTGGATAAATCTGGTGAGGCCTTGAATAATACCGGTTTTCAGATCCGGAAAGGAAATGATCCGAAATCAGCTTTGGCCGGTGGTGGTGTCTCCTGGAGCTCAAGTGATGAAACTGGTGCCATCATTTTCCGTTATGCTGAAGCCTTATTGAACTATGCTGAAGCGAAGGCTGAACTTGGTGAAACAGTCGATTATACCAAATCAATCAATCTGCTCCGCAAAAGATCAGGTATGCCGGATTTTGCTATTACCAACGACCCCAATAAGGACAGATATGCTGATTATGGTTATAATTTATCAGACCAGTTAAAAGAAATCCGTCGTGAACGTACTGTCGAGCTGGGGGCAGAAGGATTTCGCTATGACGATATCCGGCGATGGGCTGCGCATAAACTGATGAAAGGAAAACGTCCTAGAGGCTACCCATTCGCGGCTTCAGACTGGACAGGTACTAAAATCAATTATAAAGTTGATGCGGATGGTCTGTTGGATCCTTTTGTGACACAGCTGCCCAATGGTTATGGGTTTAAGGAAAATAGGGATTATCTCGAATGTATTCCCTTGAATGAAATCACTTTGAATAATAATCTAAAACAAAATCCAGGATGGGAATAAAGTTATTTTTATCGTTGCTCTTCGGCTTATTTTATAGTATAGGGCAAGGTCAATCAGTGCTCAAGATCGGTCTGATAGCTGATCCACAATATGCTGATAAAGATACCCGCGGGAGCCGTTTTTACCGAAATTCACTTGTCAAATTGGATTCGGCTGTTGTGGCTATCAATAAGGAAGGAGTAGATTTTACAGTCATGTTAGGCGATTTGGTCGATGTAGGGCCAAAAGATCTGACTCCTGCACTTCAGCGACTAGAAAAACTCAAACGACCCATCTACAATATTTTGGGAAACCATGATTATGTGGATGTTGAGGATGGATCGGACCTATATAAGTCCTATAAAATGCCGAATCCTTACTATACAGTAGAGAAAGGGGAATGGTTGTTTATTCTTCTTAATACCAATGAACTTGCGGAGTATGCCACCAAAGCAGGATCAGATGAGCGACAGGCCTGGCAAATGCTTAATGATGGACTCAAAACAGAAAAAAGAGGCAACGACCAGCCTTGGAATGGTGGCATAAGCACAACGCAGCTCATATGGATGGAAAAGCAGCTCCAAAAGGCACAGTCAACGGCAAAAAAGGTGATCGTCTTTACACACCACCCCTTGTATCCTGAGAACGGCCTCGAGGCATTGAATAATCGGGAGATATTGGCCATCATTGAAAAATACCCAGTTGTAAAGGCCGTGATATCCGGCCATCATCATCCGGGTAATTTTGCAAGTTACAAAGGTATTCCGATGATTACACTTGAAGGGATGATCGAAACCGCCGAGCGGAATGCTTATGGTATTTTGGAACTGGGGGTACATCAATTGAATCTCCATGGAGAAGGTCGGATGATATCCAGAAAAATTGATTTTTAAACGAAGAAACTTAATATTAAAATATAAAATTATGAGAAAAACAACCTTAATGTTTGGTAAGGCAGTCTGTTTGTTTGCCTGTATGACCTACTTATTCATCGGCTGTCAGAAAGATATTGCCAAAAATGACGAGAACGCTCCTAAAAAAATGGGTAAAGTCAATACGACATTAGCTGGGCCAACATTTGTCAGTGCACATCGTGCTAACGATCTGATTAAAGTCGATGAGATTATCAACGAAGGCATCAATAGTCTCGAAGTGGATATATATGTAGCCAATAAAAATGGTCAACCGACCTGTCTCATCGGCCATGAAGCCGGAACAGCGACCGGACAGACATTGGAACAGTATTTTGCGAATCTAAACAATAAGCTTCCAGGTTTTACATCACTTTGGTTAGATTGTAAAGATTTGAATAGCAGTACGAATGAACAATTGTTTTTAAAGACGCTGAAGAAAATGGATAGCCTATATGCTATTAAAAATAGAGTATTGATAGAAAGCATGTATCCACAACATTTGACAGGGTTCAAACAGCTCGGCTGGAAGGTAAGTTATTATTGTAACTGGTCAGACTTGAGCGGTAAGACCCCAGCACAGCAACAGGTTGTGATGGATGAGATGTACAGCAAACTCAATACTTATGGTGTCGACGGAATTAGTTATGACGCCTCAGTGGATAATGCAATGAAATCCTACTTTCCGACCAAAACTGTTGGTGGGGAGCGTGTGAAAATGTATGCCTGGGCATTATCGCGTTATTATGGAGAAACTGACTTAGCAAGCAAACTGGCAACTTATGCACATCTTGATATTTTATTGATTACATTTTATTCGCCAGAGGGTATTCTGATCAATGGAGCGAATTACAAGATCGCGTCTGCTTTAACAAAAGAACCGAGCAAGCTCGTTGATGTTAATGGCAATCCACCCGTTAATGGTGAAGATGTTACTTTATGGACTTACAATTATCCGACATCATCCAATCAGGTATGGAAGTTGAGAAGTGTGGGTAGTGGATATTATGCGCTGAAGAGCGTGGCTGATACGACTAAAGTATTGGAAGTACGGGGAGGGGGATCCGTAAACAGTACACCTGTACAGGTCGCCACTTTTGCCAACACTTCTGCGCAACGGTGGAAGATCACCTATGTGGGAAGTGGTAATTATAATCTGGAGCCTGCATCTGCTACGGGTAAAAACCTGGATGTAAATGGGTCAAGCACGGCAGATGATACCCAGATACAGATCTATTCAGCACATACTGGAAACGCACAAAAATTCAGATTGGTGAAACAATAAAATTGACAGCAATCAAGGCATTTATTTTGCCTTTAAATTGATAAAAGATAGGTAATTTAGTGTTCAATGTTAGCGCGACTACGAGTTTAATATTCAAAGTCGCGCTTTTTTCTTTGGCCCATAAGAACTGACACAGTTCAGTTTACAGTCTCATCGTTTACCGAATTTTACGTGCTAAATCTAAATAATACTGCTTCCCATATTCATTATTGGCCTTTTGCACTTTGATTTCAAAATATTCCCTAGTCTCAACTTTATATTCTACCGGAATGCTATCTATATATAAATCTATTAAGATTTCAAAAGCACTTTCCGCTATCTTTTTTGGCGACATCATTTTGATACCCATAATATACTTCCATTTGTTATTGTAAGCCTTAAAAGAAGTCAGTCTCGGCAGAAATAAAGCGACATAAGCACCTACATTTTTTCTATCGCTATTTTTCAACATGAATTCATAAATAGCCTTCGTTTCAGGTAGATGATATCGCTGTATCATATTTCCGATAGAAGAGATGAGAAGGACAACAAGCTTGGTATTGTCGCTATGTTTGTCATAAATTGCCAAAAGGTTCTCTACCAATTTGGAGTCGTTAAAAAGGTCATTGTAAAATGCGGAAACTTCTAGCCTTGGCATTTTCTCAAACTCTTTTATTAACGGAAATAGTTCATCATCATTTAACCTCTTCCAGTCTTTAATCTTCTCTACTAATAGACTGATCTTTTCGACGTTCTTTTTGGACATAATAGTAGGATAGCAATCTCTGGGTAAGATACAATTTATTTCTTGGTTATTGTTTTTGCTATTGCATACCGTTAGTTTTACTTGTCACTTTCAAATCCCTGAAAAATCCTTCGGTTCCGATATCAACAAAAAGACCAATTGCTCCAGTTTTATCGGCGCCCATTTTGAGATCATTGACAATAAGATTAGGTGGTTTGGTGTCATCTATAAATAGCTTGGCTGTTTTATCTTCTACCTCAATTTTTAATTTGATCCACTCATTTGGTGCAACAGGCATAAGACTCATATTTCCCAGGGATGGGAATCCGTAAACTTAAGAAATACCCTTATCCTAGTTTAAGGGAGAAGCCCCATCATACTGATGTTTTTTACCAATTCATTTCCAGACCTATTCTTGGTTGTTTGGTATATTTTTATTCTAAAAAATCATTATTTCAAAATAAATAAAACTTTAATAGTATATTAGTGTTCTAATTTGGTATCATGAAGTATAAACTTTTAGAAGAAATCCTACCATTGATTGAGCAATTCGAGGCAGATAATATAAATGGTAATTATGCCAATGATGCTGAAGGGTTTAGGCGCTGGGTTGTAAATGTGCAAAGTAATAAGCTTGTCGATTCCCACTGGGAAGGTAAAGAAAATGGGCGTAGTCCGGAGAGTGTTATCAGTACGCTAATTGTACATATGAATAGGTTCGCAAAGAGTTATTCAAAAGCTGCAATTTGGGGATCTGATTTTTCTACCCAAGAGGAATTTATCTATTTGATTACGCTAAAATCATTTGGGCAGATGACAAAAATGGAATTGATCAAACGAAATATTCACGAAAAGCCGGTCGGTATGGCTATTATAAATCGTTTGCTCAAACAGGGGTGGGTAAGTCAGGAGGAATCTGAATTGGATAAGCGCAGTAAGGTGATTTACATTACAGAAGCTGGTTTATTGGCATTGGAGCAGCAAATGGGAAACATACGGCACGCTACACGGATTGTTTCGGGTGATCTCACTAATGAGGAAAAAATGATACTTATCAACTTGTTAACTAAACTGAGCGATTTCCACCAAGTGATTTACGATAAAAACATTGCGACAGAACAATTATTGGACAAAGTTAAAATATAACGAAACAGATGATTAGTAGAATAGGATATTTTTTTATGTTGTTTTTCCTGCTTTTTGGATTGACAACCTATGCGCAAAAGTCTCATTATCAATTGTCAAGTCACATTCTGGATATTTCTAAGGGGAACCCAGCTCAGGATGTTAAAGTTGATTTGGAGAAGTTGGCGCCAGACAACCGATGGACTGCTGTGGCCAGTGAGAAAACGGATTCCAATGGTCGCATAAGTAATTTTTTATTATCTGGAAAAGACACTAATAAAGGAATATACAAGCTTAAATTTCATACCCAAAGTTACTTTCTAAATCAAAAAATAGAAACTTTTTATCCGTATATCGAGGTAATATTTGAAATAAAAGACAATAGACATTATCATGTTCCGATCACGGTAAGCCCATACGGGTACTCCACGTATAAAGGAAGCTAAAATCAGAAGAAAATGAAAAAGAAAGTAGCTGTAATTGGTGCAGGTTTTTCGGGGCTTTCGGCTGCAGCTTATTTAGCTAAGGCGGGTTATGACGTGCACGTTTTTGAAAGACATGTACAACCAGGTGGGCGTGCACGTCAGTTTTCTACGCCTGAAGGCTTTAGATTTGATATGGGACCCAGCTGGTATTGGATGCCTGATATTATTGAGTCCTTCTTTTCGGATTTTGGCCATAGCACGGCTGATTTCTTTGAACTTGTTTCATTGAATCCACAGTTCGAGATGATATTTAATTCCGGACAGATCAGTGTGCCTGAATCATACGAGGATTTAAAACAATTATTCGAACGGATTGAAGTGGGGGCAGGGAGGAAGCTGGACAAATTTATGCAGGCAGCTAAATTCAAATATGAAGTTGGGATGCGTGATTTTGTCAATAAACCTTGCCATAGTTGGTTGGAGTTTGTTTCTCCAAAAATTGCGCGTAGCGCATTCAAATTAGATCTGTTATCAAGCTTTAGGGCTTACGTTGCAAAATATTTTAAAGATGAAAGGTTACGGACATTGATGGAATTTCCCGTCATTTTTTTAGGTGCCTCACCTAAAGATATTCCGGCATTGTATAGTCTGATGAATTATGGTGGTTATGCACTGGGAACGTATTACCCCAAGGGAGGATTTTTTCAACTCGTGCTGGCTATGCAACAGGTAGCTGAAAAGCAGGGAGTAATTTTTCATTTTGGGCACAGCGTTGAAGCACTTAAGATCGAAAATAAAGCAGTCACTTCGCTCACAGTTAATGGCGAAAATCGAAAGTTTGATCTTGTTGTTGCTTCAGCGGACTATCACCATGTTGAATCGCTATTACCCCAAGGATTGAGAAATTATGATGATGCCTATTGGAAAAGCCGGACATTTGCACCTTCTAGTCTAATTTATTATCTAGGTATGAAATCCACTATTCCTAATCTGATTCACCATACTTTATTTTTTGAACATAATCTAGATGATCATATAGATTGTATTTATGGGGAGAAAAAATGGCCTCAAAACCCGTTGTTTTATGCCTGTTGTCCGTCCAAAACGGATACTTATGTTGCACCCTCGAATGCTGAGAATCTTTTCTTGTTGATGCCTTTAGCGACAGATATATCGGATAACGAGGAAATACGTGAAGAATACCTGATGAAAATGTTAGAGCGTCTGGAAAAGCATACCGGTACAAAAAATCTATACGAACAGATTTCATATAAACGAAGTTACTGTGTCAGCGACTTTGTGAACGATTATAATGCTTACGGTGGAAATGCTTATGGATTGGCTAATACACTTAAGCAGACTGCGGTATGGAAACCAAAGGTTAGAAATAAAAAGGTGCACAATCTTTTTTATACAGGTCAGTTGACTGTACCCGGTCCTGGTGTACCGCCATCCATCATTTCTGGAAAGATAGTCGCTAAAGAAGCCATTGAATTATATCATAAATCATAAGACCATGAAGAAGTTATTTGATGAACTCGCTTATGAAGTGAGCAAAAAAACAACTGAAAAATACAGTACAAGCTTTTCGCTTGGCATTTTGGCTTTGAAACCCAGCATCCGTCATAGTATTTACGCAATTTATGGCTATGTTAGACTTGCAGATGAAATCGTCGATAGTTTTCATGGATATGATCGACAACGATTATTGAGGCGTCTGTATTTAGAAACAAATGCTGCTTTGGAAGAAAGAATTTCCTTGAACCCTATTTTGCAGTCTTTTCAAGAGACCGTACGCAAATATGACATCGACATTGACCTTATCAATCAATTCCTGCATAGTATGGAGATGGATCTGAAAAAGATAGACTATAATTCAGATCGCTATAAAGAATATATTTATGGTTCAGCAGAGGTTGTAGGGCTGATGTGCTTACAGGTTTTTACTGAGGGGGATAAGCAGCGCTATGAGGATTTAAAACCTTATGCTATGAAACTTGGATCTGCATTTCAAAAAATAAACTTTTTGCGGGATCTCAAAGATGATTATCATATCCTCGGTCGCACTTATTTTCCAGATTTGGATATGGCTGTATTTGATAATGTACTCAAAAGCAAGATTGAAGATGAAATCCACAAGGAGTTTAAAGAAGCACTTTTGGGCATTAAAAAATTGCCTTCCTCAGCTAAGTTTGGTGTTTATCTGGCTTACAAATATTATCTTTTACTTTTTGCAAAGATCCGAAAGAAATCATCGAAGGAAATTTTAGAAAATAGAATTAGAATACCCAATACTCAAAAAGCCTATGTCGCTCTCAAAAGCTATTTGCGATACAAGGCTGCTTATTTATAATTCTGCGCAAATTTAAAATCATCAGCGAATAAACCTATGAATTTTATTACCGTACTAATCACTTTTGTTGCCATGGAAGGTGCTACTTGGCTTATCCATAAGTATATTATGCATGGTTTCTTATGGATATTGCATAGAGACCATCATGATCATAGCAATGAAGGTTTTTTGGAAAAGAACGATTACTTCTTTGTCATCTTTGCATTGCCTACCATTGCGCTAATGTATTTTGGATCGTTAAAAGATTATAATTACCTATTTTATATTGGTCTAGGAATTATGTTCTATGGTATGGCTTATTTTTTTGTGCATGATATTTTTATCCACCAACGTTTCAAATTTTTGAGTAAAACAAACAATAGATACTTTTTGGCACTTCGTCGTGCCCACAAGCAGCATCACAAACATTTGGTCAAGGAAGAAGGAGAATGCTTTGGCTTTTTATATGTTCCGTTGAAATACTTTAAAATGTACAGTAATAATGAAAAAACATGATGCAGTATACTTATTCGCTTATTTTATTTTTTACGGTCATAATATGTTTTGTCGCTTCCTTCGACAAGCGGCTTCGATTTGATCGAGAGTTTGTCCCATTTTTAAAAGCTTCGGTCATTGTTGCCCTGTTTTTTATTGCATGGGATGTCTGGTTTACCAGTCGTGGTGTTTGGTGGTTTAATACAAAGTATACCTTGGGCATTGTCTTGGCTGGATTGCCTCTGGAGGAATGGTTGTTTTTTATCTTTATTCCTTTTTCCTGCGTATTCACCTATTTCTGCCTGGATAAATTTTTTAGATGGCAACATCTTAGTGCTTTTAACAATATTACTGTCTTTGTCAGTATAATTGTATGCGCAGTGGTAGCACTTCGCTATGCTGATCGAATATATACCTTGGTGACTGCTGTAGTCACCATAGTGACATTACTGTTGTTTCACTTTGTTATGCGGGTACAATGGATTAGCCAGGCCTCTTTGGTTTTCACAGTACTTATGTTAGGATTTTTGCCTGTCAATGGTATACTCACGGGAACAGGATTGCAATCACCAATAGTCAATTATAATCCAGCGGATTTTATGGGTATTCGGGTACTCACCATTCCTATTGAAGATGCGGTTTATGGATACACCCAGTTTCTATGGGTACTTTATTTTTTTAAAAAATTTCAAACCAGAGCGCATGACCCCAATTCATAAAAATTATTCTTTCGTAAAAAAACATGGACAGCAAGATGTCGCCAGTTGTCGAAAATGATTAATCTTGATGATCCCAAATGAAACCATTCTCCTCCCCAAGTATCAATCCTGTTTTTTCAAATGTTAATAATCTAATCGTTTTTGATACGCTTTAGCACATCAGGAAATACATATTTCGTTCCAAATGCGACGGATATAAGTGTATCCGCTCCAAATATAGAACCATGGTTGTAAGAGCAATTATTTAAGCCGATTTTTATCTGTATAGAGAAGTTGCTTAATGGTTTAGCTTATTTTAAAAGCATCCAAACTAGTTTATTTATAAAAGATAGAAATATGAAAAAATTAATTTTTGCAGGCATTGCTGTAGTATCATTTGCTGCGTTGACCCCTGACGTAGCAAAGGCTCAACAGAGCGCGTCAAAACAGAGTTTAGAGATTTCAGCAGAAAGCACCCCTCAGTTAGATTTTCAGTCAAAACAAAAGTTGGATAGTCAGACAGATGCTCAGGGAAGAAGAGGCCCTGGATATTGGACACAGCTTTTTAACGCGTACTTAGATGTATATCTTAAATATGGCTATTCTGCGAATGACGCTATAGAGCGAGCACATCAGTCGGTCTATCGGGAAATAGAAATCTATTATGGTGTAGATCTTTAGATATTACTCCGATTTAAGAAAGTGAAGTTTCTCCCAAACTTCACTTTCTTGGTTAAATTCCAAGCCTAATTCTCCAGTAATTGGATACAAAGACTACTTTACCTATCTAAAGAAAGACGAAGTTCCTTCTAAGGCCTTTTGTCTTTTATTGATATGTGTTTGTAAGATGAATTGAACTACTCATAATATTCTTGTAGTAGCAATTTTTTGATCATTAATGAAATTTATATTTATAACCTAAATGATTACTGTGTTTCGACAATGTCCTGTAGTGCTCTGAATAAATTTAGCGGATATTCGGCTAATCTGTTGCAGAGATAGAGATACCATTCCTGACCATATACGAAATACAGTTTTGTTGGATACCCTTCATCTCTCAATTGTGCCAGCTGCTCTGTCTGTATGCCATATAAACTTTCAAATTCATAGGATTTCTTTTCAGGCTGTAGCTTATCAATCAGCTTTCTTACTCCCTGTTGAATTTCATGGTGATGTGTTGCAATGGAGCATAAGTGATTTTTTGAAAGCAGCTGTTCGACGTAGGAGAGATAGCGTTCATTGAGTTCCTGGCCACGTGGTAGCGATAAGCCTTTGGCTGTTTCGAAAGCCCCCTTCACCATGCGGATACGTCCTCTTTCTTTGCACATCGCATCAAAATCATCCGTTGTCCGATGGAGATAAGCCTGCAATGTGATGGACAAGTTTGAGAATTCTTTAGAGCCCTTCTGATAGAGCTTTAATATACGGTCAGTCCTTTCCGTTCCTTCTGCACTGATGATCACTTCTTTACCTTTGGCAGATTCACATATATTGGAAAGGTTTTCATAACAGAGGTTTTCAGAGATTTCCAGTCCAATGTGCGAAAGGTCAAGTGAAATCGTTGAATTGAGATTTTGTTGCTGTATTGCATCACAGATACCCAAAAATTCAGCAGTTGCTTTTTCAGCTTCCTGAATAGTCCGTGTGCTTTCGCCCATATACTCGATCGAGCATTTAAAACCAATATCATTTGAAGCTTGTACTTTGTTTAGGGTTTCCGTAAGGTTTTCACCGCCAATATATCGGTCAGCGGCTTTCTTCATTAGCTTGTAAAGTGCTTCATTATTCAAAATATAAGCTTTAGCATCTTCATTTAATGCAGCTTTCCTCAGTGCTTCAGCACCAGCTGTTAGTAATTGTTCCATTTAACGATCTTAAAAATTAACTATGTAAAATACAAAAAATAGAAAGTAGAAAAAAATGAAATCCCTATTTTCGGTAGGACAAATCAATTTTTAATTACGAATACGATGCAGTAAACGAAAGAACGCTCCGCCGGTGATATTGTAAGCTTACAGGGAACATATTTCCTCTATTTGGGCATATTATTAATGGGCTGTTACAAAGCAGGAGATACCCTTGCAGATCCGGTAGGATAGCAAATTCTGTAGTTATAATGTTTAAGAGAGTGATAATAACTTTAATTTTAGCTAAATTAGTAGTGTTATTCGCGAGAAGCATATCATTTTTTTTAATCAATTATATAACATTAACTTTTTTATTATGTTAAAAAATGCAATTAAATTATGGTTTTTGACAGCTATTTTGATCATTTCTGCGTGCCAGAAAAATGGAGTTGTAATAGAAGAGGTCCAGATTGATAGTTTAGCGATCAGTTATGATACTATTCAAGTTTTTAATGAAGTTCCATCTGGGACAAAGGAGGCCAAACGGTTAGGGCAACGAAATCCTGCTTCAGATTTTACAGCAACAGGATTCTATGTTGCTCCCAATGAAACCCTAACGATTCATGTGGAGCAATTGGAAGATGGTAGTGGTGTTCCTACACTTTTAATAGGCACTTATTCTAGGTATAAAGCAAAGTGGAATCCAACAGTTGTTCCATTGACCGCAGGAGTTAATACCATTCAGGCAGATGAGTATGGCGGTCTTCTATACATCCGTTATAATTCAAATGACAATAGTACAGCAAGTGGTAAAGCTCGGCTTGAATTTAGAAGCGGCCATCGGCCTGCACCACACTTTGTCCTTGGAAAGACGACAAATGCACAATGGCAAACGATGTTAGACACGTGGACAACAGCTCCGGATGTCATTTTGGAAAGCAATGAAACGATGTTAGTGGCTTCTCGTACTAAAGCATTGGAATATAGACAGGAAAATCAGCAACAATTGATACAGACTTTTGATGAGATTACCAAAGCAGAATATTCCATAAGTGGTATTGACAATTCTTCTGCCGAACATAAAGAAAATGTCCATAAACTTTTGATGACAGAGACCGATAATACAGACTATTTTATGGTAGCAACGTGGTATCGTACTGCTTATATCAGTAGTGCAATGAATATATTATTGACTGTTGACGGAGCACGTAATAATGGATGGGGACCGTGGCACGAATTAGGACATATGCATCAACAAGGAGCCTGGACCTGGGATGCACTTGGCGAGGTTACCGTTAATATTTATTCCCTTGCAGCAGAGCGAAAAATGGGACATGTAACATCTCGACTGACGCGAGATAACGTTTGGGTTGATGCGATGGATTATTTGATAATTCCCTACGTTGAAAAAGATTTCAATGCAAGTAGTACCTCGCTTTTTGTTCGGTTGGCGATGTTCCAACAATTGTGGTTGGCATTTGGCGATAATTTTTACCAGACCTTGCATAAGGAAACACGCACCGAACAAGCGACGTTTTCAACAAGGGAACAACAGATGCGTTATTTTATGTTGAAGGCCTGTACTATTTCTGGGAAGAATCTGAGTGCCTTTTTCCGTAAATGGGGGCTTAAAGTGAGTGAATCAGTCTATACAGAAATCACAAATCTCAATTTACCAACACCTGCAGAAGATCTTACGAGCAAAACTGACGATCCAAATTGGGAAAACAAATGGCTCGTTATAGGCTATACCAATCAAGAGACAGCTTCCGAAAATGGAAGAGCTGCAAATATGATCGATGGTAATGCTGCGAGTTACTGGCATTCTAGATGGTCGAGCAACCCAGGTACATACCCCTATTTTATTACCATTGATATGAAAAAAGATACTGCTGTAACAGGCTTTACTTTTACACAGCGAAATGGTTCGCGAAGAGTGAAAGATGTAGAGATCCAGGTGAGCCCGGATAATGTAAATTGGAATAGTGAAGGTCAGTTTGTGCTACAAAATGTCGTCACTCCACAAAATGTCGCTTTGCCAGCAGTGAAATCATTCCGTTATTTTAAACTGATCTTCAAATCTGCATTTGATGGTACGCAAAATGCAGCTATGGCTGAAGTGGCTATCTATTAATAGAAGCTTTCTATATCAAAATTATTAAGCGGAGACCGGTCTATTCCACCGGTCTTCGTTTGTTTATATGGATTCAAACCTTTTCATTTCATATCCTTCGTATTCGAAAACGGTCTCCATGGATAGACCCAATGCTGCAGCGACACCTTTCCCATATTCAGGATCTGCCTTATAACAGTTTCTGACATGTCTAATTTGGATAAACTGCTTTGCTTTGCCCACCTCTTTGGCTGTATTTGTGCAAAGCAATTTTCTTTTTTCTGTTGTCATCAATCGAAAGAGGTCACCGGGTTGACTAAAATAATCTTGATCTTCTCGATGATCCCAATGTGCAGCTTCGCCGGTCACTTTCAATGGCGGTTCGTCAAAGTCGGGTTGATCTTCCCATTGATTAAAGCTGTTTGGTTGATAAGCGATGGTACCACCATAATTTCCATCAACGCGCATTGGACCATCCCGATGATAGGAGTGATAGGGACATTTCGGTTCATTGACAGGTCTTTGATGGTGATTTGTTCCGAGGCGATAGCGTTGGGTATCACCATAAGAAAACAACCTGCCTTGTAACATTTTATCTGGTGAAAATCCTATTCCGGGCACGATCGCAGCTGGATTGAAGGCGGCCTGTTCCACTTCTGCAAAGTAATTTTCTGGATTTCTATTTAACTCCAGCTCACCGACCGGAATCAGCGGATAATCCCCATGGGGCCAAACTTTTGTGAGATCAAATGGATTGATGTGATATGAATAAGCATCCTCCTCATTCATGATCTGTACATACAATGTCCATTTAGGAAAATTTCCATTGTTGATATTGTCCATCAAATCCCTTTGATGGCTCTCTCTATCATTTCCAATTAAAATAGCAGCTTCTTCGTTGGTCAAGTTTTCAATCCCCTGTTGAGACTTGAAATGGAATTTGACCCAGTATCGTTTTTTGTCTGCATTGATGAAACTGAAGGTGTGGCTACCGAAACCGTGCATCGTTCGATACGATTTTGGGATACCCCGATCACTCATCACTATTGTTACCTGATGAAGCGATTCAGGGATCAATGTCCAGAAGTCCCAATTGTTGTCTGCGCTTCGCATGTTGGTTTTGGGATCTCTCTTCACAGCTTGGTTAAGGTCTGGAAATCGTAATGGATCTCGTAGAAAGAATACCGGCGTATTGTTCCCTACAAGATCCCAATTTCCCTCTTCGGTATAAAACTTAATGGAGAATCCTCGGATATCCCTTTCAGCATCTGCGGCCCCACGTTCTCCTGCGACGGTAGAGAAGCGCATGAAAAGATCAGTTTCCTTCCCTATTTCTGAAAAAAGTTTTGCTTTGGTATATTTCGTTATATCGTGTGTTACTGTAAACTTGCCATAAGCACCCGAGCCTTTTGCATGCATTCTCCTTTCCGGAATGACACCACGGTCAAAATGCGCCATCTTTTCCAAAAACCACACATCCTGCAAAAGTGCAGGTCCACGAGCCCCTGCTGTCAAAATATTTGTGTTATCAGCTACAGGTGCACCCGTTCGATTTGTTAACTTTTTCTTTTCCATTTTTTAAAATTTACTTTGTTATGAAGCCATTGTTCAATCCGTTGCTAAATCTTGTCAACGATCTTATCTTTCTATAAAAATATCTTAGATTCAAGATAGATATGTCGTCCAGTTGATCTAAAAACAGCTGGTCCAACAAAATGAATTTGGCCATTTAGACCTATCAAAATTCCGTTGGTATCCGATCAGATATCAACCCCCGAAGTCTCTCGAGGTAAGAGGTAGTGCTGTCATTTTCATATAGTTACCAACTATATTTTTTTGTAATATCATTTGCGCTTTTGCAATACTTGGTTATCAAGGAGATATGACTGTTGTGGCAAAGGGGAGGCCGAAAAGTGTATATTTGACAATTGTGGATAGCTGTGGTTTTTTAATACAAAAAATCGAGCTATTTACCTATGTTAATAGCTCGATTTAATACACCAAATTTTAATACAAATTCACTTGAGGCGACGAAATTTTACATCTGATAATAAAGTTGCTGTTTATTCTTTACCGGTACATTTTCCATTCCTGTCATTTCCCGAATATTGCTTTCTATTGTTTGTGCAAGTGCAGTCATAGGAGTATCTACGGGCGTGTTTTCAAACGGATCCTGCATGATAATGGCTGTTTTCTCAATGGCCACAAAGACGATAGATAAAAGCATGGTTATGACAATTTCTACAATTAATTGGGAGTCGTCCATTCCAAAAGGTAATATAGCCGCAAAGACATAAATCAATGTATGCACTAATAAGCTATAAGATCTCGGGAAAACTGTGTTTTTGATTCGTTCGCATTTTCCCATGCTATCACATAGTCGAGCTATCGTTTCATTAAGTTGAAATTGATTAAAATTTGTTACTATTCCATCTTTTGCAAGTTGTTTTACCATCTCCGAATGCTTGTCCAGCAATATGTTTGGTATATTCTGTCCTCTGATTCCATTGATATAAAGGTAAGCTTGGACTGAAGGTGAATAAGACTGCTTCCGGAGGGACTCTCCAAGCGCATAAACCCAAATAATCTGCCTGTCGGCAAATTCTCGGATCATATTATTGTTGTTCTCAGGTACAAATTGAATAATCTGCCTTAAAAGGGTACGAGAGTCATTCACTATAGCTCCCCATATTGTGCGTGCTTCCCACCAGTGCTCATAAGATTGCGCAGTCCTAAAAGCAAGTAGTAGAGAAACAGCTGTACCGAGGAGAGCGGGGATACTTGGGGGAATAGAAATTTTTTGCAGTATTGGAAGCAAATCCATAATACTAATGAAAAGACCAAACAGACAAACAAAAAAAACAGGTTTTTTTACTTCATTGATGAAGTACCAAATAGATATTTTTCGATTTAATAACATAATTCAATAATAAAGAGAGTTGAAATGATAAATAAACATCACTTTCGTACAGTTTTTAAGAAAAATCTTCTGGATCTTCTTAAAAATTTGTGCTAGTTTACCCGATTAAAGAGATTGTGGTATACATAGAAAATGTAGATCAGCATATTTTAGATCATCATCACTACAATCTTTTTTACGGGAATAAATTTTCCAACTAGCGGAAGAGGGAAAGGTATGGTATTAACAATAGAACTTTGGAGGCTGCCAGATATTATTTAAATAATCTGCAAAAAAAGAAGGTGTTTTTTTTAATTTTCTTTTTGAAAAAAACAATATTGGCAGGATACTATATTTGTGGGGGATAAATTGTGTGTTCAGCGCCAAACTACCACAGCAACAGCAATAACAGAAGGGTGTACAGATATCATCTTCATTCGAATTATGATCATGAACTATTTCATTTTCTGTTGAACCAATACGACTACTATTCATACTGGTATCACCACATGGGACCATGAAAAGAGCAAATATGACAACTAATAAGAATGTTGCTATCCATTTCATAATAATACAATTATAAAAAAAATAATTCAATTTAATGGCAACGGAAAAAACGCTGCCTCGAATGAAGCATTCTTGATGATTAATGTGATTTATCAGTTACGTTTACTGGATTTTCAGTCGTAAATAGTAAGTTTATGATCGTAATAACCCTAATAAATTATGAATATAAAACTATCCATTAGCTTTGGACTCTTTTTTTTCCTGTTCACATTGCTATCAAAGGCTCAAACGAAAGCCGAGCATGATCTTTCGTTTACTACTTTGGCAAATCAATGGGACGAAGCTTTACCTATAGGTAATGGGTGGTTAGGAGCATTGGTCTGGCAAAAGCAAGACAAACTTCGTTTTTCATTGGATAGGGCAGACCTGTGGGATATGCGTCCGATGAAGGGCTTGCATAGAAAAGAATTTAGTTTTCAATGGATTATTGATCAGGTTAAGAAGAAGGATTATCGGCCCGTTCAGGAGTATTTTGACGAGCCATATGATCGAGAGCCTGGGCCGACCAAAATACCCGGAGGGGCATTGGAGTTTGATACTAAAGGTTGGGGCGAGGTAAGGCGCGCGCATCTTTCGTTAAACAATGCACTTTGTGAGGTACAGTGGTCGGGCGGAACAAAACTTCAAACCTTCGTAAATGCTGAGAAACAATATGGATGGTTCCGGTTTGAAAATGTAAAAGATAATTTTGAGCCACAAATCGCATCACCTCGGTACCAAGGTGATGTGACAGTATCAGGAAATCCCGTAGGTGGAGATGATTTGGCTCGATTGGGTTATAAACAAGGAGATATCAAACGCAACGGTGACCACATCACCTATCGGCAGGAAGGATGGGGAGGATTTCAGTATATCATCTCGGTCAGATGGAAAAAAGTCGGAAACACTATCGTAGAGGGAGTCTGGACGATCTCCAGTCATTACCCGAATAAGGTCGTGACTGAAGCCTCTCATATAACCGAAACTGCACTTGCAAAATCATTCAAGGAAGATTTGAAAGCTCATAGCTCTTGGTGGGAAACCTTCTGGAGCAAGTCCGCAATACAGATTCCCGATCAAAAGTTGGAAAAACAATGGTATCTTGAACAGTATAAATTGGGTTCGTTGGCCCGTAAAGATGCGCCACCTATTTCACTGCAAGGTGTATGGACCGCCGATAATGGACGGATACCGCCATGGAAAGGTGACTACCATCACGATCTCAATACACAGTTGAGTTATTGGCCCGCTTATAGTGCTAATCATCTGGACGAAGCAATGGGTTATATCAATCATTTAGAAGAGAACAAAGACAATTATCTACGTTATACCAAGATGTTTTTCGGTATAGATGGTCTAGCAGTGCCTGGAGTGACAACTTTGGATGGTACTGAAATGGGTGGATGGATACAGTATTCATTATCACCAACGGTATCTTCTTGGCTCGCACAGCATTATTACCTGCAATGGCGATATAGTATGGACCGAGAATTTTTGAAGAACAAGGCATACCCATGGCTGAAAAAGACTGCTAGTTTATTGGAAAAGCTGACGGTTAAAGATGTCCGGGGATACCGTCAATTGGAAATTAGTGCGAGTCCGGAGATCAATGATAATAGTCTGAACGCTTGGTTTTTGCAGAATACAAATTACGACCTGGCATTGATGAAGTATACTTTTGGAATCGCTGCGAAATTGGCTACAGATCTTGGCCTTACAAGTGAAGCCGCACATTGGACTACTATTTTGAATGAGTTTGGCGACTATGCGTTGACAGCTAATGATGAATTTAAGTTTGCGCCATCGATGGATTATAATCAGTCACATCGCCATTTTTCCAATATGATGGCAATTCATCCCTTAGGACTAATCAAATGGGAGGATGGGGCTAAAGCGCAGTCTATCATCCGTCATAGCATAGCACAACTGGACGCTGTGGGACCGGATTATTGGTGTGGTTACTCTTATTCTTGGTTGGGGAACCTTAAGGCAAGAGCTAAAGACGGAGCGGGGGCGGCTAGGGCATTGAAGATTTTTGCTGAAGCATTTTGTTCGATCAATAGCTTCCATTTGAATGGCGACCAGACAAAATCAGGCCTATCTAAGTTTACGTATCGTCCGTTTACTTTGGAGGGGAATTTTGCTTTTGCGGCCGGCATACAGGAGATGCTTTTGCAAAGCTATGCTGGCTTTATTGAGATTATGCCTGCTGTACCAGCAGCGTGGAAGAACATTACTTTTGATCAGCTGCGTGCAGAAGGAGCATTTTTGGTGAGTGCCAAACGCGTGGATGGATTGGTTTCCGAAGTGAAGATCTATGCCGAAAAAGGAGGGGAAACCATCTTGAAATTACCTTTTGCTGCTTACCGTGAAGTCCAAAATAATGGATTTAAGATCGAACGTAAAAAAAATGGATATTTGAAGCTTATCGCAAAACAGGGGGGCTTGTTGACCATTAAGCCAATGGGTTAAATTTTCAATTTTATTCCAATTCCAATGGTTAAGATAAGGAAACTGCTCAGCCATAAAAAATAACCGGGACCTAGTGATGTTATGGTCGATTCGGATCCCGATTCACTGGTCATAATTTTGTCCATTTGTGTGAATGCGAGCGCGACTAAGCAGGGAATTAGACTTATATAAAATCCAGCTTTTTTGTTACGGTTTAATGTGGCACAAATGGAAAGCAGATAGATCGGATTAGCACACCAAAATAGGAATAATACAATAGCTCCAGCTAGAGGCGATAACCAGCCCATTAAAAACATGACTAGACTACCTATCTCTTCAGGATATTCCCCACCGCGATCGACAAAGACAGCGGGCATCGTCAGGGAGGTAATCAATAGTATTATGCTCAAAAGGATTGCTCCTTTTTCAACTGAAGATAAAAAACTAAACCTGTTATTGATTTTTTTTAGCATATTTCCGTTATCCTCTTTGATCTCAAAATACTCGAACGCATATTTCTAAGTTATTACTTCTTTTTATGATATTCATTTTTTTTATCCGTAGGATTAATTTAATAAATAGACTATCTATCCTCATTAGAGTCATTTTCGGCTTCTTTAGGACCATGTATCCAATCCCAGCCGTTGTCAGTTTTAAGAAGTAAGCTAATATTTTGCGAATTTTCAATAATAATTTTTGTAAAGTAGGATTTGTAATACCACGCAAAAAATATCGCTCCTAATGAAGGCTTTTCCATCTCCGGGTAGTCAAGTCCTATTTCTCGAGGCTTGTCAACTTTGAAACCCTTAAATTGTCCCTTAAAATAACTCTCATCTTTCAGTATTTTCGTTCCACTGGGGTCAAAAGTGTAGCAAAATTCTCCTCCGTAGACAGCAGTTTGATTAGGTTGAAATGCAGGCAAAATCCAGACGGAAATTGTTTGATCTGCATTTTCTCTGATATATTGATTAAATTTCAAATTGACACCTTCATTGTACTGTTTCATCAGGCCTGCTGCGGTCTGTAATGCCCTAGAAAAGCGGTGTGTCAACGTCGTGTCGATTATTTCTGTAGTTTTTCTTACCTGACCGGTTTTGTCAACTTTAAAGTGAAATACAAGGTCAAAAGCATTGTTTTGATACCTTCCATAAACTGCATGCCAGATGCCGTCTTTTTCTAAACAAAACCACTCTCCCCCCAATCGCGCCAAGTCTTTTTTGTCCTGGGCTAAGACACTGTCCGAAGTTTGCCAAGCAATCATGTCATATTTGTACAGCCATTCGGCAATTTCTCTCTTTTTGTTGAAGTCAACTAAATCAAAATGTTGTTCTTTTGACGCTTGTCCATATGTAATTGCCATTAGGCTAATTAAAAGTACAGTAAAAATTATTTTCATGCTTAAAGTGATTTTATCAAATTTCTTTTCTGTTTTTTGCTTAGATCATTCCGGTTTGGACCAATCTGGTTTCTGCCGGACATTTTAACTCCTAAGGGCGCTTCTTTATATCCTCTTTTTTTAAGATTCATTCGGAAAGGACTGGCCAATTTTTTCAAAGGACAGTTCCTTATTTTTATTATATATCTGAATAATCTGTTGGCCTACAAAGGGTAGTTACGTTTTTAGAAACATTATTCTGGTATTGTGGCATGTCAGCCATTGGTTTATACAAAGGTCCAAAAGCTTTCCAATGTGCATCGCGCTCTGTCATGTTTTCGAAAGTCGTAAGATAAATTAAATTAGGCATTGTGCTACCTGCAATAACTTGACCATAAAAAACAGCATTAAAATTCAGTTTTTTGAAGATATCGATCTCACCATTATTAAACATGGAGATTTTATTTGCGGATAACTTTTCCGTTGGCGCTTCATAGCTTCTCAGTTCGTAAATACGTTCACTTTTATCTGCGTTTAATTTTGGAAGAGAAAGAAATGGCATCCCCTCAAAGGCTTTCATTAAAATCGTTTCAATCCTTGAATAGGGAGGATGGTTATATGCGGCCTCTAAGTACTGCTTTCCCGATGCTAAATATCTTTTATCTTTTAAAATATCTACTTCAAGACTCGCATATTTTTCAAGATTAGCCGATGAGCTGAATACGTAAATTAATTTATCTGTTTTATCCTTATTGTCAATCGGTTTGAAAACGGCAATCTCTTTAAATCCTAATTTGTGCATAGCTGGCAAGTAGGTTTTTTCAAGAAAACCATCGATCACCTGTTCCTGTTCTGTGGTTTGGAAGTGATAAACCTTTAATTGAAAATAAGTAGTTGCTGTGCTGGCAAAACAGCTGAACTGACTACTGATAAAAATCAATAGGATTAACAACCGATGTCCCGGATTCATAGATCTCACCATGTTTAACATTTAGTTTTATAGATTTAGATTATTATTTTTTGTTTTCTTATTATTAAGAATAATATAGATTAAAAATATGATTTTTTTTGTACAATACAGCTGTTAGAATCCAACCATGCTATTTGGTATTGAGTTACCGGAATAGAATCTACGAGTATCCTGTTACGCAAGACGGTAAAATACAATTTGCTCTGCCCGGTTATAATATTGGCAATAAAGAAATTCAGATTGGCTATAGCATAATTTCCGATCTTCTTAGATATCTGTTATATTTACTGTAAATAAATAGCTTATAAACTTAACGTGAAAAGAATGGGAAACGCTGATAAACACTATTTCAGTTGGTCCGAAGAGGAATTGCTTTCCGAAATACAACGGGGAGATTATGCAGCATTCACCGAAGTCTATAACCGGTTTGCCGCCAAACTATATAGCTTCTCACAAAAAATCGAGCTCGATACAGCGGATCGTGAAGATATCATTCAGGAAGTTTTTTCTGCACTTTGGGTACGGCGGGAAGTTATTCAGATTGATAATCTCGGCGCATGGCTCTACATGTCCGTCCGTAAGCAGGCGCTTTATCAGTTGCGGAAGAAGAAATACAGGGATAATCACATCCAGAGCATAATCAATTTTGTGACACCATTCTATGATCCAATTTTAGGGCAAATCCAGGAAAAAGAGCTGCAACACTTTTTGGACCGTCAGTTAGAAAAACTTCCACCACGAGCCCAAGAAGTATTTCGCCTGAGCAGACAAGAACATCTAACCTATAAAGAAATTGCTGAACAATTGGGGATTTCCGAAAAGACAGTTCGTAAACAGGTTCAGAATGTTCTTAAGATTTTCCGCTATAAGCTTGGACATAAGACCATTGAGGGGCTCGTTATCATTGCCTATCTCTACGAAAAAAAATAATTGAAATTTTTTATACCCCATAAGGGATACTTGTGCAACATGTATTTGATTAGGGGAAAAAAATAATCAATTATGACCAAGGATAAAATAAAACTATTACTGGATAAGTATGCAAAGGGTACCTGTTCTGTCGAAGAACGGCAGCTATTGGAATTGTGGTTCGAGCAGCAACAAGTTATCAATGAAGAGTCGTTCAGTCCGCAGGATAAAGAACGGGTATGGCGGTACATCGACGCCAAGGCTAATCCTAAATCAATCAAAAAGGTCCGAATACCCGTATACTACCGTTGGGCTGCGGCGGCAGTTGTACTATTTTGCCTGGCTATTGGTGGCTATTTTATCCTTCAACGTCAGACACTAAAGGATTCTGCAGCTGAATTGCTGGCAAATGAAATTTTACCTGGTGAGAATAAAGCTGTATTAACCTTGAGCGATGGCCGCCAGATTGCACTGACACCGAATAATGCCGAAGCGACAAGAGATCAGGGCGTTGTGATCACAAAAAATGCTGCCGGCCGATTGCAGTATAAAATAGACCCTAATCTTGTTACTGGAGCTGGCTACAATAGCATCGAAACTCCAAGAGGTGGTCAGTATGAAGTGATTCTTCCCGATGGATCTCAAGTCACCCTAAATGCCGAATCGTCTTTACGGTTTGCGGTTAATATGCAGCATCAGCCCAAGCGTGTTGTTGAATTAAAGGGTGAGGGATATTTTGATGTCACCAAAGACCCGAGACGTCCTTTTATAGTGAAATCAGATCAGCAGGAAATCCAAGTATTGGGCACTGTTTTTAACGTGAATACCTATCATTCCTCTCAAAAACTGACGACATTGCTTGAGGGGTCAGTATTGGTCAACAAGACACAAAAGCTGCGTCCGGGACAACAGGCGAGGGTGGAAGCCGATCGTATTGTCGTGAAGGATGTCGATGTGAACGATTTTGTGGATTGGAAAAATAATTCCTTTATTTTCAGAAATGAAAATCTAGTTTCAATCATGGAACGCATAGGCAGATGGTACAACGTTCAATATACGTTTAAAGATGTGGACACGAAGAAAGTGATGTTCAATGGTGAGATATCCCGGTATGCAAAGGTTGAGGAAGTCCTTCATCTCTTGAGCGTCACCTCAAAACTTGATTTTGAGATCAAAAACCGAACAATTGTGATTAGTAATCAATAACCAAAAAGTCCCTTCGGGGCAGTTATAGCTTTTATAAACTCAATAGAATCAATTAAAATCCAACGTAATTATGTGGTTTAAATCATTTCAAATGATAAGAACTATAGGCATCTCTATGCTTATGCTTCAGATTTCCATATCAGCTGCGGGACAGGCAAATATCACATTGCGCAAGCAACGGATCAAAGCCATAGACCTCATTCGGGAAATCAAAAAACAGACTGGTTTTAATGTACTGTATTCCAGTCAGATTTTGGATGACAATCGCCTGCTGAATGTCGAATTCAAAAATGCACCCCTGCAACAGGTTATGAACATGTTGCTTCAGGGGCAACAACTGTCCTACGAACAAAAGGATAATACTTTACTGATAAAAGCTTTGCCGGCAAAGGATACGTTCGGCAGCGCAGTGCAAACACCGAAGGTCATACAACAACAGCCCCTTCAAGGGAAGGTTGTGGACCAGACAGGTAAGCCGCTGGCGGGAGCGAGTGTAACGATAAAAGGAAGCAATAAAGGCGCCCGCTCAAATGCCGAGGGGATTTTTACCCTTCCTGATGTCAGACCTGGAGATGTGCTCGCTATACGCTATGTTGGCTATGTGCCACAAGAAGTTACTGTAAGCGTGTTAAACAAGGAAATTCAGGTTCAGCTCGCTCAGGAACAGGCGACCATCGACGAAGTTGTTGTGACTGCATTGGGGATTAAACGCTCCGAAAAGGCGCTCAGCTATAATGTTCAACAAGTGAAAGGTGATGACCTCACACAGGTCCGCGATGCCAATATGATCAACTCACTCAACGGCAAGATTGCCGGTGTGACCATCAATAGCAGTTCAGGTGGTATCGGTGGAGCAGCCAAAGTAGTCATGCGTGGTGCTAAGACCATTGAACAGGACAATAACGTACTTTACGTCATAGACGGTATCCCGATGTTCAACAAAAAGTCGACTGAAGGATCTGAGTTTTCCTCGACAGGTACTTCCGAAGGTATTGCAGATCTTAATCCAGAAGATATCGAATCCATGTCGGTGCTGACCGGAGCTGCTGCTGCAGCCCTCTATGGATCAGATGCTGCAAATGGTGCCATCGTCATCAATACGCGCAGAGGAGTCGCCGGAAAAACTTCCTTGAGCCTGACACAGAATACCCAATTTCAGAACGCCTTTGTGCTGCCATCATTCCAAAATCGCTATGGTACAGGTTCCAGCCTGGCCGCGGGAGTGAATGATAAAAGCTGGGGAGCGGCATTGACGGACGTAAATAACTACAATTATTCGCCCGTTAAAGATTACTTCCGTACCGGTGTTGTCGCTACCGAAGGGATTTCCTTATCTACAGGAACGGATAAAAATCAGACCTACGTTTCGGCAGGAGCAGTCAATGCAATGGGAATCGTGCCCAATAATAAATACGACCGCTATAATTTTACTTTTCGTAATACAGCTAAATTCCTGGACGATAAGCTTACATTGGACGCAGGGCTGAACTATATCAAGCAGCGCGATCTCAATATGACTAATCAAGGGATCTATTCTAACCCCCTGACTACCGCGTACCTATTCCCTCGTGGGGATGATTGGGAAGCCATCCGGATGTACGAACGTTATAATGTGCAGCGCAAGATTAACGAACAATACTGGCCACAGGGACTAAATGAAGTGGTCGGACAAAATCCTTATTGGATCAACTACCGTAATCTCAGGGAAACTAAAAAGGATCGTTATTTGATCAATGCCAGCCTGAGTTATCAGGTAAACGATTGGTTAAACCTATCTACCCGTGGCCGAATGGACAATACCACTGGCAGGTTTACTGAAAAGCTCTATGCCAGTACCAATACGACGATCACTGAGGGGTCAAAAAATGGCTTCTTCGGTCTTGACGAACAAAAATCAACACAATACTATGGTGATATCATGGCCAACATCAACAAGTCATTCCATGATTTTAGCTTACAGGCTAACCTAGGTGGTATTATCCTGCATGACAAAACGAGCTCATTACCCATCAGAGGACCTATTCTCGAAAATGGTCTGACCAACAAGTTTGATATCACCCAGATTGATGACCGGAAAAAATCCCCTATGATTGACCGTAGCCGGGAGTCGCAGTCGGTATTTGCCAGTGTGGAACTCGGTTATAAAAACACCTATTTCGTAACAGCTACAGGCCGAAACGACTGGCACTCCAATCTTGCAGGGCCCAAGTCCACAACTTCATCTTTCTTCTATCCGTCAATAGGTGCGACGGCGGTGATTTCACAGCTAGTGGATATCTCGGATATTTTTCAGTACCTCAAAGTACGTTCATCTTACGCTTCAGTAGGAAGACCATTTCCGGAATTTCTGGCCAATCCGATCTATGAGTGGGATGTAGCCACCCAGCAATATAAAGGCCTGTCGCATTATCCGATCAGCGATCTTAAACCTGAGCGTACCAATTCGGCTGAGGTAGGGTTGAATGCTAAATTTCTGAATGGATTTAATCTGGACCTTACACTATATCATGCAACCACCCTCAATCAGACTTTTAACCCACAGCTTTCGGTATCTTCAGGATACAACCGGCTATATGTACAGACAGGTAAAGTCGTGAATAGGGGTATTGAAGTCGGCCTCGGTTACGAAAAGAAATGGGGTGCATTGCAATGGAATTCGAACTATACCCTCACGGTAAATCGCAATAAGATCAAGGAGCTGGTCCGAGGTTATGTACATCCGGAAACTGGTGCTGTAATCAATAAAAACCGCCTGGATGTCGGCGGACTTTCACAGGCAAGGTTTATTCTTAAAGAAGGGGGGACCCTAGGCGACCTCTACTCGTTATCGGATTTGTTACGAGACGACAATGGTAAAGTCTACGTAACAGCTGATGGCAAAGTGGTCAACAGCAACACTGTTGGGGATATTTATTTGGGTAGTATATTCCCTAAATCCAATATGGCCTGGCGAAATGCATTTCAATATAAAAATTGGATGCTTGATTTTACGCTTGCGGCACGTTTTGGAGGAGTCGTCTATTCCGCAACACAAGCTTATATGGATTACTATGGTGTTTCTGAAGCTTCGGCACAAGCCCGTGACCATGGCGGTTTTACTGTCAACGGTACAGACATTGTCGATGCAGAAGCCTATTATAATGTTGTAGGCGCAAATTCGGGAATCCCGCAGTTCTATACTTATAGTGCTACCAATGTGCGCCTGCAGGAAGCAACAGTTGGTTATACTTTTCCGAAATCACTTTTGGGCAACAAAGCCGCATTAAGTGTAAATCTGGTAGGACGTAATCTCCTCATGATTTATAATAAGGCACCTTTTGATCCCGAATCGACAGCAAGTACAGGCAACTATTATCAGGGAATAGACTATTTTATGACGCCGAGTACACGGAATTTAGGCTTTAACGTTCGTCTTAAATTTTAATTCATTATGGAACTATTTTTTACCAAAAGATTAAGTGTATATCCGTCAAATGTTAATTCTAAAATATATAACAGTTATGAAAAGATATAAGATTTTATTTTGGGGAGTGCTGCTATCGTCAGCCACGCTTTTCTCCTGTACTAAAAACTTTGAAAAATATAATACTGATCCAGCCGGTGCCACAGCAGAGGAAGTTGAGCGCGATGCTTATGTGCTTTCCTCCGCAATGATCGGGCTACAGGCCTGGGTGGTGCCTTTGGATGTCAACGCCAATCAATTTATTGAATGTTTATTGGGCGGTTCAATGGGTGGCTATCTGGCAGACTCCAATAATGGATTCAATGGGAAGAACTTTGCGACCTACAATCCAGAAAATGGCTGGTCCCGAGTACCGTTTAATGATATATTGCCCAAGCTATTTGTGCAGACCAAAACCATAAGACAGGTTTCAAGTGATCCTTCTATCCACGCTGTTGCCGATATCATCAAAGTGCTGGCAGTGTCTCGTGTGACTGATATTTACGGCCCTATACCCTACTCCAAAGTTGGTGAAAATGGAGCGTTGGAGGCACCCTACGATTCCCAGGAACAAGTATATGATCTCCTATTTACCCAGTTGGATGATGCGATCAAGATATTGACAGAACGAAGGACCCAGAATTTCTCTAGCAAGGCGGATCTGGTGTATAGCGGTAATGTATTGCAATGGATCAAACTGGCCAATTCCATTAAACTCCGTCTTGCCATGCATATTTCCGAGGTCAGTCCTACGAAAGCACGTCAGAAGGCCGAGGAGGCCGTTAATCACGAAATCGGCGTCATCCGTGACAATGCCGACAATGCCTTTGTGAAGCCAATCAACAGAAATCCCTTTCGTGTGATCATGTACGAATATAACAATGGAGATTCACGTGTTTCGGCAGATATCACCTCCTACATGAATGGATATGCAGATCCCCGGAGAGCCAAATATTTTACCCCTTCAACCTTTGGTGGCACTGTCAGCAATGGCTTTCATGGTCTACGTTCGGGAATACAGATCCCGAGTGGAGACATCCCCAAACAATATGCTAATATGAATGTGACTGAGACGGATAAGCTGCTCTGGTTTAACGCGGCCGAAACATCGTTTCTACAGGCCGAGGCTGCTTTAAAGGGATGGAATATGAGGGGCACAGATGCCGCTACCCTATATAATCAGGGAATCCGTCTATCCTTTATGCAATGGAATGTCAATGGAGCTGATGATTATCTAAACAACAGCAGCAATAAGCCCGCGGCATATATCGATCCCCTGGGTGTCTTTTCTTATGCAGGGCTACCGAGCACGATTACAGTTAAATGGGAAGAGAGTAGTACGACGGCACAAAAAATGGAACGCATCATTACCCAGAAATGGATAGCCAATTTTCCGCTTGGTGTAGAAGCATGGACAGAATATCGCCGTACAGGATATCCAAAGTTAATGGAAGTCATGGTCAATAACAGCGGTGGTCGTGTGGACAGCAAACGAATGGCTCGTCGTCTGCCTTATCCGCAGGAAGAGTATACAGAAAATAACAAGAATGTAACCGAAGCCGTCAGCAACCTGTTAAAAGGCGCCGACAATATGGGAACAGATCTTTGGTGGGTAAAAAAATAATCGTTGCATTATGAACTTAATACTATTCAAGATAAAGAAATATAGCCTGGCCCTGTTGCTTGGAGCAACGGCGGCTGGTATGGTCTCCTGCAATAAATGGACGGAAGCAGAGCCGCTGAAAATAGCAAGTCCGGATATAGAAGAACAAAATCCGGCGCTCTATGCTAAGTATTTAGAAGATTTACGAGCTTACAAAACCAGCCCGCATACCATTAATATGGGCTGGTTTAATAACAATAAAAAGACACCCTCCAGTCAGGGCGATCATTTTTCAAAAGTTCCGGATAGCCTAGATTATATCGTACTGGAATCGCCTGTGGATCTGGTAGACCGAGAAGTAGGTGAAATGAACGATCTGTTGAATAAGAAAGGGAGCAAAGTAATTTTTGAGATTGATTTTAATCAAATTAAAACTGCTTACGCCAAAAAAGAAAACAACACGGTGACGTTTCAGAATTTCTTAACCGACACCGTGAGTTCAATACTATTGGCGGTGGATAAATTTCCCTATCAGGGCCTGGTACTTTCCTATATGGGCAAAGAACAGATGCACCTGACACCGGAAGAAAAAGAGCAGCTGGAAGCAGAAGAGAATCTTTTCTTTCAGATTATAAATCCATGGTTGACAAAAAACACGGGTAAAAGTCTATTTTTTAAAGGTAGTCCGCAAAACCTGATCAACAAAGATATTTTAAAGCGTGCAAGCTACATTGTTCTGCCCACAGAAAATGCAGTCGATACTGGTGGATTGAGCTATACGCTCCTGTCAGCAACGGTGGACGGCATACCGACAGACAAATTTATCGTTCTAGCAAGTATGACTTCGTATAAAGCAGATGAGGCCAAATTGGGTTATTTCCAAAACGGAAGCCGTTCGTCCATCGCTACTGCTCGATGGGCAGCAGCCGTACAGAATAGTATTCACATCGCTGGTATAGGTTATAAAAATTTGGCTTATGACTATTTCAATGTATTGAAGAGCTATCAATATAGCCGCGAAGCTATTCAAATTACAAATCCGGCAATCAAAGTAAAATAAAGACCATGAGAAAAAGACACATTTATTCTTTAGGGTTAGTATTGGTGTTGCTCACCCTTTTTACAGCCTGTAAAAACGAAGAATCCTTCGATAACAAAGTATTTATTTCCACTGGAAAATTGGAGCGGATTATCAACAAGCCTTCCGTCGGTCAAGCCCAGTTTGACATTAGAGTCGGGATGGCCAATCTCGAATCCACGGCCGTGCGAGTTGATCTGGCGGTGGACGCTCCGAAGCTGGATGCTTATGCTAAAATTTACAATGAAAAAGCAGAAATACTCCCGGCCAATTTCTATAGGTTATCGAGCAATAATGTCGAAATCAGTCAGGGCGCCGTGGAATCAAGTCCGGTGACCATTGCATTTGACAAGATCAATACCCTGGACCGAGACAAAGTTTACGTGCTTCCTGTATCCATTATTCCGGGAAATGTTGCGGTCTTGGAAAGCCAAAAAACAGTTTATTATGTCATTAGAGGTGGGGCATTAATTGATGTTGTGGCAGATATTGAAAACAACAATCTGCATATCGATCAATGGAAGACACCAGCTGCGGTAAATAATCTATCCAAGTTTACGCTAGAAGCGCTTGTTCGTGTACGTAATTATGATCGTATGATCAGTACAGTTATGGGTATTGAGGGGAGATTTCTGATTCGGTTGGGAGACGCCAACTTTCCACCAAACCAGATCCAGGTGGCGACATCAGCAGGTAATATACCGGGAGCAGATGCCGCAACAAAGGGGCTTCCGACCAACCAATGGGTACATATTGCGGTGACCTTTAATGGGGTCGATAGGAAAATTCGAGTCTATGTTGACGGAAAGTTACAGTCCGAAGCAAATACCAATTTATCCACGGTTAACTTCGGTGTGAATGGGCAAGACGGATTTTATATTGGCAGATCCTATGCCGATGACCGTTTCCTCGCGGGCGATATCTCGGAGTGTCGTATCTGGAATATCGAACGTACAATGGGCGAAATTGCCAGTACTCCTTACGAAGTAGACCCTGCGGCACAAGGCTTGGTTGCCTATTGGAAATGTAACGAAGGAAGTGGCAGTGTTATTAAAGATCATACCGTTAATGGAAATGACCTAACAGCAAAAACGGCATTGAAGTGGACGGCGGTATCGCTTCCGGCGAAATAACCAGTGGTAATAAAATAAATATGATAATTATGAAAATTTTAGCAAAGATACATAGCCTTTATATTTGGGCGCTGTTGCCCCTTGTTGTGATGGTAGCCTTTCAGTCCTGTAAAGATGATGCCATTCTGGTAAAGTCAGTCGATGAGTCTAAGTATGAGGTAAAAGGCGAGTCTATCGGTTTCTTAAAAGGCGCGGATGGCAAGGTTGATCAGTCGAATCTGGAGTTCCGGAATGAGGGCGTTTATGAAGTTGTTTTGCAGCTTTCCAAGCCCAATGCTCAAGTGGTAACAGGGAGCGTCATTTACAATGAAGAAGTACTTAATGCTTACAATAAAAAGAATGGTACCACATTTAAGGCTTTTCCAAAAAATCTGGTTACGCTTTCGGGCAATGGACAAGTAGAAGTGAAAGCCAGTGCGATAAGTTCCGGTCCGGTTAAAGTATCGGTAAAAAGTGGCGCTGAGATTGATGGCCGGGAACCCTATGTTATTCCGTTGAGTACAACGCTGCAATCAGGAGCTGTTCAGTCGAGCTCAAGTGACCTTTTGCTTTTTGTCAATGATCTCTCTAAAGTCCCTTCGACGGATAAGAGCACAGGCATCAAAATTATAAGCTGTATGGAGGTAAATGACGCTAATCCCCTAAGTAACCTTAGCCTGAAGTTGAAGAATAGCGATAAGTACCTGATTGATATGGTTATCCTCTTTTCGTCCAATATTAACTATGATGAGGCGACGGGTAAGGTTAAAGTAACACACAATCCAAACGTCACCCATCTGCTTGCCAATCGTGCCAAATATCTCAAGCCTTTGCAGGATAAAGGGATGAAAGTGATCTTAAGTATCCTTGGCAACCATGACCGGTCGGGAGTGGCCAATCTTTCCGATGCTACTGCTAAAGCATATGCGCAGGAAATTAAAGCTGTTTGTGAGGCCTATCATTTGGATGGGGTATTTTTTGATGATGAGTATTCGGCCTATCAGTACCCGCCGCCGCCAGGATTTGTGGAACCATCCAACAAAGCTGCGGCCCGTCTGGTGTATGAAACAAAGCAGGCAATGCCCAATAAGCTAACGATGGTATATGTCTATTCAAGTACAGGATACTTTGGTGGATCCAGCGCTCTTGAAGAAGCCGAGGCCGGACAATATGTGGATTATGCTTTACATGATTACGGCCAGTCCTATGATTTGACGAGTAGTTTTCCAGGGCTTCCAAAATCCGGATGGGGAATGTCATCTGCGGAATATGCACGTGGTTATATACCATCAACAAATGCTCTTAATAATATCCGTGCCGGAGGATTTGGTGCACACATGATTTTTGCATTGGATCCTAGCAGATCAAATTTTAATAGCACACAGACTAGGGCACTGCAAAATATTGCCAAAGTCTTGTTTGACGATGAACTCGTTATCGATCGAAGCCAGATCTACAGCAAAGACTGGTAATTTCGAATGATCTTGGATAAATGGTGGTTGAGGCTGTCATCCTTCGGGAAGGCAGCCTTTTTTGATTTATTATTTCGATTTCATTAGGAGGTTCTCCATGTTTTGTCGCATTACCGATCAGGTTAACAAAGGCCGCCCCATTTTATTTTTTTTCGAAAGCTGGGATTTTCAGCATTTGATTCAGTAGCGTTTCAATATTTAATTGATCGAGTTTTTTGCCAATAAAGACAAGCACATTTGTTTTTTCTTCACCTTCTTCCCAATAGTCGCCGTAGCCCATGTCCACTCGGGACCCTACCGTCTGCAGGACAATTTTTTTATTGTTATCACTTTTATAGCCTATTCCTTTCATTCTATAGATCCGATCCGTATACTTTCCAACGAGCTTACTGAGTGCGAGAAAAAGATCTATATAATTAAATTCTTCAGGAAATATATACGTTCGATAGGAGATGTCAGAAAGATGTTGCTGCACGGATGATGAAAAAGTTTTCGCTTTTACAGCAGATAGCTTATCGTTTTTTACCAGTGAGAATGATTTATTGTTGTTATGAGAATAACTCACTTGCTCTATTTCCTCAAATGGAAATTGTTTTTTGCTGGTAGCGCAAAATAATCTTGCTAAAGGATTTAATGTTAGCAAGTACTTTTGTAGATCATTTAAATAATCAGGGTGTACGGATTCGGTTTTGTTGATGAGGAGAATATCGGCAGCAGTTATCTGTCTGAGCACTTCATCTCTTTCTTTCATCTGATCCGTTATAAATTCTGCATCAATTAAGCAGATCACTCTTTTTAAGGGAAAATATTCTTTAAAAATAGGGTGGATCGTGAAAGGCTCCATAACGGTACTCGGCATTGCTAGGCCAGTACACTCAATGACCAATTCATCAAAACTATCTCTGTCGGCATGAAGCGTTTCGAGGGCGCTATATAGATCATCGTTTAGCGTGCAACAAATACATCCATCTTGAAGTTCGATAAGCTGTCCATAATTTTTAGCCAATAACATGCCATCAATATTCAATTGCCCGATTTCATTTTCAATAATAGCGAAACGGTGTTCAGCATAATGCTTCAATAGCGCATTTAGAAAAGTTGTCTTTCCCGCTCCCAGAAAACCTGTCAAGATCGTTACTGGTCTTGCCTCAAGATCATTCATGTGATTTTACTCCTATCTGGTGTCTTTTAAAGTAGATTGTATCCATCATTTCAGGTCAGTATGTAGTTAATAATTAGCAATAAAGGTCGAAAGCAACTGCACTTATTTTATTAGGTTAAAAAATTCAGCTCTTTTGTCCGCTGTTGAAAAGACCCCACCGTGCTCTACCGTGAGCGTACTGCTTGTAATGTCTTTCACTCCTCTCGCTGATACACAGAGATGATCTGCTTCGATGACCACAATGATATCATCCGTCTGTAAAATAGATTTTAATTCGTTGAATATCTGAATGGTTAATCGCTCCTGCACTTGTGGTCTATGCGCGTAATAATCAACGATTCGGTTCAATTTAGAAAGATCGATTACTTTTTCCTTTGCCAGATAACCAATATGTGCCTTCCCTACAATCGGAAGAAAATGATGTTCGCATGCCGAATTCACGCGGATATCTTTTTCGATCAAAATTTTATTGTAACCATATTTGTTGCTAAAGGTAGATAGATTTGGTTTGTTGAGCGGATTTAGCCCGTAGAATAACTCATTGATATAGAGTTTAGCAACTCTATGCGGTGTTCCGCTCAGGCTATCATCGTTTAGGTCAAGGCCAAGCTCATGCATTATACCATAAAAGAGCTCGGCAATTCTGTTTATTTTTTCTGATGCTGAGATCGCAAAAGCATCTGACCGCATCGGAGTTTCTATTGAGGTCATGACATGTGAGTCGCCTATGTCATCTATGGAAGTGTTTTTATCTTTTAATGTATTCATTTGTAGTGGTGTAATGACTTTTGTACCTATTATCCCTTTATTATGGATAACCTTGAAAGGCTAGTTTCCTTTCATGAGCTAATGGATTATCCTTTCCAGGAAATCAGTTGGACAGATGAGATATAAGGTCTTCATTTCAATATTTTTTATCGAGTTGCATCAATCGTATAAGCTTCATTGTATAGCTCGTTGCGCTTTATAATCCAAATATAGATAAAAAAATATAAATGCAACTAAATTGCTTTTATGAATTATTGTCCTTAGTTTTGTTTTTAAATAAGAAGACAATGAGCATAATTCCTAAAAACTTTGATGACTGGAAGTGGTGTATTGAAAAAAAATGTGGTATTCCTTTAACGGTAGAATTTGCCAGGCAACGTCTGGCAGTTTATGACGATCATTCCAATGTGGAGACGCAACGATTTATTTCAAATTATGGAATGGAGCACCTTGAGAATATAAAAAAATGGATGCGTATTGTGCTGGGTTCAGAAGAGAAAAAAATATAAATTAATTTGCTGAAAATGAAAAAAAAACTACCGGTCACAGTTCTAAGTGGCTTTTTGGGGGCAGGTAAAACATCCTTGCTGAATCATGTACTTCATCACAAGGGAGGCAAGAAAGTTGCTGTCATTGTCAATGATATGAGTGAAGTGAATATTGATGCACAATCTGTCGAGCGTGAGAATGTGCTATCTCGGACAGAGGAGAAGCTTGTTGAAATGAGTAATGGATGTATATGTTGTACATTAAGGGAAGATCTCATGATTGAGGTTGAGCGTTTGGCCAAAGAAGATCGATTTGATTACCTTCTGATTGAAAGTACAGGTATCTCAGAGCCAATTCCCGTTGCTCAGACCTTCAGTTATGTTGATTCTAATAATAATATTGACCTTTCATCATTCAGCTATATTGATACAATGGTCACTGTAGTGGACTGTTTCAATTTCGCCAAAGATTTTGGCAGTTCTGAAACCTTGTTAGATCGGTCGCTGGCAGACGATCTTATGGATAACAGGACAATAGTAAATTTATTGACCGATCAGATCGAGTTTGCAAATGTGATTGTTTTAAACAAAGCAGATCTTGTGTCAGAGGAGACCATAGGCACTTTGGAAGCAGCAATTAGCAAACTTAATCCAGGAGCGAAGCTCATTCGAACCCAATTTGGCCGGGTTGATCCAAAAGAAATTATGGGAACAGGGGCGTTCGACTTTGAAGAAGCTTCTTCGTCTGTGGGTTGGATAAAAGAACTAGGGGAGGAACATGTTCCCGAAACTGAAGAATATGGGATTTCATCTTTTGTTTTTCGCTCCCAGCGACCGTTCCATCCACAACGATTACACCGATATTTAAATGATGATTATCCTCATAATATTATACGGGCTAAAGGATTATTTTGGCTAGCATCGAGGCCAGATACCGCAATTAGTTTTAGTCAAGCTGGTGGAAGTATCCGTTTGGAAAGCGCTGGTTCGTGGTGGAGCAGCATGCCAGAAGAAATGCGGTACCAACATCCAATTTACCCCGAAATAAAAGCGGATCTATTAAAACGCTGGCATCCGGAGTGGGAGGATCGTAAAAATGAATTGGTATTTATAGGGCAACACTTGGAGAAAGAGAAATATATTACAGAATTGGAATCTTGTTTATTGACTGAAGAAGAGGCTGACGATTGGCGTTTCACTTGGTGGAAAGATGAATTTCCCAAAAATATCTAGGGTCTAATGTTGTCCTCACAATAAAGTTAGAAAGAAATATCTGACAGAAAATCAGTTGCCTATAAGAATCTATCGGTTTGCAGTTTTTTTTCAGTACCAATAATTACGCTTCCGAAGGAAAGATCCCGGAAGAATATCGGGATTATGTTAATCGTTAACCAGGGGCTTTGCGATCCGTTTTGAAATGTTCCAGTTTCAAGAGATTTCTAATTGATGTCTGGAAATATATTATTCAGTTTAAAAAACACTAAAGATTTTTTATTTTCGACAGATTACCCCTATTTCCGATTATCTTTTTTGAAAGCGATACGTACGATCACGACACTGATGCCCATTAATAGGGCGGAGAGAAAGAAGGGAGCTCCAGTAAATTTAAAAGGTGCGCTGTCCTGCGTAAAGTAATAAAACAGATTCGTCATCATTGGAGGACCTACAATTGCTGTGACACTTGCCAAACTGGTTAACGCTCCTTGAAGCTCCCCCTGAGCATTTGCAGGTACATTTTTTGTAATAACCGATTGTAGGGCAGGACCACATATACCGCCGAGACTATAAGGGATTAGGAAAGCAAACATCATCCAGCCTTCACTGGCAAATGCAAATAAAAGCAGGCCTATGGCGTAACATAGCAGACCATAGTAAATACTTCTTTGCTCCCCAAATTTAGGCGACGTCCACCGGATCAGCCCTCCCTGCACCAGTCCCAACAGTAATCCCAGCAAACCCAGCGAATATCCCACCATTTGCTCATTCCATCCAAATTTGTACATCGTAAAAAAATGCCAGTTGCTCTGCACGGCGTGGATACCGATATAAGTTAATATCAATGCCGTCACAAGGCCTGAGATCTTCGGATATCTTACCAAAAACTTAAAGGAACCAATCGGATTAGCGCGTTTCCAATCGAAGGGTCTCCGTTTTTCCTTATCCAGACTTTCAGGCAGAATAAAATAGCCATACATGAAATTCAGTAGACATAGAGCTGCGGCGGCGTAAAACGGAACCCTTGCCCCAAATTGTCCAAGCAAACCACCGATTACGGGACCAATTATAAAACCAAGCCCGAGTGCGGCCCCGATCATCCCAAAATTTTTGGCGCGATCTTCATCTGTAGATATGTCCGCGATATACGCAGTAGCGGTCGACATACTGGCACCTGTAATCCCTGCAATTACCCTTCCTACAAATAGCCAGCTTATTGTGGGCGCCAGTGCAAGGAAAATATAGTCGATGGCAAACCCAAAAAGTGAGATTAAAATAATTGGTCGTCTACCGTATCTATCGCTGAGGTTACCTACGATAGGCGAAAATAAAAATTGCGTAAAGGCATAGGTAAAACCGAGCCATCCACCGTAGGTCGCCGCTTTACTGATATCCGCATGTATAAGTTCTTGAATGAGTTTTGGAACCACTGGAAGTATGATTCCCCATCCTGTAATGTCGATCAGCAAGGTCACAAATATAAAACCGATAGCTGCTTTTTTTGTTGCGATTTTCATGCTGTAAAAGTAGGCAGCAATCCATCGTAGATGTTTTACACTTTTATGGTCTGTATGTACAATTTGTAAGATTGGGCAGATTATTGTCGGTTTCTAAAAACACCAGGAGAGGCGCCAGAAAGACGTTTAAAGAACCGGCAAAATACGCTTGGTTCATCAAAATTTAGCTGGTTGCTGATCTGTTTGATCGACAAGCTGGTTGATTTGAGTAAGGTCTTGGCATGCATGAGCGTGATATAATCAATCCATTGTAAGATAGACTTTCCTGTTTTCTGTTTGAGGAAAGTAGAGAGGTATTGCGGTGTGAGATGGAGTTTTTCCGCATAAAAATAAACACTACGCTCTTGGGTGGCATATTTTGAAATCAATAGATAGAAGTCGTCAATAATTTCATGTGTACGGCTTTTTACAGGATTATTGTGATCAGCTAGCGCGGTATAAGACTCGGCGATCAGGCTCATCAGTGAAATGACAAGATGCCGTAGCATTTCGGTTTTTTTAGGACTTTGATTTTTGTGATATACCTTTTGTATAAGGCTTAGCAAATCATTTTTTAGGATCATTTCTTCAGCTTGAAGACTCAGAACAGGCTGCCAGCGAATCTGGTTGTTCATGACAAAGTCATGTAGCATTGGATATGTCGAAATGAAATCCACAGAAAGACCGATCGTAATGATCTCCGCATTTTCAGTCATCGATAGTGTCTCTAACATTAATTGAGGTTGCACAATAGCAATCTGGCCTGCACAAAGCTCGTACTCCAGGAAATGGATACGGGCTTTCATGGAACCTTTTATCATGAATGCAAGAATCAATCCATCAAACAGACGGGGATTTTCCGAATAGGCTTGCCCGTTGACGTGCTTTTGCTGGAGCACAGCAATCCCTTCTATCTTTTTGGAAAGATCAATATTGTAGAGTTTATACACGTTGTCCGATGTAAGGAATAATGCCATATTCAAATATCGTCAAATTCATTTGCATGGCAATACAGATATTTTTCGGTATCTCCCCGACACCACTTATCTACAGTGTTTTTTCCTCGGATCCCATTATCGACAGACTTACTTTTGCTATACGAACTAGTTCCAGCTGTCCGGCACTTGGGTAATGGTGATAGGAGAGGTATTATCAACGTTGGAAGCAATGCTAAATTGTTTCACAGTTTTGATTATCTATGTCTGTAAAATACTATTACGTAAATAATTCTAGCTAAGCTTTATTTAATACTAAAAAAGGGCATAATCGCAAGTGTGTAATTTAGAAAAGCTATATGTTATCCCATGACAATAAAATTTCAAAATGCAATCTTATTTTATATTATTTTCCTACTATTGTAGTGGATAAATAATTTTTGACATTTCCTATGCTTATTGAGCTGTGTTCTTTAATGCAGCCGTACAAATAAAATGAACAAGTATAAAGTTTTGACAGATAGTAATCTTGTTTCTTTGCTTAAACAAAGAGATCGGAATGCCTTTGCCGAAATTTACGATAGATACAGCATGATGATCTATTACAAGGTCAACCAGATGCTCCGCGATGAGAATGCCGCCAAAGATCTTGTACAAGATCTTTTTACTTCAATTTGGGAAAAGTCGGATTTTATCAGAGATAATGTTGGGATCTCGTCATATCTTTACGTTGCATCGCGAAATCGTGTCCTGAACTACATTCAAAAAGGAAAAACTAAAAGTGACTATCTGGCTGAAATAGGAAAATATAGCCTACAGGTTAGTGATGAAACACTTGAAAAGCTAGATGAAAAAGATCTTATGCTTTTGATAACAAGTGAAATTGCCAAACTGCCAGCCAAGATGCGAGAAGTATTTGAATTGAGTAGATTGGAAGATTTGTCCCACCGTGAAATTGCGGAAAGGTTGAATTTGAGTGAATCCACAGTGAAAAAGCAAGTGCAAAATGCGCTAAAGATATTAAAGGTTAGACTTACCCATTATAATTCTCTTGGCATCATGCTGCTGATTTTTCTCCGAAGCAACTAAACCAATATATACCATCAAGTTATTCTTTTTTAAGAATTTTTATTTTTTTTTCAATTCCTCTACTCCCAAAGCTTTTTCCAACTGTATTATAGTAGTTAACGATTATAAACCTCGATTTCGACTTATGGATAAGGAACTTGGAGCACAGCTTGTAAATAAATATCTTTCTGGTCAGGCAACACACAAAGAAACCCGTGTTGTTGAGGAATGGTATGCTTTTAACCGCATCGAGGAGCCGGCTATTGATTCCCCTGAGGATTTTATACGCATAAAGTCGGAAATGTGGAATGCAATCGATCATCAATCAAAGCATCATGTTAAAGTTCTGCCAATACGGAGGTGGCTTGCTTATGTCGCAGCGATCTTAATGATTGTGGGGAGTGTCGGAATTTACAAACTGTATGAAAAACAACAAGTGTATACCATAGACACTTACGCTGGACCAACAATTAAAGCAGGTCATACCGGGGCAACTTTGACCTTGTCAGATGGTTCTACTATAGATCTTTCCAACGCTAAAGTTGGCGAACTCCTGACTAAACAAGGGATGACAATTTCTAAGAATGGGCAGGGAGTGGTTGTTTACAGTCAAAACAGTTCCATTAAAGATGTAAGCGAAGTAATCAAAAATACGATTACGACAAGAAATGGTGAAATCTACCAGGTCGTTCTACCGGACGGTTCTAAAGTTTGGCTTAATGCCGGATCCAGTTTGACCTTTGATTCCGATCTGCTGAATAGTGAAAAACGCATTGTTAAATTAATAGGAGAGGGGTATTTTGAAGTGAGTAAGCATGATAAACCATTTATTGTTAGGACAGCATCACAGCAGGTCCGCGTTCTGGGGACCCATTTTAACATCAATGCATATTCAGAATCGCAGGGACTTGTCAGGACCACCCTAGTCGAGGGGCGGGTCAACGTAGTGACTACGAAGGGCGAGCAGTTGATCGAGCCGGGGGAGCAGGCTGTTAATCGACGTGGTGATATCGACGTCCACGAGCAAGATACCGAAGATATACTCGCCTGGAAGAACGGATATTTTAAAATTGATGGGGAACTTTCCGAGGTGATGTTATCCTTAGGCCGTTGGTACAATATGGAAGTTCAATTTACAGAAAATACACCAAAAGAGTTAAAACTATGGGGCTTTGTCTCCAGGTCGAATGACTTGATTACAACACTTCGACAGATTGAACGAATAAATAAAGTAAAATTTAAAATAAAAGAAAGGACAATTATTGTAACAGACTAGCTTGATCCGTATGAGATCAGTAAGAGCGCATTTGCTGCAAAAAAATCAGAAAGACCGCAAGGTGTCCTACCACCTCGCGGTTATATGAAAAATGATGCTGTAGCTGAAAATGCCAACTTAAAGACAAACGACACAAATCAGTTTATGAACCATCTAACCAAAACAAAAGTATGAAAAAAAATGCGCTATTGGGTACTTTTCACCATGAGCGGTCACTACCTAAATTTTTATTGATTATGAAATTAGTTTTATTTATCATGACATGTCTACTCATGCATACCTATGGGGCTACGTATGCACAACGTGTCACGATAAAGGAGCGAAATGCTACTTTGGAACAGCTTGTAAAACAGATGCGACAGCAGACTGGATATGACTTTTTGCTGGACAAAGATATTCTGCGACAACATCGATCGATCAGTGTAGACCTGAAAAATGTTGGCCTAGTGCAGGCTTTACAGTCCATTGTTAAAGGACGAAATCTCAGCTTTTCTATTGAGGATAAATCGGTCGTGATTACAAGTGGAATACAGGATGCCGACTCGAAACTCGTTTCTCCAGACGGTAATAAAATCGGCAAAACAGAAGCGTCAGGCCGAGCCAATGACCTTGTTTTTGGCTCAAATAATCCTATTGACGTTACCGGAAAAGTGGTCGATGAAAATGGCAAACCGCTACCTGATGCCTCAATTGCTGTAATAGGGGGCACTCAATCAACCAGAACGAATGGAGAAGGTGATTTTACACTCAAAGACGTCGATGAAAAAGGGACTTTATTGATTTCCTATGTGGGTTTTGAACCAAAAAAGGTAAAGGTATCTTCTAATATCGGACAGATCAAGATGCAGAAAGCTGTAGGTCTATTGCAGGAAGTTCAGGTGATCAATACCGGTTATCAAACGATTTCCAAAGAGCGCAGTACCGGATCCTATGCCAAGCCTAATATGACCATCCTAGAAAATCGAACCGGCAGCATGAATATATTGCAGCGTCTTGATGGATTAGTTGCGGGGCTGACAGTCAATAATGCGCCAAATGCTTCACAAAATCCATTTCTTGTTCGTGGACTGTCGACGATTGGTGTACGCAGCCCGGAAGGCAATGGATATGTTGGCACCAACAGAAATCCGCTCTTTGTGGTTGATGGTATACCTATTGATGATGTGTCCAGTATCAATCCACAAGATGTCGCTGACATTACGGTGCTCAAGGATGCGACAGCCGCCTCCATTTGGGGAGCAAGGGCTTCCAATGGCGTCATCGTCATCACGACAAAAAAAGGATCCAATGATGATAAACTAAGGATAAACTATGATGCATTTGTCAATTTCCAGGGTAGACCGGATCTTAATTATTTTAAAACCCTCAATAGTAAAGAATTTATACAGGCAGCAAATGAAACATTTGATGCGGAGATCTATCCTTGGGAAAGTGTATTTCCATATGTGTCTGGTGGTAGCGGTGTTGCACCTCATCAGCAGATTCAATATGATCTGGCCCGGGGACTGATTAGTTCTGCTGCCGCAAAAGAACGTCTGGATAGTCTGGCAACAATAGATAATAGGAAGCAGATCAGGGATCTAGTTTATAGAAATGCATCCCTAATGAATCATACACTGTCGTTTTCGAAAGGTGGAAAAGCTTATTCAGCGTATGGCTCTGGAGCCTACACAAATTTGGTCAGTAGCCAGCCCGGTGAGAAGAGTAATACCTATAAACTCAATCTTCGTCAAGATCTACAGGTCGGTAAGTTTATTCAGCTGAATCTTATTAATGACCTTACCTATGGCGTTAACAGTGCAAAGAGGAATGTTCAGATTACGCCGAATTTTTATCCTTATCAATTGCTTCGGGACGAGTTAGGGAGAAATCTGTCCATGCCCTACATGGGTGAAGTCAGTGAAGAGGTACGAAACGATTTTGAAGCACGCAGCAGAATTAGCTTGGATTACAATCCTTTGGATGAAACCAATTATGGCCATACCGAAAGCAATAATTTCCTGAGCCGCAATGTACTTGGCCTAAGTATAAAGCTCTGGGATGGATTGAAACTTGAAGGTACCTATGGCTATACAAAAGGAACAGGAAAAACAGAGATCTACGATGATATCCGGAGCTACCTGGTTCGGAACGAGCTTGTGCAATTTACTGTTGCACCGACGGTAGAATCCACTCCTGTTTATTACCTGCCCAATAATGGTGGAAAATATAGTATCAATAATCAAAATAGGCAGAGTTGGACGGTAAGGAATCAATTGAGCTATAACAAGAACTGGGATGAGGACATGCATCAGCTAAGTGCATTAGTAGGGCATGAAGCACAGGAACTATTGGTTAATTACAATGGCAGCACGGTCAGAGGATACAACGAACTCCTACAGACTTATGGCGCTATTGACTATGCGACACTTGGTGTCAAAGGTCTCGCAGATCCTGTCATGCCAAATCGTGGGAGCCAAAGTCTATTGAGCAACGACTACTTTACACGGACCGAGTTACTGACCCGGTTTGTTTCCTATTATGCTAATCTTGCGTACAATTACAATCGCAAGTACGCAGTGAACAGTAGTTTTCGTATAGACAAAAGTAATCTATTTGGGCTTGACAGATCCGCTCAGAACAGACCTGTCTGGAGCATCGGTGGGAAATGGATCATGAGCTCCGAAAGCTTTATGGCCAGCACAAAATGGTTGGATAATTTAGCCCTCCGGGCTACTTATGGATTGACCGGTAACTCACCCGACCCCGGTATCGCAGCTTCGCAGGATATCTTAAACGCCATTCAGAATGGCAATTTACCGGGTGGTACAGGCGTTGTGGTCGGCACACCCGCCAATTCAAAACTTACTTGGGAAAGCACGAAAAATATAAATCTGGGGATTGATTTTGGACTATTTGACAACCGTGTCAGTGGTACAGTTGACCTTTACCAAAAAAAGACAACGGATATGCTCGGTGTTTTTCCAACCAATGCTTTTAGTGGCTATTCCACAATCATCGGAAATCTTGGTGACATGCAGAATAGAGGAATTGAGCTGAGTTTAAATACCCTAAATATTAAAAAAGGCGACTTTAAGTGGAGCACTGTCTTTAATGTTGCCTACAATAAAAATAAGATCACAAAACTAAATGTAGAGTCACAGATCAACTCTGGTATGGACCGCATTTGGCAAAATTATCTGGAAGGGTTTCCGGCTTTTGCACTCTTTGCCTACAATTTTGTCGGATTGGATGAACTGGGAGATCCACAGATACGCCTTGCGGATGGCTCTGTGACCAAAACACCCAATGCGGCGAAGGCGGCAGATGTGATTTTCAAGGGCACCTATCAACCCATCTGGAGCGGTGGAATGGCCAACGTTTTTAACTATAAAAGACTGACTTTAAGTGCCAATGCAATTTTTAACCTGGGACATGTGATGCGGAGTGATGTAAATACCGTCTATACCGATCGGCTGTATCACGCTAATGCCCTTCGGGATGGGTTAACAACCGGAAATCTGCATAGTGACTTTGCCAAGCGATGGAAGCAGCCCGGAGACGAATTGAATACCAATATTCCATCCTATGTTTCTAATTCTTCGTTGAGCTATACCCGTCGCGATATTCAATATTACACCTATGCAGATGTCAATGTAATCAGCGCGTCTTATATAAAATTGCGGGATATTACCCTCGGGTATAGCTTGCCGGAATCCTTAATGAATAAATTGCATACCGAGCAAATTACATTACGGATGCAGCTATCGAACCTGATGCTGTGGAAGGCCAATAAGGAAGATATTGATCCTGAATTTATTGATGCCACAACTGGTATACGCAGTATGCTATTTAGCCAGGGGACTCTTTCATTCGGAGTAAATGTAAAATTTTAATGTAAAGCAGATGACAATGACAAAAAGATTTAAAATTGGGGTAGTTCTGGCGGCTGCTATAAGTTTTACCTCCGCCTGTAAAAAGGATTTTTTGGAAGTCACACCAAAAGGACGTTTGATAGCGCAGAAAGTTTCAGATTATGACCTACTGCTGAATAATCTCGACATGATCAATATCAGTACCAACTCCCAGGTGGCCATGAGTGATGAAATAGCAGCTGTTCAGCCTTATTTCGATGGAGCTAGTCTAAAAACACAACGCCTATTTCGATGGGACGCTGTTATTTATGAAGCTTCGGAGAATGCTACTGAGATGGATATGCCGATGAAAAATATCTACACCTTCAATAAGATCATCCAAGAACTGCCGGCAGCCACTGATGGCACAGCACAACAGAAACGGTCCATTGCTGCCGAAGCTACGGCTGGAAGAGCTTGGACTTATTTTCTGTTAGTGAATTATTTTGGTAAACCTTACGATGTCAATACGGCTGGGACAGATCCCGGGTTTCCAATTTTGACCAAAGCCGATGTTACGGCTAATCAATTTACACGGGCCAGTGTTAAAGAGGTCTACGAGTTTATCATTAATGATTTAAATAAGGCGATACCTGATTTGCCGGCAAAGACAACTCATTCCATGCGCATGTCGAAAGCTGCGGCCGAAGGCTTGCTGGGCAAGGTCTACCTTTTTATGGGTAAGCCCGAATTAGCTTTGCCGCATTTTGATGCTTCACTTTTGGCGGTAGCAAATTCGGCCATTCCTTTAGCATTATATGACTACAATAAAACCTTGGCTCCCGGAGGTGAGTTTTTGCCGATAGGATCTTATGGACCTTCCTATCCAAGTGCTGTAAACAATAAAGAGTGCGTTTATAATAAACAATCCAGTAATTTTTGGACCTTCTTCTATAATGAGTTTGTGATCGACAAAAAGACTGTGAGCCTTTTTGAAAGCACTGATTTACGACTTAAGTTTTATTCAAGGAATGCCTATTATGGACCGGAATATCCCGCTGGATTGCTTCGCAAAATGGGACCCACATCCTTTCAGTATGGAATCTTGCTTCCGGACCTGTACTTATTACGGGCTGAGTGTAAAGCAAGATTAGGCGATTTGACGGGAGCAAAGGCCGATGTAGAACAGTTGCGAAAAAGCAGAATGCCATCAGTCAATGCAGTTGTTCCGGCAGCAATTGCAGGGCAACAGCTTGCACTACTCAACTTTATATTGGAAGAACGTATACGGGAGTTTGCCCTGAGTGGATACCGATGGTTTGATATGCGGAGACTGTCTGTCGATCCCTTATTCAAGGCCAAAACTTATACCCACACACTTTATGCAGCGACGGGGGCTGTCGCCGGTACATTTACACTTAAACCCGAACGTTTCGTGTTGCGCTTTCCACAAAAAGTAATGGATCAAAACCCCGGAATGGAAAATAACCCTTAAAAAAACATATAAGTTTCATTTAAATAATTGAAAAATGATAAAAATTACAATCGCTACATTAGCTAGCCTGGCTGCGCTTTGTGCCAATGCGCAGCAATCTTTCTCTATACAAGGCCAACTTTCTAGCCATCATGACGGGAAAAAAGTACTTTTGCAGTATCCTAATCCAGAAGGGTTGAAAGACCCGATAAAAGACTCCACTTTTGTCAAAAACGGCGTGTTCAAATTTGAAGGCAAGTTATTTAAAGATGTAGAACGGGCCATATTGATTCTGAGTGAGCCTAATGAAAATGTAGATCTTTCCGAATATTGGAAATATTATGAAAGAGACCTGCAATATATTATGCTCGAAAACGACAGCTTTCAATTATCGGGCCCAACGATCAAAGAAGCCCATGTAACAGGCGGTAAAGTACAAGCGGATTTTAACTTGCTGAATGAACAGCTAAAGCCCTGGAAAGAAAGGATGCAGTTACTCTCTCAACAGTCTTTAAAACTTAGTAGAAGCGGGCAAGAGAAGGCTGCGGAGGCACTTTGGCCAAAAATGAAGCCAATTACTGCCGAAATAGACCAGATAGAAAATAACTTTAGAATCAGCCACCCCGATTCCTTTGTGAGTCTCTATCTGATTGCAATGAAAGGTGGTATTGATCATCCCGATTTTGAGTCTCAATTTAATGCACTAAGCCCACGTGTTCAAAATTCAGACCTTGGAAAAGAAATGGATTCCACACTGAAAGCAACCCAAGTTGTTGCTGCCGGCAACAGGGCATTAGACTTTACCCTAAATAGTACACAGGGACAACCTGTCTCCTTGTCGTCTTTCAAAGGTAAGTATGTATTGCTTGATTTTTGGGCCAGCTGGTGCAGTCCCTGCCGGGATCTTCACCCCCATATGATCAAAGTATACGAAAAATATAAAAGTGAAAATTTTGAGATCGTTGCAGTCTCCATGGATAGTAAAAAAGAAGCCTGGCTAAAAGCCATCAAACAAGATGGAATCCCCTGGATACAGTTAAGTGATTTAAAAGGTCTTAAAAATCAGGCAGCGATTCTTTACGGTATTACAGGTATTCCACAAAACTTTTTGATCGATCCCAATGGTGTTATTATTGGCAAAGAACTAAAGGGAGAAGCACTTGACAAAAGACTTGCTGAGGTTCTGGATGTAAATTAATCTATTCAACACTACAAATAAAAACACATGATAAAGATTGTATTATTTACCATCATGAGCCTAATTGGGCTCTATGGTTACACTCAGGACGCTTACCTTATTAAAGGAAAATTGTCCGGCGATCACGAAGGATATAAAGTCTTTTTGCGTTATATGAATCCGAATGGTCTAAAAGAGTTTATTGTAGATTCGACCTATGTCAAAAATGGCAATTTTATATTAAAAGGCAAACTTGCAAGTGATATGGTAAGTGCTAAATTGCATATGACTGCCCTCGGAAAGGAACTGGATCCACTAGACTGGAAAAATTATCATAAACTGGATCAGCAGGAATTTATGCTTCAAAATGCTGAATTTCTTGTGACCGGACCCAATATCAAGCAGGGCCGTATTACCGGTGGCCCTGTTCAGACCGATTATTTGGTTTTATCGGATATTGTAAAGCCGCTTCAGCAAAAAGCAGATTTAATTTCAAAACAGATGATGGAAAATGCTGCTGCTGGTCATTCGGAGGCCAATAAAGAGCTCGGACCAAAATACAGTAGCATGGCTAAAGCGGTAGAAGACGCAGAGCTGAAGTTCCTTGATACGCATCCTAATTCTTTTGCCAGTCTCCTTATTGTCAGCAATCAAATGGGGGTTGAAAATCCAAAGTTTGAAGAGCGTTTCAATAAATTGAGCCCACGTGTCCGCAGTTTATCACTGTCGAAGGCTCTCCATGCACAGTTAAATGCGCAAAAAACTGTTGACATCGGAAAGCATGCCATTGATTTTGTGATGGACAATGACAAAGGGCAACCTGTTTCATTTTCTTCCTTCAAAGGCAAGTATGTATTGCTTGATTTTTGGGCCAGTTGGTGCGGTCCTTGCCGTTCTGAAATGCCATTTATTAATGAAATTTACCAAAAGTATAAACACAAAAATTTCGAAGTTGTTGCGGTTTCAATAGATAGCAAGAAAGAGCATTGGCTAAAAGCGATTAAAGAAGACAAAATGTCCTGGGTCCAGTTGTGCGATTTAAAAGGGTATAAAAATGATGCGGCCCTAAAATACGGGGTCATGGCAATACCACGTAATTTCCTGATCAATCCCGAAGGAGCTATTATCGCAAAAGACCTGCGTGGAGAGGACATTGAAAAGGAATTGAGCAAATTTATTAAATAGCAGTCGAATGATAACTAAATTCAATATTTGCAGGAAAGTTTTACTGGCATGTGCTTTTGTATTATTAGCCAAAAAGGTTAGCCTAGGTGAAATATTTGGATATTAATTTGTGGCTTAAATCGCTGGTCTCAGCTGTTTGTCATGTTTCTTAGGGCCACGTTATTTAGCGATGGCCCTTTTGAAGCATTCAACATCAACTACAAATGAAATGACTGCTCACACCCATATTCTTACTGGAGATTATGTTGAAGGGCAATTGTACTTTATTGAGTATTCATCCGTAAAAGTGGTACAATTACTTTTCCAGTAAAAAATATAAAAAGATAATCAAGCTGATAACTCCTTTTAGAATCTGCTTCATAATTGATAGGGCAGACGTTAATTGGTTTTTGACTGTCTGCTCAGAAAGGTTTAAATGTTGTGCTATTTCCTTGATGCTCATGTATTCTTCCCGACTTAAGCGGTAGATCTCCCTAACTTTATTCGGCATTTTTGATATGGCAAATTGAATATTGTGCTGTAAGTCTTTAAGCTCGACTGAATGATCTGGATTAGAGACAGCATGTTCCATTTTCAATAGATAAGATGCGTATTCTTCCCGCGTATTATTCCTTCTATAATAATTTAATATCCTTCGATTTAGCGAGCGGAACAAATAAGCCCGCAAGGATTGATTGATATTAAGGTCAGTGCGTTTTTCCCAGAGATAGATAAATAAATCCTGAATCAAATCCCGGGCTTCATCCATGGATTTTACTTTCCTTGATGCATAATCAATCAACGGCTCAGCATACAGCTGGTAAATTTTTGAAAATGCATCGTCGTTACCCGCTTTAAAAGCATGAAACAGACTGATGTCGTTTGTGCTCGCATTCATAGGTTTATATTTAGATGGTGAAAGATAAAAAATAAAACGAGAAAATAATTGCGATGCTTGTAACATTTTCTAATTCGGATAAATTGCAAGTATTTTCGCCTGAGCTTGAAAAAAAAAAGTGAAAATTAAATAGTACTATCCTTTGAGTTGCGTGTCTTCCTATTAAACCAAAGATTAAAGACCTTATGAATAGCAGCGATCTTGAACAATTATTAATCAGATATGAGTCTGGTAGATGCACTCCGGAAGAAGAGCTGTGGATAGAAAATTGGTTTCGGGAGAACGATGTTCATGTTAACCAAAATTGGAATGGATTGAGTGCAGAACAAAAACAACAATACTTAGCAGCACTCTTCGAGGATATTGAGCAGAAAATTACTCCAGAACGAGTAAGTCATGTAGCAAAACCGAAACATACCATTATTAAGTGGGTAGCTATTTTTGTTGCAGCGGCTAGTATTTTATTCTTTTTCTTGACAGATCATTTTCAAGCCTCAAAATTTTGGTCAAGGGAGAATCCTGTGAAAATTACATGGTCCTCTGTAGAAGCTTCTACGGGCACCCAGAAGCAAATAACACTGAAAGATGGTACTCAAATATGGTTAAAAGGAGGGACCAAGTTATTCTATCCTTCGGATTTTAGCGAACGCCCTACACGCAATGTCAGGTTGGAAGGGGAAGGATATTTTGAAGTGACTTCAGATCCTGGTAAACCATTTATCGTGGAAACAGAAGGTTTGGAAGCGCGGGTGGTTGGTACCAGTTTTAATGTCGAAGCCTATCCCGAATTAAAGACGGAGCGGATAAATTTGATTGAGGGAAAACTGAGTGTGCGAAAAAATAAGGACAAATCTGACAACGAAATTCTCATTAAGGCCTCCGAATCTATTGTTTTGGATGACCGCGCTGGAAATCTATCTGTAACGACAATGTCCGTAGATCAATTGCTTTTGGATTATAAGTCCGGAATATTGAATTTTAACAATACAGTCCTCTCGGAGGTATTATTTCGTATTTCAAAAGCATATGGTATTCTGATCGAAATAAAATCAGAGCAAGCGCTTAAACGACGTATCACAGGTACATTTGAGGTCTCCGAACCCATCGAGGACGTATTGCAGAGTATCGCGGAGTCCATAGGAGCTCAGATCAAATGGAAAGATGGTAAAGTGCTTGAACTCGTTATTGAATAACAAAAAATCAATTATATGAAAACATCCCCGCGTAACCTTTATTTAGTATCTGCCGGTTAGGCTCATTCTAAATCCCTAATGTATTAAAAAAAGGGATGTGTCTCGAACACACATCCCCATGTTTAACTTTTGTTGTTCAAAGGTCTGGAATCCTATTGTCTGAACAACATCTAAAAAATAGATTCAAGTGCATAAAGATAACAATATTTTAACTTATAGCCTAGAGCTACATAGAGTTGCACGAATTATGCGTTTTACTATAGCCACTCTTACCATATCCATGGTAACTATGCAGCTGGTACTTGCCACTGATATCCATGCACAAGGTGTTCTTGATAGAAATGCCCACATTGACGTGTCGAAAATGCGACGGTCAGAAATATTAAAAGAACTTGGTCGACAGACGAATGTCCAGATTTTATTTAGCTATCATCCTGTTTTACAGGAGAAGGTTGATCTGCAGATTGAGAAATCTACTGTTAAGCAGGTGCTCGATAAATTGTTCTATGGTCAGGAATTAACATATAGCTTGGTCGGTGATCGCATTGTCATTAAAGCGGGGTCTATGGTTCAGCAGCAAACGGTTAATGGCTATGTGAGAAATGTGATGGGGCAGCCTTTACAGGGGGTCACTGTACGCGTTCGAGGTAAAAATGTAGGGACCTCCACCGATCATACAGGTCGTTTCTCGATTAAGGCCAATGAACGCGACATCCTTCACTTTCGCTTATTGGGTTATGAGGAAGTAGAACAAGTAGTCGGCAGTCAGCAGACCTATTCTATTCAAATGCTTGCTGCTGTCAACAAAATTGAAGAAGTAGTTATTAATACGGGGTACCAGGCAATTGATCGAAAGAAATTTACTGGTTCAGCTGTGACAATAAAAGGTTCGGATGCTTTACGTTTAGGTGTTCCAGATGTAAGCCGGATGCTGGAAGGGCAGGCTGCGGGCGTGTCTGTTCAGAATGTGTCCGGCACATTTGGGGCTGCACCTAAAATTCGGGTTCGGGGGGCAACCTCCATCACAGGTGATAATAAACCTTTGTGGGTAGTGGATGGAGTGATCTTGGAAGATATTGTCAACATTTCCAACGACCAACTATCTTCCGGCGACCCTAATACCCTGTTGGGGTCATCGGTTGCAGGTTTGAATCCCGATGACATTGAGTCCTTCCAGATCCTGAAGGACGTTTCAGCGACTTCTTTATATGGTGCCAGAGCCATGAATGGAGTTGTTTTGATTACAACAAAACGTGGAAAAGCGGGGTCTCCGGCAACACTTTCGTATACTGGCAACTATACTACTTATCTTAAGCCAAGCTATAACCAGTTCAATATCATCAACTCCTATGACCAAATGTCAATTTTTGCAGAGATGGAAAGGAAGGGATGGTTGGATTATACCGATCTCGCAAATAACCCGAATGGAGGTGTTTATACAAAGATGGCGCAGGCGCTCAAATATGGTACAGACGGTGTGGCAGAGGTGGAAAACAGTGTGGCCGGACGACGGAATTTTCTCCAACGCTATGTCTATGCCAATACCGACTGGTTTGATATCCTGTTTAAAAATTCTTTGATGCAGGAACATTCTCTTAGTTTAACCTCAGGAGGAGAGAAGAGTCAGCACTATTTTTCTACCTCTTTTCTTCAGGATAATGGTTGGACTATTGGGGATAAAGTCCGACGATACACCGCCAATGCACGCTCCGACTTTTCGATCAGTAATAAGCTTTCATTGGGTTTGATCAGTTCGGCGTCTATCCGCGATCAGCAGACCCCGGGCTCCTTGGGTAGACAAAATGACCCTGTAACTGGATTGGTGTCACGTGATTTTGATATCAATCCCTTTAGTTATGCGATGAATACCACCCGCACGCTAACCCCCTATGACAAAAATGGTAATCTGGAGTATTTTACGATGAATTATGCACCGTTTAATATTCTAAATGAGCTTGAAAATAACAATATTGAATTGAAAATGTTGGATTTAAAAGTTCAGGCTGAGGTAAAATATAAACTCCCAAAGAATATTAATTACGCGTTCATAGGTTCCTATCGTTATGTTAATTCAGGCAACGAGCATAAAATTCGGGAGAAATCCAACATGCCTATGGCTTACCGTGCTGGGACAATTTATTCTGGTCAACCTGAAAATACGACTATTGCCGATCGGAACAAATTTCTCTATGTGGATCCAGCGGACCCCGATGCTAGACCTGTATCGGTGTTGCCCTACGGTGGATTCTACACAACCTCCAACGATAATCTCAAGAGTTATTATTTCCGCAATAGCTTAGATTGGAATCAAAAGCTCGGACAAAATCATACGTTGCGATTATTTCTGTCCCAAGAATTACGCTTTTTAGATCGCATGAGTAATGTATTTACTGGATATGGTTATCAATTTGATCGTGGCGGTACTCCATACATTGATCCAAATGCGATCAAACGCGAAGTAGAAGGTAATCTAAGTTATTATAAAATGGCCACCTTCCATGATCGTTATGTGGCTTTTGCTGGCAATGCAGCCTATTCCTTTCAGGGGAAATATCAATTGAACGGAACCCTTCGGTATGACGGTTCGAATCAGATGGGAGAGTCTAGTACTGCCCGTTGGTTGCCAACCTGGAATCTATCGGGCTCCTGGAATGTGGATGAAGAGGCTTTTATGAAAAATCAACAATTATTTAGCTCACTCACCTTGAGGGCTTCCTATGGATTGAATGCTTCGATGGGCAATGCCCGGAATTCCTCCCTGGTAATTCGGTCTGCAAGTACAACACGGCCTTATTTAACGGAGGTCGAACCAGTACTAAATATTGAGAACAATCCAAATAAAGATCTAACCTGGGAAAAACAATATGAAACCAATATTGGTATAGACGCAGCCATGTTCAACCGGAAATTGGAATGGACGCTGGATGTTTATCGACGTCAGGGATTTGACTTGATCGGTGTGATCCGTACAGCCGGTATAGGTGGCGAACCTTTTAAATTGGCCAATTATGCTGATATGCGGTCTCAAGGTGTTGAGCTGATGGTTAAGTCCCAAATCATTAAAAGGAAAAATTGGGGTTGGAAAACACAGTTAACCAATGCCTATAATTCAGGAAAGATTACCCGTCTAGTCAATGAGCCACAGATTTTTGATCTTGTTGGCAATATTGGCGGAGCGAAGGTTGACTATCCCGTTCGTGGCTTGTTCTCTATTCAATTTGATAAGCTTGATCCATTGTCTGGTGTACCTTCCTTTGTCAATGAACAAGGTGTTAAGTCTACGAATGTTTATCTCCAGAGTAACGAAACGAAATATTTAAAATATGAAGGAAACATCGATCCAACTTTCAGTGGTGGCTGGTACAATCAATTTAGCTATAAATCATTTACGGCTTCAATATTGATCACCTATTCTGCAGGAAACAAGGTCCGGTTAAACCCAATTTTCCAGAATCAATATACAGATCTGCAGGCCATGTCATATGATTTTCTAGAACGCTTTGTTCTACCTTATGACGGGCCTATCCCATCCATTGTTGAAGCCCGTAATGCCAGCCGAATAGAAGGATCTGCCTATCAGTCTTACAATTATTCGACCGAACGGATCGCTAATGGTGGCTTTGTTCGATTAAAGCAAATAAATATCAGTTATGAGTTACCTCAGAAGCTTGTCAATAAATGGGGGTTACGCAATTTATCCTTGATTTTAGTCGGAAATAATATCAGTTTGCTCTATTCGGACAAGAAACTCCGGGGACAAGATCCTGAGTTCTACGGTTCTGGAGGGGTAGCCTTACCTATTCCAAGGCAATTTACATTTTCAATAAAAACAACTTTATGATGCGTGCTATGAAAAACATTTTACTTGTCCTAACCTTGGAGATATTTTTTGCCGGTTGCTCCAAATATTTGGAACAAGCACCCGATCAGCGTGCAGTATTGGATTCACCTGAAAAAGTGTCTGAATTATTGACATCGGCTTACCCCCAGGCTTCCTATTATGCCTTTGCGGAGGCCATGTCAGATAATGCTGGAGATAAAGGGCCAGGAATCGGCGTTGTGACTTTTATGAATTTAGATCCCTGGACTTTCACCGATGTTCGCTCCAGAAATCAAGATACACCAGATTTTTATTGGTATAGCTGTTATGCTGCAATCGCCGCAGCTAACCGTGCTCTAACCTATATTTCCAGTGTTGCGGATCCCGAAAGATACCAATCACAGAAAGGTGAGGCTTTGCTAGCGAGGGCTTATGCTCACTTTATGTTGGTCAGCTTTTTTGCGAAGTCTTATGATGAATATACTGCTGATACCGATCCTGGAATACCTTACGTAACGGATCCCGAAGAGGAGCTACTGGTCAAATATGAGCGCAAAACGGTGGCTTATACGTATGATATGATTGAGAAAGATCTTGTTGCAGGCTTACCATTACTTGACGATTCACGATATAAGTCCGCTAAGTATCATTTTACCAAGTCTGCTGCACATGCCTTTGCTGCACGGTTTTACTTGTTTAAAAAATCGTATGATCAAGTCATTGTTCATGCAAACCAAGTATTTGTGGGAACGGAAATTGGCACGATGCTCCGCCCTAATAATTCGCAGGCCTTTCTCTCTATGGAATATTTTGAAAGTCAGGCGGAATACACCAAGGCTGAAAATCCAGCAAATATATTGCTCGTTGAAGCAGCATCCAATTGGGGTGCTTCCTATTCTTCCTTACGGTTTGGTTTCACATCCGAGCTGCTGGCGCAGCTGATTTTCAGACCGAATGTCACAGGAGCAAATTTCGCGTATTTAATCTATGGGCAGGAGAGCAGTTACAATATCCCGAAATTTCGTACTCACTTTGTGCGCTCGGGACTAAATGCTAATTATGGAATTAGCTACAATATGATTCCTTTGTTCACCGCAGAAGAGGTGTTGTTGAATCGTGCAGAAGCCTATGCCATGATCGGTAATCATACTGCTTCGATAACCGATCTAAATACCTTTGCCAGTAAAAAGGTTTTTTATTCGCAAGATTATCCTATTTATGACCCAGAAGTCCACAGAATAACAAGCGCAAAACTGATTAGTTTTTATCAAAATTTGGACCTTCAAGTCTGTTTAGTAAACGCTGTACTTGACTTCAAACGCCGGGAGTTTCTTTTTGAGGGAATGCGCTATTTGGATATCCTTCGTCATCGTTTGCCGGTAGTCCATGAGACCAAAGACCGATTGGAAAAATACGTCTTAGGGCCAAATGATTTGCGTCGTACGCTGCAGCTTCCTCAGGAAGTGAGGATGTCCGGCTTAGAACAGAATCCACGTTAATTTTAACCAATGAAAACCATGTATAGATACGCTTATTTTCTTTTACTGCTTGTCTTCGGTATGTTGACAGGTTGTAAAAAAACAGAAGTGCTCCCGACTGAACCCATTAATGGATTGGGTGGAGATGATTGGACCTTTAACGCACTTGATGATTACTTATATGAAAATTTTGTCATCCCCTATAATATTGAAGTGAAGTATAAGTGGGATCCCTATGAAGTTAATTTCAATCGCAACCTCGTACCGCCCCAAGAGAATAGAGTACGACCAGTAATGGAGACGGTAAAAGCCGTTTGGATGGATCCTTATAAGAAGATCGGCGGCGATGATTTTCTGAAAAAATACCAGATTTTAAAATATGTACTCGTGGGGTCACCCGAATATCAAGAGAATGGAACGGTGATATTGGGAACTGCGGAAGGGGGGAATAAAATCATTCTTTTCGTGGTCAACTATTTTGCGAAAAACAACCGTACAGAGGTGGTTCGGATGATGCATACGATACATCATGAGTTTGCACACATCCTGCATCAGACGATTGCTATTCCTCAAGCATGGAGGACACTAAGTTCCTCTTGGTATACAGCAACTTGGTATAATACCACAAATGAACAAGCAAATAAACAGGGCTTAATCACTGCCTATGCAAAATCCACGATGCAGGAAGATTTTGTAGAAACCATTTCTACGCTTTTGGTAGAAGGGCAGGCTCATTACGATGCGGTCATTGCAGCCAATCCATCCCAAGAAGCGACCTTCAGAAGAAAAGAAGAATTAGTCGTTGCTTATTATAAGGAATTGGGCATTGATTTTAGAAAACTTCAATCTGAAGTAAAAGTAGGAATTGCATTAATCACACAATAACACAAGCTAAAAGATGAAGTACATATATTATTATCTCGTCGTGCTGATCATGTTCATTCAATCCTGTCAATCCAATAAAGACTTTGATGGATTGCGCCCGGACGAGCGGTTAAATAAGCAACTCGCGACCTATTATGATCAATTAGCTTCAGCGGAGAATGGCTGGATAGCCTACTTATTCCCTGATGCGGGAGGAGGTTATACCTTTAAGTTCTATTTCGATCGCGACAATAGAATACGGATGTATGCAGATTACGATGCCACAACAGCTTCGGTCGCAAAGGAAAGTTCATATAGGTTGCGCGCGGCGCAGATTCCGTCCCTTTATTTTGACACTTATTCTTATATCCATATGCTGGCAGATCCAGATCCGCAGATTTCTGGTGGCGACGCTGGTAAAGGCCGGTATTCTGATTTTGAATTTTCCATTGTTTCAGCCAGTGCTGATTCAATTCGGATGATTGGCAACCTGAATAAATCCGAGCTGTTGCTGGTCAGGGCAAAAGCCACGCAAGGCGAAAATTTTATTCAGCAGGTCTATGCGTTTAATCAACAAAAGCTAGCCGATTTCGACAGATTCGTTTATTACTACAATAAACTGACTGTAGGTGATCATACCTTTCAGTTTACCTTAAACCGAGATTTGAAGACTGTTTCCTTTCGGGGTACTGGGGCCATTGACAGTATTACGTTTTTCACCGAATATGCAACTACGGCCAATGGAATTCGGTTTCGAGCGCCTTTGAATGTTGGCGGTCAACAGTTTGATGCCATGCAAGATTTCAACTTGAACATCGCCGCCGGTACAGGCGAATTCACGTTGGGAACTGTCCATGCTAAGCTTAATAATCAGGCCAGCGTACTTACTAGACAACCTCAGGATGCGACCTCGATGTATATGGTGAAGTACCAGTATTTTTCAGCGACAGGCTTTTTTATGGCAGGTCAAACCGATGTACATAAACTGCAAGATATTCCAGGATATGCAGGCATTCGGTTTATACCACTCCGTTACGTTGATGGTACGGATGTTTTCTACCTCTTTTACAATAATGGACAGTATTATATCGGACCTGCATTTAAGACACAGATTGATGCCCAAGGAATTATGCGGTTTACCAATTTTATTGGTTTTGATGGCAATAGTAGCGGTACCATTACGCAAGATATTGCTGATCGGATCACCGCTTTTACAAGATCAGCCTTAGATCCGCAAGGCTTTTACGTGTATCGGACCGGAAGGACAGGTTACGATCTCGTATCGATCAAAGATTCAAGGGTTTGGCTTCGGTTTAGATAAAAATTAACAATTATGAGATACCTATATATATCACTTATGATGAGCCTACTTTTTCTGGTGCAGGTTTCCTGCCGGAAGGAGCAGGACATAGAAATCCCTGTGGAAGTTTCCTTTTCAGATCCCGATTCTTTGTTGGTTCGTTATCAAAAAGTATTGGATGATAACGTTAACGGATGGGAATTTTCGTGGAAATCCAAAGAATATGGATTCTATGCTGGATATGTGGATTTGAAAACCAAGCTCACTGCAGATTTTCTGATTGATGTCTTCCCACAAATACGTAATCTCGGCTATCAATTCACTATTCAAGATAAAAAACCATGTCTGACCTTGAAAACCGGTGTATTCCCTGCAGAAATGAAAGGCCTTTTTAATTTGTTGGATAGTTCATTTTCAATATTGACCCAAAAAGGAGATACCCTTGTTTTGCGCGGAAATCGCTACGGTGATGAATTTATGCTCGTTCCGAATAGTAGTACTCAACAGCAAGCCTATCGACAGGGCGGCGTCCAAAAGACAATAGAAACTATTCAAGCTATACAAAAGTTGCCGAAGTATTTCAAGCGTATTGTGTACAATGGTGCAGCTTACGATCTGCAGTTTAATCCCACGTTGCGAAAACTTTATATCAATTATGGATTGGTCGACCGTTTTAAGTTTTTTGAATCTAACTATGCCTACACAGCTACTGGCATACGTATACAAAATAGATTTACCGAAGACGTCAATAGCTTTTCAACGATCGAAATAGAACGAGAAGAAAATACCGACAGGTTGATTGCCCGGATCAATGGAAGTAATATTCCGATCAGTAATGAGGGGGCACCTTCAGCTTATGACTATACTGCGGCGACCGATTTTATCAATCATCCATTTCATCAGCTGAATTTGAATATTGGCAATAATACCACTTTAGCCCAGCCATTTTCCGCTTCTTTTAGTGGATTTACTGTTGCTGGAGTTGTCGATGCCTATGGGGTTTCACAGATGAACGAATATAGCTATGTCATGTTGTTGCCTCGTTGGCTTAATGAAGCTTACGGTACTTTACGGGTGTTTTCGGGGCCATCAACCATTGGTTCTTACGGCCCGGCCTTTTATACGCAGTATTCTCCCGACGGCGGCTTGGTAGGTTTTCAGCAGATCGGTGAGTTTGGGGAAACACCTGCGGCTAACAAGACCCATTGGGATCCCACGGTGACTGCTTTTTTTGAACCCCGGGGGTTTTATGTCATTCGTTCGGGGTCAGCTTCCTATGATTTAGTTTCTGTCAATCAACAAGAGCAGAAATGGATACGGTTTGAATAATTAGTCCAGAGAAAATGAAAGAACAAAAACAAACCATGAGAAAAAAATTGGCTATGTTATTGCTGACGATCGTATTCGGTCTATTTCAGTCTGCTACTTATGCCCAGGGCGCTGTTGCCATCACGGGGCTGGTTGTGGATGAACGTACTAATCAGCCCCTGCCCGGGGTATCTATTCGAGAGGAAGGTACCAATAATTTTGCCATATCAAATAACAATGGCCACTTTACGATCTCAATAGCTTCCTTCACCAAGCGCTTGGTATTTACTTCGTTAGGATATAATACGCTTTTCCAGACAGTTAAGAGCAATACAATTACGGTGAGGTTGACGGCTGTGAGTTTAAAGATTGATGAAGTGCAGGTCCAGGCCTCCAAACGTGTAGATACAGAGATTGCTGTATTAGAAGAACGTCGGAAGGCTGGAATTATTCAAGATGGGATTTCTGCCGATCTTATGCGGCGTACAGCATCAATTACCGTTACTCAGGCTTTGCAAAGAGTCACCGGCGTTACGGTGACAGATGAGAAATATGTGGCGGTACGTGGTATGGGAGATCGCTCGGTTATTGGGCAGCTCAACGGCTCACGACTCGCATCAGCCAATCCTGACCGCACGGCGATTCCGTTTGACTTGGTCCCAGCTTCTTTATTGGATAATGTCACGGTTTACAAATCCTATACGCCGGACAAACCAGCGGATGCAGCTTCCGGTATCATCAATCTAAAGACCAAATCAGTTCCTGATACAATACTGCTTGAATTCAACGTGCAGACCGGATTTAATTCAAATATTGGAATAGGTGGGAAATTCAATAGTTTTTGGAATGCCGATATGGGGATACTTGGGCAGCGGATTAACGATAAAAAGCTATCTCAGGACTTTTTAAACTTAGCGGGTGAGTATCCAAATGGTCTAAGTTCGATGCAGGCCGTTTTTGGGCGTGCAAATTATTCGCCAGAAGCCTATGCAGAGGCCCAGCGTATAAATAAAATTATGCAGGGATTTGATCCAGTAATGACGACACGTTACCGCACAGCTACTCCCAATCAGATTTACAGTCTCAATTTTGGAAATCGTTATTCTTTATTTAATAAAAAACATGTTTTGGGGCTGATTTTAGGAGGGAATTACTACCGCCGTCAGACCGATATCTATCGACAACAGCTTACGCAATGGTCTATTTATCAAGGGGTAGTGACCGGTAATCGGGATGTCTATTCCTGGCGGAATATCCCTAATTATATAACACCCAATAACCTGAATATGGGCAAATACCAGACCTATCAGGAAAATACAGGTAATGAAACGCTCAATTATGGTGTATTGGCTGGACTGGCCTATCGTTTTTCACCAGATCATGAGGTCGGGCTTCAATATTTGGGATCTTGGGGTGGAGAAAACAATGCTACCAATATGAATGGTGCCTATGAATATACGGGCTTGCCAGGTGTTGTAAATAGTCGTATTTATTCTTTAAAACAGACCTTTCGTACTCTCCATACCTACAATTTTCAAGGGGAGCATCGTTTTCCCAAACTCTTCGATGGCATGAAATTATCCTATTCGGGTTCAAATTCAACGGCAACCCATCGAGATCCTGATTTTCGCTATGCTTCACTTGCCGAATTTGTACCGGGTGATGTGGACTGGTCATGGCATAGTATTTACGAATATTCCAATGAATACTTTCCAGGGCCTGCTCCGCTAGAGGTGACTGAATTTTCACCACAGCGCTATGCTTTGACTTCTGGTTACGTCAACGGATATGGACCATTCGGTATTATTCAGGCCGAACCCAATGGACGACGTTGGCGCTATCTAACAGAAAATAACTACAATTATAAGGTTGATCTTACAGTTCCTTTTAAATTATCAGGCGTTGTTCAGCAGTTTAAATTCGGCGGGGACTATCTATTTCGAAATCGCGAATTTTCCGAAAACCACTTATTTCTACCGGGATCCAATTTTTCGCAAGCTCAAAAGAAAAATGTACCTCTATATCTAGTTCATGGCGATCTCGATCGCTTGGTTTCCAGTGAAATAGTAGGTATGCAATTACCTAAGGCAGGCATAGGGCAAGGTGGGTCACCATTAAATGGCTTTTTGTACAATACCTATAAATCACCTAATAATTATAAGGGCTATTATGAGGTCCAGGCTTACTATGCAATGGCGGATTTAAAGTTTGGAGACAAATGGCGGGCGACAGGGGGGGTGCGTATCGAGTCTACCGATATGGGGTCTGTTGTTGATACTGCGGGCGTGTATTTAGATCCTTCACTGACAATTCAAAATGCAGATGGTAAAGCTATTCCATTAGTTTATATTGAACCCAATTCCGCTTATCGTACTGGATTTAAGCCTTACTATTCTCTCAATTTAATTTATTCCTTAAAAGAAGGCTATATGAATTTGCGTGGTGGATATAGTTCTACACTGGCTAGACCGGAACTTCGGGAGATTACCAATGTGTTTGAATACGACCCTTTTCAGATGGGGCTGGTGGTTGGTAATCCCAACCTGGTCAATCAGCATTCCCAAAATCTAGATTTCCGCTGGGAATGGTTTACGGGAAAAGGAGAAGTCGTAGCTGTTTCTTTTTTCGGGAAACGTATTCAAAATCAATTGGTAAAGGTTTTCTCTTTAAAGACCGATGGCTTGGCGGCTACCTATCCCGAATTTCCAGCAATACGCTTCGAAAATGAGGCTAATACTGGTCATGTCTGGGGAGCGGAGTTTGAAGTAGTACAAAATCTAGGCGAATTTTGCTCGCCTTTACAGGATTTCTTTTTGGGTAGCAATTTGATGTTAGCACAGTCAAATATTGTGAAATCCGACCTTAGATATCAAGCAAATAAGACGCTGGATCGTCATAGCCCTCGAAATAGCCCGTTGTTTGAACAGGCTCCTTATTCTTTAAATACCTGGCTCAACTTCAATCGTAAAAATTGGGGCTCCGATTTCACGGTCACCTTCAATATCGTGGGGGAGCGCTTGGTACAGATTAACCTGTTGGGCGAACCCGACTTATATGCACAGCCTGTACCTATGTTGGATTTTGTGTGGTCACAACATTTAAACAAGAGGTTAGCATTCAAAGGTTTTGTAAAAAATATTTTAAACCCAGGGATCAAAACTGTCTACGCCAATCCCGGAACAAGGGGACTATGGTACAATAAAGAGTATGTCCATCGCAATTATAAACGCGGAGCAGAGATCAATCTGGGTTTTACTTATAATCTTTTTTAGTTATGAAGACACAATTCGCTCAACTGGCAAGTTCAATTCTTCCATTTTTGGCTGTGGTACTTCTCTTTTCTGCTTGCAAAAAGGAGAAACTGGATTTTACCTATGACAATAAACCCGAAGAAATTGCGTATTCCAACCTGCGCATTTTAAATTTTGGTTTTTTTCAGAAGGTTACTTTTAATGGTGATACATTGACCTATCATGGGAAAAACTGGCTCTTTGGCAATCCACCGACAGAATTTTTTCAGGAAGCAGGTGGTTTAATGGGGATCAGTTGGAAAATTCCACAGGCGCTCTTTAAAAATAAAGATAGCCTGGAGCTGGGTTTACAAAACTTTAAAGGGGAATCTATGAAATTTCAGCTACCTAAAAATGCTTCGGTAGCTTTGGATTATTACACCCTTCCTACTGAAGGGGTCGGTCAACCCTGGGCAGTTCCGATTCCCCGTGACACCACATTACCCAAGAAGGCTACTAATTTTAAGGTTCGTATTGTAAATCTGACCAAAGCATTGCCTGCACTTCCTATTCCATCCCAATTCGGCCCAATGGAAAATTTATATGGATCAGTGACTTTGGCCTATGCGGATGGTACACCTGTCGGTTCGGAAACAAGTAACATAGGAACAAACCAGCGGGTATCATCTTATGTGGAGGTACCATATGGAGCCTATCAGTTTAAAGTGTTGACAAGTGATGGACGACAGATCTCTGCGGGGGTACATGGTCTCCATAAAGACAAACGTTCAAAACGTAAATTAAATCCACCGACATCACGGATCGATTATGTCAGACCCGATTCGAATATAGTTATGCATTCCAGCAATACCTATGCGCCTCTCAAAGCCTTCGAACCGGGAGGGGTATATACCATTGTTGTTGTTCCCCAATATTGCGATTATTACCTGAGCACGGGTAACAACAATCCGGTTCAAACAGTCCAAAATCAATTTCAGATTATTGAAGATAGGCAGATTATCCCCAATCAGCAGTTTTTTAAGGTGCAAGCGATTAACGCTGGGGCCAACCAGAATATCCGTATTCAGATTGATGGGAAAGAAGTCAGTCCTTTGCTAAATTATAGCGAATATGCCGATGCACGTATTTTAAATGCCAATGCGGATGTTTTATGTGAAGTAAAAGATACCAAAGGCAATGTACTTGCATCAAAAAAAATGAACACCTTGGCTAACCAGAACATCAGCCTATGGGTCTGGCGAAACAAGCAGGGAAATTTGGAAATAGTACCGGTATATAACAATCTAAGCCAAGAAATGTACTATCCTGTCTCGGGTGATTATGGCGGATTTAACCGCTATGAGTATACTTCCTATGCAGGCATGCGATTCTTTAATTTCTGTGCGGATGAACCCTATCTCAATTTTACGCTTAATGATGGACAACTCATTATGGCGAGGAATATCTATGTCATGGAATTTGACCTTACAAAAATCAACTTAAATCTGGAACCCGGAATGCCTAAAATTGATAATCCCTATTCCTTGTGGGACGAGACACTTTCGAGACAGGGGGATGCAGCATTTAATTTTAAGGCATATCGTTCTTCCAATCCTGCCGTTTATCCCGGTAGTTGGGTCACAAATGTTCCTTATTTGCCAAACGATGTTTTTGTAAACAATCCCGAGCTATATACCAAAGTTGGTCGAGAAGTACCGCGCTTTAATAGCGGTGTTTATAGCATTGCCCTGATTGGCAGCACAAAGTCCGGCGCACAAAATCAGGCGAAATTAATCTGTATCAAACATAGTAAATAAAGTAAACGATATGAAAACAGAAATAAATACAGTGCGTATAATGTATGTTCGGATCTCTAGTTTGATTAGCTGTTTGCTAGGCTGTTGGTTATGCTACTCCTGCCAGAAAATTGAATATACCGAAATGAAGGATCCGGCTTATTTGCGCGTATTCAATAGTTTAAATCTGCCCGATCTCCTGGAAAATACTAGGCAGGATAGCTTGCCTTATTTGTGCATGTTGGTCAACCCAGTTTTGGATGCCGCTGGAAATCCTGTAAGTGCGGAGATTGTGGGTGATTTTTTAAAACAAAGGGAGCTCTATGCGCCACCATATCCGGTCCATATTGGGGCATCCACCTCAGTTGATAATCCTGAGTATCCGGGCAAGGAAAATGTATTGGTCGGTCCTGTATTGAACGGTTTCGATTTGAGTTCTTGGGCCCAGGTTCCCGCAGGCAAACTGACTTTCCTATTTATGTATAGACCCAAAAACTCGACGCCATTTTTTGAACTGGCGCCCGAACTGCGCAAAAGCAAAGCTGTAGCTGGTGAATTTGAATTGACCTCCGGGGAAGTCTACACCCTACAAGCTCTGTATGCCAATTTTAGCAGCCGCAGTCGCACACTGTTGCTACGTAGAGAGGACTTTCACAAACAGGCATTTTCGGATTCATTGACGTATGTTAATTTTTATAACTATTCTGCTCAAGGTTATCAAGAGGCTCCGGCAAGTCAAAAACTACCGAATGGCAAAATAAAACGGCACCTTTTCGAGGGCGGTATTAAAGATACCATGGATGTCTACCTGACGTTGATGAAAGGTCAGGATTTTGTTCCATATCAAAAAGGTATAGTGCTGCGCAATGGAGAGGAGGTAGCCAAAAGTTATTCCCACCAGTATTTATATACCGTAAGACGAAATATACAATCAGCGGCACCAGCGCCTTATGTTTCTTTCCCACTTTGGGTCAAAGGTGATGACAATGGCGTATATACAGATATTTGGCAACGTTTTTATTTTATCAGCCCTAGCTTGCAGGTGACATCAGGCAATCATCCATTTTATGAATATGGACAGCTGATTGGAGATTACTTGCATATCGGTGGTCCCTTTATTGATCCAAAGGGGCAATTTGCACTATTAAACTGTCTATTGAATGGGCCAATTATCTACACTGGGCGAGATCGCTATGAATATCATATGGGGGAGAATTTACCCAATATGATTATTAATACACACTCGGGAGTAGATAATCCCAAGTCTTTTCCATCTGCAAATACCGTCGAGGTGATCAATGGTCAGGCTTATTTAATGACCATGCAACGGAAATATGCCCCGCCAATATATAATTAAACTATGCACATTATGAGAAATAAAATAAATTTTATTTGTATGTTTTTTGTTTTTCTGCTCGCCTTATCTTGTAAGCATGAGAACATTTTGCTCAATCAACCCAGAGAAGAAAGCCGGACGTTAAAAGTATTTTTAACGAATAATTTTGAGTATTCATTATTTGCTGAGGCCTTAAAGCTGACGGGCTATTTGGATACCCTGGATTCAAGAGAGACACAGTTTACTGTCCTGGCCATTAAAAATTCCGTATGGAATGAAGAGGGAGTATTTAATAAGCGGGACTTAGAGAAAATGGATCAAAACTGGCTAAAGCAGGTGATCGGTTATCATATTTTGCCTATAGTGCTTCGTTCTCAAGACATCCCAATCAACCAATATAATTTAAGATATCCGACACTTTCCGGTAAGGAGCTGTTTGTACATCGTACTTCGATCGATATAACGCAAAATCCTGATGAGATGGGGTCGCAAATGATCTCCTTCTCGGGATCCTTTATCAGCAATAGGATTACGTTGAAGAGCACATTCGCACCTAAGGAAATTCAGGGTGATTATCCATTTTTTAATGGAGTGTTACACAGTTTAACCAAGTTGATCAAATTTTACGGCGATACGACTGTACAGATGTATTTAGCCGGAAATCCCGATTATTCCATCTTCGTGGCAGGTTTAAAGCATTTTGGGCTTTGGGATCGTTTGGATGATACACACTTAGTCACTGTTTTTGCTCCCCTTAATAGTGCATTTAAAGCTTATGGTATTACCGAAGAAATCATTCAGGGCTTGGATCCCAAACGTTTTATTGGCGAACGCTTATTTGGCGCCTACCTGATGTATGGTAAGCGATTTTTTATTTCAGATTATTGTTTTTACCTACAGAAAGATAAAGAGTACTGGATTTCGACAGATTTGAAAGGCGATAATACCTATAAACAGATTATCATTGGAGGTAGGTTTAATGAAAATGGCCGTGTTTTTAGTACAGCGGATTATGCGACTTGCTGGGTGGCTATTTCAAAACAACCTTATCCAATTGGTTATAAAGAGACGGATGTTACCTATGATTGTTCCCGCTTTCTAGGCGGAATTGATAGCGAAAAAGCGCTGGAAATATCAATATGTGTGCCTTACGCCGAATATAAATTCAAAAATGATTATTTGTTCAAAAATGGCAATGTGCATCAATTAACTGGCCTACTAGTCTATTTTGAGGAGGCCATACGCGAATTAAATTGATCAGGAGTTCACTGCTTAATACGATACAAGATGGGAAAAAGTATAATAATTTTTTGCTTCATGGCCACCTTCATGGTGTTTATTTCCTGCAAAAAGAAGGAGTTTCAGGTTGCTGAAGAAGGAGCCAAAGTGGAGTTCACAGATTCAGTCAAAGGAAGGCTGAATGAGCTTGTTAATCAGGATGGTGGAAGTCTATTTGCACGAGTATGGAATAGAGCTTTGATCAATAACATGCTAAACGATATTGGGGGTGCTAAGGGGATGTTTACTGTTTTTAGACCCACTGACGAGGCATTGACGAAGGCAGGATGGACCGCGACGAAAATAGACCAGTCCAGTCCATCTGTCCTCTTGGAACTGCTCAAATTACATATAGTGATTGGGAAAGTGACTCTGAGTGCATTAACGGTTAAACATGGCAGTCTAGTTTTGGAAAGCTTGTACAAGATGCCCTGCTGTCTATATACTGGGAATAAGTTACCTTATTATTTTTCATTGGGGGTGGGTATCCAGCAAAATAGCTTAGTTGTCAATGGTACCAACCGAGGCGAGGTTCAATTTTTATCAGCTACAAATGGTGGAATATATAACATTAATCAACTGATCCAACCATCAGCCACGACTGCCTGGGAGATGTTGAAAGAAGATCCACAATTTTCGTTATATACTGCGCTACTGGAAAAGACAGATTCGATCTATTTAACCATTTTTGAGCAAGCCAATGGTTATAAACCGAGTGAGGGGCATCTTTTGGCACAAGCTTACAATCGAATATCCTATATGAGATATCATATGGGTGCTTGGCGAGACAATGCAGGAGACATCTTTGTAGACGATCTTAATACATTTTTTATACCGACTAACCAAGCTTTTCAGGCGGCTGGTTTTTCGACTATAGATGACTTGATGCAATTCAATAAAAAACGGGGGTACCCTAAGGCAGATTGGCAAGAGCCAGTAGATGGCTATGCTGGGTTTTATCGCGTTAAGGGTGAGTTTGCTACCGATTCCTTATTGGATTACCATCACAATTGGGGGATGCGTTACGCAGACCAGAGATACGCCAGAGCGGGAACCCGTATCCTCATCTTTACCAATGACTTTGCAAATAGCGCATTGAGTTCGCTGCCAGTGGCAAGTTATTCAAGAATTGAAATCATCGACGGTGTGTTGACACCGACTGAAAGTATCTACTTAATTTCGCCATTTAATTTCAATAACAATACGGTTTATGCCAAAGACACGGCGGTTGCGACTAAAGTGATCAGGCCCAATCTGTATTCATTGAATGGTGTTGTTCATGGCGTAGATCGTTTATTGGTTCCAAAGAATTTTTCCATCCATTAAATCCATTGTTATGAAACATTTTAAATCAAGGCTAATCTCATGGATGACGAGAGCAACTATTATGTTGTTGTTTGTTAGTGGCTGCAAGCCCGATACTGAAATTTATCAACAAGTTGATTATCAAAAATTAGGATACATCCTTAATGACAATCCTAATCTATCGACTTTTAATGCTGCGGTTGGAATGACCGGTATCAAAAATGTACTGAATGGAGCTGATTCTACGGTTCTTTTGGCCCCCAATGATATTTTTCTAGTTCGTCTGGGGCTTAATGCTAGTACAATCAAAGAGCAACAGGGGCTCTCGATCAATTCTTTTGTAGAAAACCATGTGCTCGATGATTATATAGATTTGGCATCTTTGCCCTTCTTTGTAAAGCAAAAATTATATAGTAAGAGTGGGCATACAAACTATGTGAGCCGATGGATAAAGGACGATCTTGCATTTTTTACGGTCAATGGTCTCCGTATTGAGGGGCAGCCAATACGTGGGACAAATGGAATTATCTATGTTTTAAATGGTATGCTGCAGCAGTATGAATATTCGACAGTTTTTGAAGCCATAAAAAGTGATTTTTCAATGACTCTTTTTACACATGCAATACAACGGGCCGGGTTAACATCCTTGTTCAATGACCTTCAGAATACCACTGTTTTTGTGCCTACCAATCAGGCGATGGCTGCAATTGGTTTGGGCAGTTTAGAAAAAGTGGAGCAAGCCAATATAAATGAGCTCAAAAAGTTGGTGTTATATCATGTGTATCCAGATATTCTGTTTGTTGGAGATCTCTCGTTTACAACAAATTTTTCAGGTTCTGGTCTGTTCACGACAATGGTAACTCTTTTTAATGGTAATCGGTTTATGACATCCGTGGATGGAAAATACGGCTTGAGGGAGGTTAAGATGTATGATGGCAATAATCTTCAGCTGAAGTTTTACGAAGGTTATTATACCGGAATATATACCAATCAATTGACATTGATTGATGCAACGGGACAGCAATCGTTGGTCGATTATGACCGAAAGGACATTGTAGCCAAATCCGGTACCATTCATCAGATTCACCAGGTATTAAAATATTAACGACATGATAAATAAAGAGCAATTATACCCGATTTTCCTGTTGATGATTTTCCTGATGACATTAATGGGATGTCGCAAGGAAGGAGGAAGTGCCGGACAGACAGTCGAGCCGATAATTATTAACCATTATTATCCAAATTCCGGACGCCCCGGTTCAATACTTACCTTGGAGAGGGAGGATCTGGATCTTGGAGGCAGCTTTGCCATTGAGTTTGGTGGTGCCAAGGCAGAGATCATTAGTAGAGGAAATCATCAGATCCTAGTGCGCGTCCCTGAGGGCGCGGGAAAGGTTGCAGTATTCCTTGTTCAAGGCAGCACGCGTACGTCGATTGGTGATTTTACCTATCAGCCTTTGAGTGTGACTACTATTGAACCAAACTATGCTATAAAAGGGAAGCAGATTAAAGTAAAAGGTACGGGTTTCACCTCGGGTACTCAACTCCCTGAGGTATTTTTAAATGATTCCATTGCCAAGATAATCAGTGTAACGGATACCGTCATGTATATTGAAGTAATGGGAGGGAGCGGGCGGGGACCGGTCAAAGTTGTCAGTGGTAACCAAGAAGGTATCGGTCCAAACTTTCAGTTCCTGCGCTATCTGGATATGAAACCTAAATCAGGTGGACCGGGAACTCTTGTTGATATCAAAATTGATGGACTGAATTATATTAAAGGTGCAGTGGTGGTCAATTTCTCAGGGCCCTTTGGACAATTTATCCCCTGTCCAATTCAAGGGCAGACCGATAGCACAATCCAGGTCAAATTGCCCGAGAATATTGTTACAGGTCCGACATATACATTGGATACCAAATCCAATTCCAAATTGGATGGGGGTATTTTTACAGTAGTTCCGCCGCCCAAAATATTTTCTATATCACCGAATAGCGCATTTGAAGGTCAGGAAATAATGATTGAAGGCAGTTATTTTAGTCCTATTCCGGGTGAGACCAAAGTCTATATTGATACAGTTTTGATGCCTATAAAACGTATCGACGAAACAAAGATTGCGATACAAATTCACAAAGCCGTCAGGTCAGGTTTGGTTCGTATAGAGGTTAATGGACAAAAAGTGACCGGACCATTATTTACCTATCAGAAGCTTGGGATTACGAAAATTTCACCTGAAAATGGTATTCCCGGCAATGAAGTGGATATCGAAGGGTTTGGATTCAGTTTAACGAACACAGAAAATAGGGTTTTATTTAATGGTGTGCCTGCAGAAGTTATCCAGTCATCAGCTGGTAAGCTTCGTGTTCGCGTACCCAATGCGCTAAGCTCGGGTCCAATCACAGTCCAGACAAATACAATGTCCACTACCTCGGCTGAACCGTTTAATTATGCTTATAGCTCTAGTCTAGGAAGGGGGCAGCTTCGGTTAGGGACAAATGGGGGGAGCATGGCCGTTGATAATCAAGGAAATGTATATGTGCTTGAAGTTGACCATCACTGTATAAAGAAAATTGATCCCAATGGTACTGTAAGCCATTTTGCAGGGAGTTTAAATAGCCAAAGCGGGTTGCGGAATGGAAAAGGAAATGAGATATTATTTAATTTCGACAAGAATTCCGCGCTTGGTTTTGACAAGGCTAGAAATGTTATCGCTGTCACTGAACCACAGAATTTGGCTTATCGGCAACTTACCTTAGATGCTGTTTCGAGTTCTTGGACAACACCCAAGCCATTGGGAAGCATTGCATTTTATCCACCAACTAATAGTTGGCCAGATGGTTGGGTTTTTTATAATTTGTTGAGCAATAATAACAACTTATCGGCTTTAGTAACCTTTGATAATGGCGATGGTACATTTTGGTATGAATTCTTTTCGTATTCTACGATTAAGTTTTCGAATGCTTACCCCAATATACGATTCGCTATTGATCAGCTCGGTAATATTTATGGTCAGGGATTAAACTTTGCATTTAACAAAAGTGTCATTACCAAATTCATTAATCAGAATACGGATTATCCTGCTTTTTTGGGTGGAAGCAATCCCAATTTCGCAGGAAATAGTACGCAGGCAGGTTACAAGGATGGTGTTGGCGCTGCAGCCCTATTTAACAATATCAAAGGTGTCGCTCTTCTTAATGAACAACATATTGTGGTATTGGATGCCGGTAATTTTGCCCTGAGAAGAGTGAATAATGATAATGGTGAGGTGAGCACAATATTTAAGAACGATGCCGGTTATGCAGATGGAGATTTAAGGCATACCAAGGTTTCGAATAATGTCAATGATATTGCAGTTTCTGTGGATGGACGTTTTTGCTACATCCTTGATAATGGTAATAGCTGTGTTCGAAAGATACAATTAAGGTAATAAGAAGGATTATATAGAAAAATACCAATCTTGCATTTTTTGCGTTTTGTACAGTCTTGTGTTTCTTATCATGTTTATTTGTGAGGTCATCCGGAAGGATGGCCTTATTTTTTACTAGATTTCGCGATTCTAAAAAATAAAAATATGAAGCATGGCCATTCAGAATCAAAAGTTATATAATTCCACAATAATCGTAATGAGTCTCACAAATTTTAATAGCTGCGTACTATTCCGGAGACATAATAATCTATGCCTGTTTTTTAATTAATATTAAGTTAATACTAATATAGATACTTTTGTATGGTATTAATCATCGGGATAGGAACAATGGAAGTGAATACTGTTCAGCAGGATATTACAAGTTGGCTTAGTGGCGATGATGTTGCATACCGTCGTATTTTTGATTACTTCTATCCTAAACTTTTTCAGACTTGTTACCAATCTACTAAGGCCCGTGAGGACAGTGAAGAAATGGTTATGAATGTTTTTCTAAACATCTGGCAGCGTCGCGGTGAGCTTTTAAGGGTGGATGATTTTGAAAAATACCTATTTCGTTCTGCTAAAAATCAGATTAGCGACTTCCATCGAAAAAATATTCTCCAAACGCTGGATATAGAAACCCTAGCAGTTGAGCATTTGGGCAGTACTGATCATCCTGAACTGAATTTCAAAGATCTTGAACAGATTTATCGCCAAGCCCTAGATAAATTATCTACAAGCAAGAGGGAAATATTTCTCTTGAGCCGTGAGCAAGGGTTGACCCAGAAGCAGATCGCCGAAAAAAAGAACATTTCTACAAGCACGGTGAACAATCAGATTACAGCAGCATTGAAAATTATCCGTGACGATTTGGGTGAATATTCGGAAGTGCTGCCATTCATTTTGATGGTAGCCAGTTCGACAGTTCTCTAATCATTGGCACGAACAATCTATTTCCCTAAAAAACGAACATACTTAGCAACTACAGCAGCACTGTACTTCCTGTAAATTTCCTCATCAGTTCAGTATCTATTTCTATTGTGTTAATTAATTATTAATACAATATAGTTTATGTGTTAAGTTTTATTTTCTCATAGTTATAACCTAGTAAATCTTACGTCTATACTTATAGAAGGGCGTGGTAACAGCAGATCGGGAAACAATAAGATGAAAAAGTATATAACATATGGAACGACCGGGTGAAGAATCATTGATCAGGTATTTTTTAGGAAAGTGTGATCCCGAAGAGCAAAAAATTGTCAGAGCTTATCTTGCCTTGAAAATCGATGCGGATTATGTAGAGTGCTGTCTGCGTGAAGCATTCTATTTGCAAGAAGATGGCGGTGATTCTACCGAGGATGAACAAGCCCGTGAGCGGGTCTGGGACTCACTCGTTGCCAGACAGCAGGAAATTCCGATCATCCAGCTTAGGCCGCGTATCCGATGGTATGCATATGCTGCAGCCGTTGCTTTAGCCATACTAAGCGTAGGTGTCACTTTTTTGTTAAAAAGCCGGAGAGATTTTGCACAAGAACAATTAGCATGGCAACACATACAAGGGGAAGCTGGGCATACTACAACAGTAATGCTTGCCGATAGTAGTACGGTAACATTATTCCCCGGATCCACGATTGATATTCCATCAAATTTTAACCGTGCCGACCGACGGATTAAACTCAATGGCAGAGCGTTTTTCAACGTTGCCCACAATAAGGAAAAACCGTTCTATGTTAGTTCAGATGGTCTAACCACAAAAGTATTAGGGACTTCTTTTGAAGTTAATACTATGGACAGCGAGAATATTATTACACTGCATACCGGACAAATAAGTGTGCTTAGATCTGATAGAGAAATCGCCAGATTAATCCCAAACCAGCAGATAAAATACCAACAGACGACAGCAAAGTATAGTATTTCTTCCATAGATGCTGCTAGTACGCTTAACTGGTTGCACGGCGAGCTGGAATATGACCGTGTCCCGCTTCGTATGATCATCAGAGATATGGAAAAATGGTACAACGTGAAAATTCGAGTTGTACAACCTTTGCTATTGAACCAGAAAGTGATTTTCAGTTTCAAAGACCAATCATTAAACCGCGTGTTGAACCTACTTTCAAAATCGGCGAACTTTAGCTATGAGGTAAATGGCAAGAATATTCTTTTAAAAGAAAGGAACATGGAAACGAACTAATTACATAAGGATACCATCCTGGTTCAAACCAGGTGCTTTGATTATCAATTGATAGCGTCAGTCAATAAAAATAAACCAAGGGGGAAACCCAGATCTATTATTAATGCAAGTATGAAACAAAATTTAACATATTTAGTGTGTTTTCTTATTATAATTTTAACTTCTCTGAATGTTGATGGGCAAGTTCAGGATAAAAAGATAAACCTACCAGATGCGCCATTAACCGGCCATAAAATCGTAACAGCGATAAAAACACAGAGTGGATTACGGTTTAATTATGCCGAAGCCTTAGATCCGAAACTGGCTAACATTATAAAAACAGAAAAACATGAGGTGACAGTAAAAATGGCGCTTGAACTCATTAAAGCGGCCTGTGGTTTAAATTATGAGCTAGACAATGAATATGTTACCCTAAGTCAATCCGTACCGAAAAACCCAAACGTTCTGGCCGGTCAGGAGAAAAGAAACGGCACCCTTAAGGGGCGCATCGTGGAGTTTGAGACTTCACAACCCCTGCTCGGCGCTTCCGTTCGTATTGTTGAACTCAATGTAGGAATTTCATCTGATAATAACGGTTATTATAGATTGACGAATATTCCAGATGGAAAATATACTTTACAGGTATCATTTGTTGCATATGCCACAGAAAGAGTTTCGGTAACGATATCTTCTGGAAAAGATGTCACTTATGATGTGAAGCTTCAGGGGAGTAATACTTTAAGTGAGGTCGTGATCAATGGTGTAGGCAAAACGCATAGGCCAGTGAGCCATACATCTGAAAAACAAATACTAGAACAGGTAAAACAGTCCTCATTGGTTGTTTCAGCCATATCTTCGGAACAGATAGCAAAATCTGCTGACCGGAATGCAGCAGAGGTTATCAGAAAAATATCTGGGATCACCGTTGCTGATGATAAGTTTGTGATCGTACGTGGTTTAAACCCACGTTATAATCTGACTTATCTGAATGATAACGTAGCGCCAAGTACTGAAATTTATAGTCGTGCCTTTGCCCTCGACTTGATACCGAGCCGTATCATCGACCGCATCATGGTCTATAAATCCGCAGGACCTGAGATATTGGGCGATGCTACAGGCGGCGTTGTCAAAATTTACACCAAAGATGCTAAAAACGTTAAACACTTCGATATAGAGTTTCAATTGGGTGTGAGACCAGGCACGACATTCAATAGTAATTTTCTAACCTACAATGGCGGTAAACTGGATTTCTTAGGTATTGATGACGGAACTCGCAAGTTACCTTCCTCGGTCCCAGCTTATGATCAATTAGCATTGGCACAACTCAGCCCGTCGCAATATGCCAGCACTTTCAATTCTACGTTGGCCTATCGAAGAATGACGGCATTGCCAAACATGCAATTAACTGCAAACTATTACAATGCATTTAAAGTGGGAGGGAAGACGGTATCTGCACTGACTTCATTAAGCTATAAGAATGAGTCATTAAAAACAGATGTTTACCGTCAACAGGGATTAGAATATCCGGAAAGCAACGGTTCAGCTATTGACAGGATTAGCAATGAAGGTCGGAACACACAGACAGTTCAATTGAACCTACTTCAAAACTTTGTGATGAAGCTCCGAGATAGCAGTAGTATTTCATTTAAAAATTTTCTTCTGCAACAGGGCCAGGATTTAACAATCGTTAGGATGAGCCGTCCTACAGTCAACTATAACATTTTTCCCAATGTTGTGGCCAACAAGGATAATATCCTATCATTTGGTCAGCGATTTCTTTATGCGGGAAACCTCGGTGGAACACATTATTATGATGCGGGCAAGCACCTGCTCCAATGGAACGCAGGCTATACGTATAGCCTGCAAAGTACACCCGATCAGCGGGTGATTCGCCTGACGGCACCAACTGGTCTTGTTGCCATTGGTGACACCTCTTTGCAATGGCGGGCCAGGGGGCAGAACCTTGCAGCAGCTGATACTTATGATCCGATCCCGTCGCGGCTAGGTATCATTTCAAGGTTATGGATGCGCAACAGTGAAGGAAACTATAATGGCTCGGTTGACTATACCTATAAATGGAAACCTTGGCTTTCTCTCCGTGTTGGTACTTTTCAGCAATGGAAACAACGAAAATTATTCCGTCGGATATATACAGTGCATGAGGGAGACAATACTGATCCCGATAATATGTATTATCAGCCAGGAACAGGTCATTACATAGACCCTCAGCTGGTACGTTTTCGTGAGCAGGATTTATCTCGCGTTTGGACTGAAGAATACCTGCGGGACGATTATTCTGGCCTTCGCGTCTACGATCGGACATCTGGAAGTGACAGCTATCTTGGTACGGAACAAAACAGTAGCGGTTATTTTGCGTTGCATCTGACACCGCTTAGCAGAAAATTTGAGGTTTATGGTGGGGTACGCTATGAATATAATCGTCAGCAAATCGGTGCTGCTATACCTAAAGCAATTCCTACTGATATTAACACGCCCGTTTATATTGATAATCCCATGAAAACCTGGCTACCCTCGGTCAACGCGTCCTGGCGGCCTAACGAAAGTTTGGTTGTCAGGGCTGCATACGGAAAAACTGTAAACCGTACTGAATTTCGAGAGGTAGCGCCGTACGAGGAACTGGATTTTGAGAACAACACGATCGTTAGAGGTAATGAGACGTTAAAATCGGCCACAGTTAATAACTATGATTTTAGAATAGAGCTTTATCCGGGTAAAAATGCCAAAGGTGAAATGATCAGCGCCGGTATTTTTTATAAAGAACTTAAGAATCCGATTGAACGGATCAATACTTCCAGTCGGGTAGAGGCTATATTTCCTTCTATTTCGTACCAAAATGCAGCTTCTGCAACGATTAAAGGATTGGAGATTGAGGTTAATAAGAAGCTTGACTTTATCTCTGGCAAGTTCTTTCGAGATCTGGCAATCATAGGCAACCTGACATGGATTAAAAGTAGGACGGAGAACGACACTACGATCCTGTCATCACTTGCGCTTACGCCGGATGACGGTCGTCCCTTACAGGGACAATCTCCTTATATTATCAATGCTGGGTTATATTATGACAATGCTGCATTAGGTACAAAAGTCGCTGTCATTTACAGCACATCAGGAGAGAATATCTATGCTGCCGGACGGGGGTATAAGAAGAATGATTTTTCCGGTTTCGAATACAGAGGAAGCTTGATCGAGTTACCACGTCATGTATTGGATTTCTCACTAACACAACGTCTCGTGCAGAGACTACAGGCAAAGCTAAGTATACAGAATGTGTTGAATCAATCCGTGCGTACAGCTGAGGATTACAATTTTACAAATAAATATGAACAGGAGAAAAAGGATGGAGATAAATGGACGGGTGATAACATTTCATCCAACTACAATCCAGGCAGGCACTTTGTCCTTAGCCTTTCTTATTCGTTATAATGAGCAGGATAATTATGAAAAAATATATGAATCAGTTCACATGTGCAATTATTGCCATTTTATTGGCCCTATCGTTTTCCGCCTGTAAAAAAGCAGAACAATATTACAAAAAGTTGGATGCACAACCTGAAGTAAGGAATGAATATCAGACTGTTTATGGTGTAGGTGATACACTGATACTTGATGGGCGTTTAAATGCCGAAAATCAGTTAGAGATTAAGATAGGTGGTGTAAAAGCCGAGATAGCTTCCCTAACTAAGATTCAAAAAGTGATTGACCGGGCGAAGATCATTATCACCCCAGAAATGGGCATTGGTCCGGATCGCCCCATTACAATTAGCTCCGGTGGCAATGTTATTCAAATCAGATCAATAGAGATCATCGAAAGTTCTGCAATGGGCCAACTTCCAGGTCCTGTGAAATGGCAAAGGGTGACAAGTTTGTCAAGAGGGACAATGCCGCTTTTTTGCCTTAATGGGAAAGGTACTGTGTTTTTTTGGACAGTTGCGAATTCTATAATACGCATTGCCAAGGACGGAACATCAACACAAATGTTCGATGGTAACACACTTACAGATAATTTTGGAAGTTTTACCATTAACGCATTTAATGCTGGTGGTGTAGACCCTTTAGAGCAATATGCCTACTTTTCTGCCATCACGACAGATAGCAACGCCGATAATGTAACCAACGACATTTACCGTCTTTGCCGTATAGACCTACGAAAGGGCCAGTTGACCACTCTTAACCGTTCAGTATTGCCGAAAACAAATCCCACACATGCTTCCATGCAACCATATGAGGGTTTGATTGGCAATGTTAAAATTTTTCAGGTAACAGGTATCTATCCAGATCGTAAAGGAAACGTATATGTACAATTATCTCAAGAACAAAATGCCATGGCCAAGCTGGCGGCTGATGGCCGGTTTAAGTATCTGCTTAATTATAACAATAACTCGCAGTCAAATAATCCCTTACCAGGAGTCAAGACCAGACAAGCATTAGAATTTTCCTATGCCATTTATCCAGACGAAGGCTTGTTATACGCCCGTTTGCAAGGGGGGACAGTGAGTGTCTCATTGTTTGACCTGAATGCCCAGGCCGAGATCTATACCAATAATTTTACCTATTGGAACCCCGTAAGCAGCATTTACCAACCCTATATATCCGGCACTTTTGCTGTATTGACCCTCCCGTCGCAATCAGCTAACCTAGCGCTACCAGGCAAACGGCTGTTAAATTTCTATAATGAACGGGCAGATCGTGGTGTACCTGCGACCATGGGTTTATTAAACTTCAATTTGAAACGCGGAGAACGTTATGCACCCGGTGGAGTTGCTGCAGGAATTTATACCCTAAGCCCTGGTGCTGATCAATGGCTGAATTATGATGAGGAGGGTATGATTTATGGTACCGCAAATTCAAAATCTGTAATCGTTAAAACAACATACCAATGAAAATAGCAATGAGAATAACAACCTATTGGATGTATTTAATGGGGCTTAACCTAATTTTTTCCTGTCAAAAACAGGATGATTATGCGCCTAATGATGGGAAGGTCGCCTACGTCAATTTTTACAATGCTGCAGATGGTTTAATTCAGAACGGTGCGATATCCGGTCGACACAGAGTTTACTTCAAAGATACCGCTGCTACCGGTCCCACTCCTGAGTTTTCAACAACGGATGATGCAAGGCAATATCCGCGTTCGGTAACGGGATCCGATTTGGCAGTTGATTATTTGGGTGTACCAAATGATGTCACCTATAATGTCGTGTATTGGTTGCCGCTGAAAACAGGAAGTTACCATTTCGGCTATACATCGGTTTCCAATGATAATGTCCTAAAAAGGACGATTGCCAACAACAGTATCGACCTTAAATCCGATAGCTTCACAACACAGTATTTAGTGGAAAGCCTTCATTCCGATACATCCTATCAGATTCTCAATGTTCCGGTCGAACGCAAAGGAGTATCCGGAAAGGTGCGCATACAGGTGCTCAATCTTTCTCCTGATTTGGGAGCATTGGAGATATTCCGAGAGGACAGCAATGGTACCAAAATAGATGAAGGATTACCTGCTGCACTTGCTTCTGGTACATATAGTGATTATACAGCGATAGATACCGCTGGAGCACAGAAAAACTTAGGGCAATTATTGATTAAGATCAGGAAAACAGGTAGTGCGAGTCCATTGTTCACTGCATCTGTCCCCGCTGTTTCTAAAAGTTCATTTATCATCGTCGTGCAAGGATTTGCTTTGCAAACTACCCGTCGAATCAACAGCATCCAAGGGAGTACAATTGGTTTTGTGAAGGTATCCGTTGCACCAAACCTGCGTATTAACCTAAGAAGAACCTATTAATTAAAAAAGTGAAATTTTAACAATCAATTTTAAATAGAAATCAGATGAAATCAAAATTTGTTAGTAGTATTGTTCTAAGTATGTTCCTGATCCTGGGACTTTCAGCTTGTAAGAAAGAAAATAAAGGAAATCCTGAGCCGCAGCCGATCGAAGTAAAAACAATTACTGTTACGGAATTACGGACATTAAGTACCGCCACATCGATTAAAATCCCCGATGGGCGTAAGATTAAAGGTATTGTGGTATCGGATGTTTCAGCGAAGAATATCGATAATAAAACGGTTGTTTTACAAGAAGGAACAGGTAAGCCAGGCGTTATTGTAACCTTCGATGCCACGCAGACTTTTGCATTAGGTGATGAGATCGAATTGACCATCAGCAACCAAACCCTTGCTCAGGTTAATGGGGAAGTGATATTGCAAAACATACCTTCAGCCAATGCGAAGAAAATAGCTGCTGGTTCCATTACGCCCAAGGCCACCACAATTGCCGATATCAAAACAAATAAGGTTGATTGGGATGGTACATTGGTGTCCGTCAATGCGACTGAGCTAAGCTCAACGGATGGCAAATATAAAGGGACATTACGTGTAAAAGATGCCTCAGGAGACTTGACTTCAATAGTGATTACAGGTGCTGTATTTGAAAACAACACGTTACCTGTCAGTGTAAGCAAACTGACAGGTATTGTAAGAATAAATGGAAATGATGTGCGTATTGATGTTCGCAATGTAAATGATGTGATTACAGGCGATGTGACAAGAATAGAAAATGTCTTGATACCGGATCAAATTCGTTATGTGGGAGGTAACGCTTACAGTACACGCGGAACTATTCCAATAGCAGCAGATGCAAATTTTACAGAGGCTACTAAATTTTATTCATATCTGCTTAGAACCAACACAACGGCGGCTTTTTCAAAAGCCGATCAAGCAGGTATTCTTACATTTACAGATGCAGTGAAATCTGAAGCAAAAACGATCACAATAACTTTTGCGGGCAGTGCCTTAAAAGGAGCGGTTGATGGGGGATATTTCGGCGATTATGTTCCTAATTTCACATTAGAGGATTTTAATCCCGCAAATCACACACTCAAAATTGGTGTCGGCATGGGAACATCTGACGATGCCATGTATGGTCAACCCTTGATTGGTGAATCACCGACCTATAGTGAGGTGGGTAAATTTTATTCATTGACAATTAAATTTCCTACCAAGGCAGACTTGATTTCAAAAGGGGTACCAGCAGCAATGGTGGATGAGTTTTTGGCAAATCCACAAATTGCCATTTATAATCTTTCTTCTAAGCGGTCAACGGTTAGCTCTAGTGAATATAGTTTTGCGCCCTTGCTTGTCAGTAAGGTCGAAGTGGGGTATTAAGTAATTGTGCAGAACATCCATCAATTGAAATCTGGTGGATGTTCTGCATCAGTTATAAAAGCTTCTTGGTAAAGAACCCAAGTGTGTACAGTAGGCAACAGCATGGATTATGAGTGAGGTTTTTATTATGCGTGTTTTTATAATTATACTAATTATATCTGGTATTAAATCTCGGATCCAAGCCCAAACGAAAGCCATGTATCCAAAAGTGACCGCCTATTTCAGTATCACACATCCAATAGGTAACTGGAATAAGGAGGGTATGAAGTATAATTTTGAGAACAATTATACGATCATTTTTCCGGTTGGTCTCAATCTAATGAAGAGCGAACGGTTCGGGTTTAGTTTTGAATTGTCTCCTGCGATTCGCTCAGACAGTGATGGTACCAAAGTAACCTCTGTGCTTTTTCATCCCGGAGTACTGTTTCGTTTCGATAGAGGATTTGGTATGGTCGGAAGACTGGCTTTTGAAAGCAATGGACGTTTTGGTTTTACGCCAGTTTTGAATAAAGTAATTATAAAAAAGACTACACACAACTATTGGTTAGCTGCTCCCTTTCCAGTTAGGTTTGGCAATAACCAGCCCGCATCTGTAGGAGTAGGTATGCAGTTTGGTATAGGTTTTTAATATAATAAGTGATCACAATACTTCAGTTATCTGTAGGTTGTATTTTACAACAGAAGCATAAAGAACCTATTCAGTTTATTCCGCAGTGTTTTTATCGCTTTGCCCAAGTGAGCTTCCACTGTTTTTTGGGAGATATTCAGTTCCGACGCTATCTCTTTCTGAGACATATGTCGATCGCGACTCATCCGAAAAACAAGCTGACATTTTTCGGGAAGATCGGTAATAGTCTTTTCGAGTATGTCTTTGAGGTCTAGAAATTCGAGCCATTGTTGGGTAGAATCATCCAATATGGAGGCGGTCATGCTTTCCACATATTTTTGCTGGTTGTAGTGTTTGTCCAATACTTTGATAATTCTATACTTTACAGATATGGCAAGGTAGGCATTTATGCTTGTGGTTATTTCGAGTTTCTCTCTTCTATCCCATAGGGAAACAAATATATTTTGCACCACCTCCTCGGCTTCCTCGGGATCATTGAGTCTTAAACTTGCAATATGAAATAGCCGTTTCCAATATCGTTTATAGATTTCAGTAAAAGCATTATGATCCCCTTCAATCATCAAGGTGGTCAGCTCATCATCGGCATATGTTTTTAAGTCTATCATTAGTCTATAGTATACCCGCTATTCCAAGTAAGTCAGCAATATGCAAATCTGTATATTATTTTGAAAATAATGGCAAAAAAAGTCATGCCATGTGAATAATTAGCTTTCGGTTGGCCGCGCTATTTTAATTGAGTAATTCAGGGGGATCTCTAAATAGTCAAAAAATATGTTTTTTTCCGCATGGACTAAGGGATTTGTATTTCACAGGAGACATATTCATAAAGCCCCAATTATGGAACCGGACGACAATGTACAAAAGTATCAATACTTAGCTTCAAAATGGTTGGATAAGACCATTACAGATGAAGAAATAGAGGCATTCAATTTATGGTATACGAGCGACCTGCAAAAAGAGGTTGAGTTATCCGAATCTTTTGCGGCGTCCGAAGAACAGCTGGAAGCAAGGTTACTGAGCAGGATCAACCAGAAGATTAATAGACCGAAAGAGATCGTACTATGGCCACGTATAGCAATAGCGATGTCTTTCTTGATACTCTTGAGTATAGCCTTTTATTTTTATCAATATCGTACGACAATGCAAGATCAATATGTTGCCAAGTCAATGGATAAGCGCATTTTGCCCGGTCAAAGCGGGGCAACACTGACCTTGGCTGACGGAAGGCAGATTTCCCTGTCAGCTAATAAGACAGGAGAATTGGCAAATGAAAATGGGGTTCGTATAACTAAAACTGCCGATGGTCAACTTCGGTATGAAATTGAACGTGATCACAGCCAAGGCAAGGGTGTGAATATTTTGAGTACCTCAACCGGTGAAACCTATATGATCAGCTTACCTGATAAATCAAAAGTATGGTTAAATGCAGCATCTTCCATCGAATTTGCAACAGGATTTAACGACCCTAAAGTCCGCTTGGTCAAGTTAAAGGGTGAAGCCTATTTTGAGGTGTCAAAAGATAGAAAGAGACCGTTTATTGTGTCTTCAGCTAAACAGCAAGTTGTTGTATTGGGCACACATTTTAATATCAGTACCTATCCGGATCACGCCTATACAGAAACGACTTTGGCCGAAGGCTCTGTTAAGGTTACCGATTTGGAGACAAAAGCATTTAGGGTTCTTAAACCTTCAGAACAGTCGCGCATCAGCAAAGGCAATATTGAAGTTAAAACCGTTGATGTAGCCGAAATGTTGGCCTGGAAAAGTGGAGAGTTCGCCTTGGGATCGGAAAACTTCGAAACGACATTACGTGATATCGAGCGCTGGTATAATGTCCAGTTTGACTATGAGGGAATATCAGTGAAAGATATCACATTAGACGGATGGATTTCACGTAGTAGTGAACTAGCAGATGTACTGCACAAAATAGAAAAGGGAACAAACATCCGGTTTGAAATCAAAGGAAGGAGGATTATGATAAGAAGGTAAAGAAATGAAAATAAGAAAGCCAAAAGGATATAGATCCTTTTGACTATGAAAAGTAAATATCAATTATCAAATTCAAAACACGACAGCTTGGAACCTAATCGTGTTTTGCTAACCAATATTTAACTCAAATGTATAAAAATTTTTGTTTTAAATTGATCATTATGCGCCTAACCACCGTCATATTATTTATGTCCATGATGCAAGTGTATGCCATCACAACCTTTGGACAGCGGGTGACTCTGAATGAAAAGAATAGCTCTTTAAAGAGTGTTCTTCGAAAGGTCCGGACTCAAACAGGGTATGATTTCATCTTCGACCGTAAATTGATGGATGGGGTTGGGCCTGTGAAGATTAATGTAACGAACGTAACATTAGATGAGGCGTTAAAGCGACTCTTCAATACTCAGGAGCTTACTTATCAAATAGATGGGAGATTGATTGTGGTCACCGCATCGCCATCAAAAACACTTCAAACCGATCCTATAAGCCTGCAGGAAATCGATATTCGGGGTCGTGTATTGGATCAGTATGGCCATCCACTTCAGGGTGCGACCATTTCTGTAGCGACCATCACTTCCACCGAAAATGAGGAGACCGGGGATTTTTCAATGACTGCCAAAGGAAAGAAGGCGGCAACGATGACCAATGCCAATGGTGAGTTTTCATTACAAAAGGTTCCTCGTCAGGCATATATTGCAATAAGCTATATCGGCTATCAGGACTATAATGCGAAGGCGGCCACTGATATGGGAACCATCAAACTAAAACTAGCGGGAATTTTAGATGAGGTTTTAGTCAATACAGGGTATCAATCGCTGGCCAAAGAGCGAAGTGCCGGATCTTTTGCCAAACCAGATATGAAGGTTGTTGCAGACCGTACCGGATCCATGAATCTGATCCAGCGATTAGACGGTTTGGTACCGGGCCTTGTGATCAACAATGCACCCAATACAATATATGGCAAAAGCGCTCCTTTTCTTATCCGCGGGCTGACTACGATTGAGGCCAATACAAACCCCTTGATCGTGGTGGACGGGATAGCCATGGATGTGAACGACATTACCGCCATAAATCCACAGGACGTAGCAGATATCACCGTTCTTAAAGATGCCACTGCTGCTGCAATTTGGGGAGCGAGGGCGGCAAATGGTGTGATCGTGGTAACCACCAAAAAAGGTAAAAGTGGAGCAACCCGGATTACCTACGATGGTTTTGTTAATTTTCAGGGCCGTCCACAATACGATTACTTTCCTGTACTCAGCAGTGCCCAATTCATTCAGGCCTCGCGGGAGACTTTTGATCCTGTACAACAGCCATATTCCTCGGTGACGAACTATAATCCCAATACGGGAGTGTCTACTGGATTAACTCCAGATAGACAGATACTTTACGATATTCATCGTGGTGTATTGACAGAGGCACAGGGAAAGACCAAGTTAGACAGCCTTTCACGACTCGATAATGTTGGACAGATAGGTGATCTATTCTATCGGCCGGCGATGGTCATGAATCATACCTTATCTATTGCTGGTGGGGGTGATAAACATACTTTTTATAATTCCTTGGCCTATACCAACAACCGCTCCGCTACACCCGGGAGCAAGGATGAAACGTTCAAGATCAATACGCGTCAGGACTTTGCGTTCAACCGTTTCCTGAAGGCCTATTTGATTGCAGATCTTAACTATCAGTCGATATCTTCCATAAATTATAAAGCGATCAATAACCAGTTTTTGCCTTATCAATTATTTCGAGATGCTTCAGGGAAATCAATGGATATCAATTATATGGGCTATCTTTCCGAACAACAGCGGCCATCCATTGAAGGATTAAGCCGGATTGGACTGGCCTATAATCCGCTTGAAGACATGGAGACGGGCCAAGGGAAAAATAAGAATTTTACGGGGCGTTTTAACTCCGGGCTGACAATAGATATTCTCAGAGGACTTCGTTTTGAAGGGGTGTACGGCTATATCCGTGGCAACTACCGGACACAACAATATTTGGATCATTCCAATTATCAACAACGTATCAATGTAGTCAATTTTGCCAAAATAGGCGCAGATGGAAATATTGTTTATCATCTTCCAACGAATGGAGGGGAATATAGTATCAATAATGCCACCATGGAAAATTGGTCCGTTCGAAACCAGTTGAACTACAACATGAGCTGGAATGACAATCAGCACCAATTGACGGCCTTGATTGGACAGGAAGCTCAGGAACAGGTCACGACCGTCAACACAAGCCAGGTCTATGGCTATGATCAGGTATTGCAGACTTACACGATGCTGGACTACAAAACATTGAGTTCAACAGGTGTGATCAACCCTATTTTGCCTCGATCAGGCGCAAGTTCAAAATTGCCAGTCAACAGTTATTTCGGAGAATTGGAGTCTGTTCCTCGCAGTAGATTTACCTCTTATTATGCAAATGCCGGGTATACCCTTGCTCGCAAATATACCCTCAATGCCAGTTGGAGAAATGATCAGAGCAATTTATTTGGTATCAATAAATCCGCACAACGACGACCTGTTTGGAGTGTGGGGCTAAAGTGGATGCTGACACAGGAATCCTGGATGGAAAAAGTGAAACCAACGGTAAATCTGCTCGCTTTGCGTGCCACCTACGGTATTACAGGTAATTCACCAGCACCTGGTTTTGCCTCATCCAAAGATGTCCTGGCAGCAGCGGCAGATCCCAATGCACCTGGGGGGACTTCACTAAGTATAAGCACCTTGGCTAATCCAAATCTGACTTGGGAGCGTACAAAAAATTATAACCTAGGGCTTGATTTTGGATTGATGAATAACAGGATCAATGGATCTTTGGAGTTTTATCGTAAAGAGACATCCGACCTGCTGGGGCGTCTCGGCATCAATCCATTGACCGGAACGACATTTATCAATGGGAATGTGGGGAGCTTACGTAATACAGGTGTAGAGCTACTCTTGAATACGATCAATATTGAGCGAAAAGATTTCCTATGGAGCACGATGCTAACGATGGCTTATAATAAAAACAAAGTAACTGATTTTGGTTATCTGGCAGCACCGATCAATACGGGCAATGCATTGATTAATTCGGATTACGTGAAAGATTATCCAGCTTTTAGCGTATTCGCCTATAGATATGCTGGTCTGGATAAAGTGGGGGATCCCCAGGTTTACCGGGCGGATGGTACGATCACGAAGGTCAGACAAGATACGAATCCTGAAGATATCAGCTACATGGGCGTGTACCAGCCTGTTTGGAGTGGCGGGCTCAGCAACTCATTCCGCTATAAAAACTTTGGATTAACTGTCAATATGGTTTACAACCTCGGCCATGTCATGTTCAGGGATGTGAATAAGACTTATACCGCAAATAATAATGGAAGCTTTATCGACAACCAAGATTTTCAATCCGGTAACCTGCATGCGGATTTTGCCAATAGATGGCAGGTCGCGGGAGATGAATTGAAGACAGATATCCCATCTTTTCTCAGTGATGCAGGAGCCAATGAAGCCCGCGACCTACAATATTATATTCGGGCCGACCGAAATGTTCTGAGTGCTTCTTATGTCAAAATTAGGGATATGGCTTTTTCCTATCAAGTACCCGGTGATATGATCAAGCGACTTCGATTGGAGGGATTAAGCTTCAGGGTTCAGCTTTCCAATATCATGTTGTGGAAAAATAATAAGGATGGAATAGACCCCGAATTTCAAATGGCTCGTTACGGGACGAGAATCATGCCTTTTAATCAAAATACCGTTACCGTTGGAGCCCATTTAACCTTTTAAGATTTAAAATTATGAGAGCCATCAATAAAAATAGTACTTGGATCATATCCCTTTTGATACTTGGGGTTTCTTTCATTGGATGTAAAAAAGATTTTTTGGATACTGATCCAAAAGGGCTTTTGATTGCCGAGAAGACAGCAGATTATGACTTATTATTAAATGCAGAATCTATTCGTGGACAGGCTCTGGCATCGCACATCCTCATGTCAGATGAGCTTGCAGGTTATGCACCCTTGTTTTCCGTATTGGGTACTGGGACCTTCCGGCTATCAGATCAGAAAGCTTTTCGTTGGGAAGATGATATCTACCTTGCAGACGATAACTATTCCGAATTTAACTCGCTCGTTCGGCAATTATATTACTATAATAAGATTATTAACGAGGTACTGGATGCTAAAGAAGGGACGGAAAGTCAAAAAAAGTCTATCCGTTCAGAGGCCTTGGCAGGGCGCGCATATAGCCACTTTATGCTTGTGAATTACTATGGAAAACCCTACAATGAGGCGACAGCAGCTAGTGATCTGGCGGCTCCAATTTATAAAATTGCAGATGTTACCCAGACCGCGTTTACACGAGCAACTGTGAAAGAAATGTATGAGCAGATAGTAGCCGATCTTACAGCGGCTATTCCTGATCTTCCGCAGAAAGCAGGCAGCCGGATCCGGATGTCCCGATCTGCTGGAGAGGCACTTTTGGGAAAGGTATATGTTTATATGGGAAAGTTTGACTTGGCATTACCCTTACTAGATGCTGCCCTAAAAGATTTAGCTGGGGCCAGCATCCCAGTAGGCTTGTACGACTATAATAAAGAGCTTGCAAACGGAGGAGTATTTACACCAGTCAATCCATTTATTGGTCCCGCTCGGGGGATGGATCCTTATGCCGACGAAGAGATTTTATATTTAAAATTTACATCGAACCTATATGTATACCTCGCATCGGGAATTATGCTCAATCCCCAAACGGTGAAGAGCTTTGCAAATACTGACCTACGAAAACAGTTTATGAGCAATTTTACATTTGGTATGACAGCTATGTATCCTCAGGATATGCAACGCGCCTGGGGAAGAGGCGGATTGACCAACTTGGGGGTTAATATTCCTGACATCTATCTGTTGCTGGCGGAATGCAAAGCTCGGCTTGGTGACCTGAATGGTGCCGTAGAAAATCTGATGACCTTAAGGAAAAATCGTATGCCAAGTGACGAAGCTGGAGTTCCCCCAGCAATAACCACTGATAAAATCAAACTAACCCAGTTTATTTTGGAGGAACGTATACGAGAGTTTTTTATGAGTGGCGAGCGATGGTGGGACATGCGTCGGCTCTCTGTCGATCCAGATCATAAGGGTACAGTCGGTGATACCCATCAATTGTACGATAAAGACGGGAAAGTAACGGCGACATACAAACTGAAGCCTGAGCGGTTGGCTTTCAGGTTTCCACTTTACATTTTGCAGTCAAATCCAGCCATGCAGCAGAACCCCTAATACAGCCACTATGTATAGCTGATTTTCAATTGGAAATCATCAAAAAGGTAGAGACTCCAGGATATTCTCATGCGGTTAGGTTTGACTGAGGAAATGATGAATTAAGTAAAAGTGAAATAATAAAATAACAACTAAAATAGATTGAGAACATGAAAAATTATGTAATTGTTTTTATACTGTGTATGTATGCCAGTATGGGATTTGGACAGGGTAAGAAAACACGTGTCCGTGTGGATATTAAGCCCTTGGTAGGAAAGACCATGTGGTTCGGTTTTGAAGATGGAGAGACCGAGGTGAAAACGCTCGCACCGGATGCAGATGGTATCTTTGAGTTTTCTACCACATTGGAAAAACCCATTGACGTTCGATTGGGTATGGACGAACCTGTAAAGGGATCATTAAATCTCTATATCGAACCCGGTGATGATCTTTTGATCAAAACCGACTTTAAAGACGCTACGACTTTTACCGGGAAGGGAAAGGAAAATGCTATCGCCTACAAAGATCTGATGGCCCTTTATATCAAAAACTATTCTAGTATCGATGCCACCAAAGTTTCGTCGGAGGTACTAAATAAGCAGATTGCACAAATGCGCAAAGATAATCTTGCTTTTTTAGAAAGCAATAAATCAAAAGTGAGCAAGGATTTTTTCGATTTCCAGTACCTCAAATTTTATTACGAGGGTTTGGGTTTTGAGATGATCATGCCCTATATGATCAGTCAGGGACTGAAAAAAAAGTTTAAAGAGGTTATACCGGCAGATTATCTGAATATGCTTCAAAAAGTGAAGCTTTCAGATGAGCTACTCGTTTATTATCCCTATAACAGATTTATCAGAGGAAGTTTACCAGGCTACCTGAGATATAAACACATGCTGGAAATTGGAAAAGAAGATAGCCTTGTTGCACAAAAAGAAGAAGAAAAACGTAAGATGGAATATGACCTAATCAAAAAGAATCTCACCGGGAAAATCAGAGAGCTTGCATTATTTTCGGCTGTTAACAATCTATTGTTAAATGCCAAAGATGTTAACGATTATAAATCTTATATTCCTAAGTTTGCTGCAGACGGCGGAAGCGATGCGCATGTGGCAGAGCTTCAGGGGATTTATGATCGTGCGTTAACACTCGCTTCTGGAGCTACACCGCCACCCTTTGAGCTGGACGATATCAATGGTAAAAAAGTGTCCTTAAAAGATTTTGCAGGGAAGGTCGTCTATATAGATTTCTGGGCGAGCTGGTGCTCCCCCTGTAGACAGGAAATGCAAGCTGGTAGCCCTAAACTCCATGCACGATTTGCTGACAACAAAGATGTGGTCTTCTTATACATTAGCATAGATGACAATGAAGCCAAATGGAGAAAAGCAATCGTCGATGATAAGATCGAGGGCGTTCATCTTTTGTCAAAAGGTGGAACCAAAAGTGTTGTTGCCAAGGCATTCAATATTTCCGGTATTCCAAGATATGTAATCATCGGCAGAGATGGTAAAATACTAGATAATGATGCTCCGAGACCCAGCAATGACGAAACATATAATCAGTTAATGAGAGCATTGAATAACAAATAGCCTTGAGCGATTTTATTCTTTGGCACTGGTATTTTGGTAACCTTTCAAAATACCAGTGCTTTTACCATTGATAATACCTCCAATTAACAAAAGTATGTTTGATAAATTTTTTGAAAAATACCCCGTATATCAGCTTCAAGAGAGACCTTCATTTGAGCTCGTTGCAAGCTATACGGCTCGATTACCGGATGAATTGTTGAGCTTTTGGCAAAATTATGGATTTGGGAGCTTCATGAACGGTTATTTAAACGTCGTGAATCCCGGAGAGTACAAAAGTCTATTGAAGCAAGTTTATGCTTCAAAATATGCAGATGCCATTGTCATGTTTACAACGGGCCTATCCGATCTTATTATTTGGGAAAATGGCTATGTGATTGCATTAAATTTTAGGACAGGAAAAAGAGAAGTGATTGATTGGGGCTTTCGGTTTTTCTTTGTGGATATCTGTGAATCGGAGGCTTATGAGTCTTCGTTAAATACCAAGAATTATTTATCTGCAGTGCAAAATTTAGGAAAGCTGTCTTTTGGAGAGTCGTTTGGATGCGTACCATCATTGGGATATCACGATATCAGAAAGGCGGATCAACTCATTAAAGTACAATTCATAGATTACCTGCTTAGCCGAACCAAAATTTTTTCGAAAATAAAATAATGTGTTTTTGTGTTGATTATTAGGTGGTTATCGCTGTGCTCTGAAATGAAAAAAATATTAAAAAATGCTTCAATAGAGCTTATGAACCTAATAATTTTCGGTTAAAGATATTTATACGCAGAAATTTATCGAACTATGTGTAAATAGTTGTAATATATCTTGTTTATGCTCAATATTGTTGTAGAATATTTGGTGCAGTTATAAATCCTTTAGAAAAACACAATTCTCAAATTATGCTTATGAAAAGAGTTATATGGACATTCATAATTCCATTTCTTTTATTTGTTTCCAATAATGTATCGGCACAACAGTCGAGATTCCAGTGGAAGCAGAAAACCGAAGATGGTTACACGTATAAATATGTGACCAACGATCCAGTTCAAACCCGTTTTTATAAACTGAAAAATGGCCTCACCGTTATCCTCAGCCCCAACAAAAAACAACCGCGCATTCAGGCGTACATAGCAACCAAGGCTGGGAGTAAAACTGATCCAAAAGACCATACGGGGTTGGCACATTACCTTGAACACATGCTTTTTAAGGGTACAGACAAGTTTGGTAGTCTCGATTGGTCCAAAGAAAAGCCATTATTAGATCAGATTGACGGGCTGTATGAAAAATATAACCACAGCACTGATGCTGCTGAACGCACGGCGATCTATAAAGAAATCGACCGGGTTTCTGGCGAAGCCTCCAAGTATGCTATTCCTAATGAATACGACAAATTGATGAGCAGCATGGGGTCTAAGGGGACCAATGCCTTTACATCTTTTGAGCAGACAGTCTATGTGGAAGATATACCCAACAATGTAATTGACAAATATTTGGCCGTTCAGGCCGAGCGCTTCAGAAATCCCATTCTGCGTTTGTTTCACACCGAACTTGAGTCCGTGTATGAAGAGAAAAACATCAGCTTGGATAACGACAATAGAAAGTCTACAGAGGCTATTTTTGCAGCTATGTTCCCCAACAACAATTATGGTCAGCAAACCGTTTTGGGATCTGTTGAACATCTTAAAAACCCTTCACTAAAGGCCATCCGTGCGTATTATAATACCTATTACGTTCCTAACAATATGGGCATCATTATGTCCGGAGATTTCAATCCGACAGATGTCATCAAAAGCATTGATAAAGCATTTGCTGGTATGAAATCTAAACCTGTACCGCCGTACAAGTTTGAAAAGGAGCAAGCTATTACCAGTCCCATTACAAAAACTGTTACAGGGCCTGCATCAGAGTATATTCTGATGGGATTTCGATTTCCAGGAGCAGCTGATCCAGACGCACAGCTGCTGAATCTTATGGCCAATGTACTGACCAATGGATCTGCCGGATTGATTGACCTTGATTTGGTTAAATCTCAAAAATTATTGGGTGCGGGCGCATTTCCGTATGTGTTGAAGGATTATTCAATGTTGATCCTTCAGGGTAATCCCGGGACAGGCCAGAGCTTGGAAGATGTTAAGAAATTGTTGTTGGGTGAACTCGACAAATTGAGAAAAGGAGATTTTTCAAATGACCTACTTACTTCGATTGTCAACAATGAAAAGAAAGCACAGATCAAGCTGTATGATAATTACACCAGCACCGCCGAGCAGCTGATGTCGGGTTTTACTTCAGAGCTTGACTGGGCCAAAGAATTAGCTTATACGGATCGCTTAGCTAAAATTACCAAAGAGGATATTGTGCGTTTTGCCAATAAGTATTTATCTGATGTTAATTACGTAGCTGTTTATAAACAAAAAGGGCAGGATACCAATGTCGATAAAGTAGTTAAACCAGCTATTACACCAATTACGGTTAATCGGAATGTAGAGTCAGCCTTTTTAAAGCAGATTAATGCGATGCCGGAGCAAGATATCAAACCGCTATGGATCGATTTTGGGAGAGATATGGCAACAGCTAAACTGAAGGATTTGGATGTTTTGGCCGTTCAGAATAAAAATAATGAGCTGTTCAGCCTAACTTATCATTTTGACTTTGGAAGTTGGGACAACAAGTTATTGGGACTGGCTGTGGGTTATTTGGAGTTTTTGGGTACGAAAGATAAAACCAGCGAAGAGTTTAGCAAAGCATTTTACAAATTGGCATCAGAATTTGGTGTCTCTTCAGGAAATGAGGAAAGCAGTGTTTCAGTTTCTGGATTAAATAGCAATTTTGGAGCATCTATTAGTCTATTGCAAGATCTGATGCACAATTGTGTGGTGGATGAGGCCGCTTTTAAAGCCTATATCGAGCGTGTGAAAAAATCCAGGGCCAATGCAAAAGAAAATAAAGGGGCTATTATGGAAGGCTTAAAAGCCTACGCACGTTATGGTGCCAAAAACCCATTCAATTATACCTATACAGACCAAGAGCTTGATGGCCTGAAAGCGGCAGATCTTGTAACAGTATTGCATAACCTCGCGAACGCGAAACATCGCATCCTATATTATGGTCCACAAGTCGTAACTGATTTAGTGAAAAATCTTAAACCATTAAAGCATAACGATTTGCCGTATTTTACGATTGAGAAAGGCGTGAAATTCGAGGAGAAACCAACAGAAGAAAATAAAGTCTTGTTTGCACAGTATGTTATGAAGCAAGCTGAAGTATTTTGGATCCGCAACTCAGGTTTGTTTGACAAAAATGAAATCCCTACTGTTGCATTTTTTAATGGTTATTTTGGCGGTGGCATGGGAAGTATTGTCTTCCAGACGCTCCGCGAATCAAAAGCGTTGGCATATACTACATATGCATATTATGGACAACCCCAAAAGAAAGAAAACCATGGTATGGTAGGTGCATATATCGGGACACAATCTGACAAGTTTAAGGATGCTGTCAATGGTATGAATGAGCTTTTAAATGAACTTCCTGAATCAAAAGTAGGTTTGGAATCAATCCGCACAAATTTACTGAAATCTTTGGCAAGTGAGCGGATTACGGGGGCGGGTATTCTTTCAAGCTATCTGGCTGCACAGCGTCGGGGACTTACAGAAGATTCTAGAAAAATGGTTTTTGATAAACTTCCTCAACTTACGTTTTCAGACCTTAAAGCTTTTCATGCCAATAATATCGCCCATAAACCTTACATCTATTGTATTGTTGGCGATGAAAAAGACTTAAATGAAGCTACTATCTCAGATTTGGGTAGTATCCAAAAGCTAAGTCTTGATCAGATATTTGGATATTAATCCAATTCAAAAAAAATGTTTCAATGTTTATAGTTTATTGGGGCCACATCTTGTATGATGGCCCTTTTTTACGGTTTAAGGATAATCTTCATTAGCCCATATTGCTTAGTATATCGTTATTTTACTGAGCAATTTTTTTTTTCAAACTTGTAGTTTTAAAAGTTTTATTATTACAAAAAGGAAATTTAATTTCTATAATCTCTCTGTTAACTGTTGTATATAGCTCAGATCAAAAGTTTCTGCATTCTTGGAAAAGCTTTTTTGATTTCTTCCCCCTTGTAGACAGCTAATGACTGCCAGTGAACATTAGTTATATTATAGCTATAAATAGTATACTTAGTAATGAGGGAGTATTGCTTCTTTTGTCTGCCCTAATGAATAATAAAATGCTACCCGAATGATGAATACTCTTACTCGTTGTACGGATACGCTCAAAGCACAAAATTGCTCACATTTGATGGCTATTTTAAAAGTGCTTTTTCAAAAATAGTGGGCAATTCACCTGTACTAACAGGACAACAGCAAGAAAATAAATATAAATACTACTTGTTTGGTAGTCTTTTTTAAATATCTTTTTTATATTTGCTTTGCTGGCAGGTGTAATTTACTAAATATCAACCTTAAACTAACGTAAGAAATGGAGAGAGCAATTGCTTTGCTAGGATTTAGCAGGATCGGAAATAAAATTTCACTCAGACATGTAGGCTGGTTAATTGTAGTACTAAAATTATTCATCACCTGTTATTTTGTTTATTTGCTGGTTCAGGGATTTCGGGATAATGCATTCTCGTTTGATATCAATTTTTTTTGGTTTATTGTTGCAGGATTTGTTGCCCAGCTTATAGATGGAGCGTTGGGAATGGCATATGGAGTAAGCTGTACGAGCTTACTCCTATGGTTTGGTATTCCGGCAAGATTTGCTTCAGCTGCGGTTCACACGTCCGAAATATTTACTACGGGTATATCGGGATTGTCTCATATCCGCTTTGATAATATTGATAAAAAGCTGTTTTTCCAAATTGTCATAACAGGTAGTATCGGTGCGGTTTTAGGGGCGTATTTGCTTTCGGGGGTTTTTGATGGCAATACGATAAAACCCTATATTTCTGTTTATTTGCTCGGATTGGGTGTTTACTTATTATTCAAAGCCCTAAAAAAACAATTGCAAAAAGATAAACCTATTAAAAATGCTTCTTTATTGGCTTTCGCTGGCGGTTTGTTAGATGCGATTGGTGGTGGCGGATGGGGACCAATCGTAACATCAAACTTGCTATCTCAAGGAAAGAGCCCCAGACAGGCGATAGGTACCGTAAATACAGCGGAGTTTTTTGTTACTTATTTCGCTACGTCGGTCTTTATTTTTGTGTTGGGCGTACAGCATCTTGATATTGTTTTGGGTTTAATTATCGGAGGAGTTTTGGCAGCCCCGATCGGAGCATATGTCGCATCCCGTATAAATCAGCGACTACTATTGCTCGTTGTCGGTATACTCGTTATTTTAACCTCAGGATGGGGAATATACCAGTTCTGGTTTTCATAAACACAATATTCAACCTGATGAAATTTTCTGATAACCCTTATCTATTTCAAGACCTGATCAACCGCTATTGTCTCTCATGCCGGATGCGAATGTGTATGTGATCAATAGCATATTTCAATTATAGAAACACCTGGGAGCTATGGCTTCCATTGGCAAAAAAAACAAGTTTTCAATTGGCGTTGGCACTTGTAAGTATTCATTATTAAACTTCATATACCTATGAAAAAGTCTAGGGTACTTCGGTATTCTACGTTATTCCTGTGTTTGTCGCTTGGCTTCGGCCCAACACTACTCCATGCACAGGTAGAAACTAAACCGATCATCAATGCATCGTTGACAGGAAAGGTCCTCGACTCGCAGACAAAACAGCCTATTGAAGGTGCGACGGTACAGTTAGATGCTGTTACACACAGTGTAAAAACCGACCGTGACGGTAATTTTCAGTTCGTTACCGGGCAGAAACTCCCGTTTACACTAATCATTTCCTATGTAGGCTATAAAAGGCAAACCATTGTCGTCAATACATCTCCTACAGTGATTGCGCTCGAACCGAGTTCGGAAGACCTCGATGAAGTAGTCGTGGTTGGTTATGGTACACAACGCAAGAGGGATCTCACGGGAGCAAGTACCAACTTGAATTTTACAAAAGATATCAGCGGGCGTCCATCTTCGGAAATCGGGCAAGCACTTTACGGACAAATTGCTGGCGTACAAGTAACAACAGGAAGTGGCAAGCCAGGAGCTTCTGCAAGCATTCAGGTACGCGGAATCAACTCTGTTTCTGCCGGAAGTTCACCTTTACTTGTTGTAGATGGTATTCCTGTCCCCAACTATGACCTTTCGCTCATCAACAATGCGGATATAGAGTCCATACAGGTCCTTAAGGATGCTGCCTCGGCAGCTATTTATGGTTCCAGGGCTGCCAATGGTGTCATCCTCATTACAACGAAATCTGGAAAATCCGGACGAACACGTTTTGAGGCCAACTACGTCACGGCTCTTCAACAGGTAATCGATAAAGTCGAGGTTATGAATGCCGCTGAATACGCACAGGCTGCTATCGACGCTGCCCAAAATAGCTGGGTAGACAAAGGTGGGGATCCGAATGCTCCGAATACACTTGCTGCCCGGGGAAATTATAAATATACCTGGCCCGAGGCATTAGCACATCCGGAAAGCTTACCAAATACAGATTTTCAAGATGTAATCTTTCGTACGGCCCCACTTAATCGGTTGGATATCAATGCTAGCGGAGGCAATGAGAAAAGCGTTTATCGTCTTTCAGGAGGTGTATTGAAGCGAAAGGGTATCGCTCTTTTTTCGGATTATGAGAAATATGCACTGAGCTTTAATATCAAATCGAAAATTACGGACTGGCTAGAAGTGGGAGGGAATACAAACCTAAACTTCGACCAAGAGCAGGAACCGTACGCTAGAATGTTTGAATGGGCAGTACAGTACCCGAGTATATATCCCGTTTACAGCGAAAATGGCTATTTAGGCGCACCTTTAAACCAGTCCGGTTTTGAAAATTATAATGCCATCCTATTTAGGCCGCAAAACGGACATCCACTGTACCGTAGCACCGATGATATCAGGCGCGAACGCTTTAATGCCATAGGCAATATCTATGGACAGGTTCAGTTAATAAAAGGTCTGGAATTCAAATCGGCTTTCAACTATTATTACAACCGAAACGACGGTAGCAACTATCAAGCAAAGGACCACTTATTAGGACCGTCCTATTATACCGAAGGTGCAATGTCGAGAGATCTATCACGCACAGCGAGCTATACCTTCCAAAATCTCCTAACCTATAACGGACAGTGGGAAGAACATCGATTAAATGCGCTTCTAGGTACAGAATACAATTATTCCAGTTATGGGTATAATTACCTCGAAAGAAGAGGCTACGACAATGACCTTGTAAAAGCGCTGAGCGCAGGCAAGACTGTTTATGCGGCCGACGACAAGCTCACAAAAACTACGTTCATCTCCTATTTTGTCAGGGCAAACTACAGCTATGCAGGCAAGTATCTCCTTTCCGCAAGTATACGTCGAGATGGTTCTTCCCGTTTTGCACCGAACAATAAATGGGGATCTTTTCCCGCTATATCGGCCGGATGGGTTGCTTCACAAGAGGCGTTCCTTCAGGATATAGATCTCATCAGCAACCTGAAATTGCGGGCAAGCTATGGGCTAACAGGAAATGATCGTTTCGACGACTATAAATGGATCGGACAGATCTCTCAAGGCCGCGCAGCCTTGGGAAACAATCTGTTGACAACCTATTATCCATCCAGTATCACCAATCCAAATCTACAGTGGGAGCGGACAAGGCAATATAACATCGGTCTGGATCTGGGCTTATGGAATGAACGCCTGCAACTGACTGTCGATGCATACCAATCCAAATCAGACGGTCTTCTCTTGGAAGTTCCTGTACCCGTAGTGTCTGGGTTCAAAACTGTGTTCAAAAATGTGGGCGCAATTCAGAACAAGGGTTTAGAAGTAACTTTAGCAAGCAATAACATCAAGTCAGGGAGCTTCTCCTGGAGCAGTAACCTCAACTTTTCATTCAATCGAAATAAAATTCTTTCATTAGGAGCGAACGATGCACCGATGATTTTGAGTGGATCTGCGGCCAGTGGTATGCAGAAAATAAATCAGGTCGCTCAGGCCGCGTTCAGCTTCTTCGGGTACCGATATGATGGTGTGTATTTAAATCAGGCTGCAATTGATGCTGATAGATCTGCATATGCCGGTGCGCGGCCAGGTGATGGCCGATACAAAGATATTGATGCTAATGGTGTGCTCAACACAGACGACCGAACGATCATCGGAAATCCAAATCCGGATTTTATCTACGGATTTACCAACCGTTTTACCTACCATAATTTTGATCTTAGTGTGGTGCTCCAAGGTGTGCAGGGAGGAGAAATTATGGACGAGAATGTACATCGCTCGCTGCTGTATCACGAAGGACGTAACTATCTAAAAGTGCTGAATAACAGATGGCGTTCGGAAGAAGATCCGGGTGACGGTTATCATTACCGAATCAAGGTGGATGAACATGGATATGAAAAAACACCCTCAAGTTACTGGCTCTTCAGCGCATCTTATTTCCGTTTAAAAGACCTTACATTCGGCTATTCACTCTCGCCAGAGTTTGCACAGCGGCTCAAACTCTCTTCGTTACGCATATATTTCAACGGTTCAAATCTCTTTACGAAAAAAGATGCTCCAGTATTCGATCCGGAAGGATTCTCCGGCAATGCGGACGATGCAAGTAGAAGAGGGATCAGTGCCAATACCTATCCCTCGGCCAAAATTTATTCAATCGGTTTAAACTTAGTTTTATAGTGATGAGAAAAAACATAAGATCATTTATAATTGGGTCAATAGTGAGTGCTAGCTTCCTATCGGGATGTAATGTGGATAAACTGGATCTTTACCCCGAAACCAATCTTACAGAAGGTAACTTTTATACAAGCGAAGCTGATTTGATTTCTGCTTCAAACGATATTTATCGGCAACTGACGAGGATCTATAATTCCGGAGGTGTTCCAGACCTCTACGGCGAACTTTTTTCCGATAACGTTTATATTAAACAGACCACCGGAGCAAACAGTTTTGGGGAGGATATCAGCGGACATACGATCAAACCTGATAATGGCTATGTCGAAACAGCCTGGAACAATGCTTACAATGCGCTCTACATTATCAACAACGTGCTGGACAAGCTCCAGAACACGACTGTTGTTTTTTCAGACCCCGCCCTTAAGAAGCGGCTGGCATCAGAGGCACTGGTCGTACGCTCCATCATTTATTATTATCTGACCCAGGCGTTTGGAGATGTGCCCTTTCCACTTAAGGTCGTGACACCTGACGAAAGCTATACCTATCTTCGCGAGCATAAGAACGTGATATACCAACAGCTTATAGCAGATTTGCTAAAAGCAAAAAGTGTTCTCCCAAATTCCTATACCGGCAGCAATGCTGGACGGCTGACCTCACATGCGGCTGGAGCACTATTGGCAAAAGTATATCTTGCCGCCGGAAACAGCAATGCGGCAAAAGCACAACTACTTGAAATTATACAAAGTAATCAATTCACATTGGATGCCAATGGCGATGGAAAGATAACGAAGGATGACTACGCCTATCTGTTTAAGTCCGACACGAAAAATTCCAAGGAATCGATTCTGGAAGTGCAATACCTCTCTGGCCAAAATAATGTCAACAGTACACATCAGGCAGACTACGCTCCATGGGACTTTGCTTTTCACCTACCGGGTATTTCAACAACCTTCAGAGGTAACGGGTTAAATACGCCCACCGGTGATCTGATCCGTGAATATGAAAGTAACGACCCGCGTAAAGAGCTATCCTTACAGCTCGGGTTCACTAATTTACAAACAGGAAGTTTCATAGATTACCCTTATACCATTAAGTTTTTTGATGGCACTTTTCTTTACCCCGGTCAAAATGTAGAAGCAATCCGCTACGCGGATATTCTCCTGCTTTATGCCGAACTCACGGGTGAGTCAAGTTACCTAAATCAGGTACGTGCACGTGCAGGACTGGCCGACTATGGAACTTCCGCTTACCCAACGGACAAATATCCAACATTGGCACTGGCAATAGAACATGAGCGGCGCGTGGAATTAGCGTTTGAGTTTCATCGTTTCTTTGATCTTGTCCGCACCGGTAGAGCAGTGGCCGTATTGAGTAGTAATAAAGGAATCCAAATTGCAGCAAACAAACTCCTGTTTCCAATTCCTTTAAGCGCTATCGATGCAAATCCGAATTTAACCCAAAACCCATGACATGATGTTACGAAAGATATTTTTATTGATACATTGTGTGTATCTCAGCACAATAGCATACGGACAACAGTCCGGGCGGCCAAATATTCTATGGATTGTCAGTGAGGATAATAGCCCCTTTATTGGGGCTTATGGGGATTCTTTGGCAACTACGCCAAATATTGATCAGCTTGCCAAGCAGGGCATAATGTTTAACAACGCCTATTGTACTGCTGCCGTATGTGCCCCTTCACGTTCTACTTTAATTACAGGTATGTATCCACCAAGTATAGGAACAGAAAATATGACAAGCGAATATCCCTCCCCCGATTTTGTGCGCTTATTTCCTGCTTATCTAAAGCAGGTAGGCTACTATACGACAAATAATGCAAAAAAGCATTATAACACCGTTGATCAGCCCGAAGTCTGGGACGAATCGAGTAAAAAGGCAACATACAAAAATCGAAAAGAAGGACAACCATTTTTTGCTGTATTTAATATCGAGACATCCCATGAGAGCTCCATATTTGACAACGCTACAAAGGCCGAAATGTATAAGCAATTTGGATTCCCCGTTCCCCCGGAATTGAAAGAAGCTGATGCCCCTCTTCGGCACGATCCTGAACGTATACCTATACCCGCATATTTGCCAAAAACTGAAGAAATGAAGCACGATTGGGCACTTTATTATGACCGGATCGAAGAAATGGACAAACGCGTAGGTGACCTTTTGAGAGAATTGGATGAAGCAGGTCTAGCAGATAATACGATTGTCTTTTACTATGGGGATAATGGTGGCGTGCTCGGCAGAAGTAAGCGCTTTATGTTTGAATCGGGACTACGGATTCCGCTGATCGTTCGTTTTCCTTCCAAGTATGGCGGCTTGAATCCATACGGAAAAGCGGGATCCTCTACGGATCGCTTTGTGGATTTTGCAGACTTTGCACCTACCGTGTTGAATTTAGCAGGTGTATCCCTGCCTGACTATTTCCAGGGAAAACCATTTTTAGGTAGTAAAATTAACGGGGATAAGGATGTCGTATTTGGTTTTCGCGGGCGTATGGATGAGCGCTTCGACCTCGTCCGAACAATACGAAAGGGGCGCTATCGGTATGTTCGTAATTTCTTTCCAAATAAACCTTATGGACAGCATGTACAGTTTCTATGGCTTGCCAAATCTATGCAATCGTGGGAAAGAGAATATCATGCTGGCAAGCTGAATGATATCCAGTCGCGTTTTTTTAGGCCCAAACCAACCGAGGAACTTTATGACGTCGAACAGGATCCCGAAAACATCAGAAATCTGGCCGATGATCCCTCATATTATATAACATTGGATAGCCTTCGACGAAATACACGGGAGTTACTAATCAGATTGAATGATGTAGGTTTTATTCCTGAAGGCGGGGCAGTGGAAATATCAAAAAAAACATCACTATATGACTATGGCCATTCAGAACACTACGACATAAGATCGGTATTGGATGTAGCCTATGCTGCTTCCGACCAAGATCCAAAACAACTTCCATTCTTGTTGAAGTCGGCTAAAAGTGATGATCCCGTAAAAAGATATTGGTCTGCGGTAGGACTGATGATCTTAAAGGAAAAAGATCGGAAAGTGAGTGAAACGCTACGTCAGCTGTCCCTTGACTCGATCGCTTATGTTCGTATTGCTGCAGCGGAAGGGCTTTATCAAAAGAATATTGACAAGATTAATGCCTTAAAAGTCATCGGCAGAGAATTGCGGAACGACAATACGATGCTTCGGTTACAGGCGCTCAACGCATTAGTTCCGGCCAATAGTACTGAACTTAAAGTTTATGAGGATGATTTAAAGGAAATTCTTGCAAAAAAAACATCCGAATATGACGTGAAAGCAGCATACTATTTATTGCAAACAAAATTAGCTTACCAAGGTCCTTTATCGATCTCGGTAAAATGGTAGACAAGAAAAGCATTATGAGAAAGACATTTTTGTGTACGTTGACAGTATTCATTTGTACCATCTATTTTGGAAATTTAAAGGCACAAACGTTGGATCGACCCAATATCATCTTGGTAATCGCAGACGATGTCAGTTGGGATGATATCGGCGCGTATGGAGACCGTAGTATCCGTACCCCGAATATCGATCGATTGGCAAAGGAGGGGCGTCGTTTTGATAACGTATTTTTGACGACGAGTTCATGCAGTCCCAGCAGGATCAGCATATTGACAGGGCGTTATCCACACAATACAGGCGCGGCGGAGTTACACACCGAAGTGGGGGCGGAGCAACCACTTTTTCCGTTATTTTTAAAAAAGGCAGGTTATTATACGGCCTTGGCCGGAAAATGGCATGAAGGGTCACATAGCGCCCTCGCTTATGATACATTGTTGGTGGACAAAGCGGCAAATGGCGAAGGTGGAGAGAGGCAATGGGTAAGTTTATTAAACAGTACACCAAAGGAAAAGCCCTTCTTCCTTTGGCTTGCGTCTTATGATGCACACCGCGAATGGTCCGCCGATAGCACATTTCGTTACAGCTATAAACCAAATGAGGTGAAGGTACCGAAAACCCTGGTAGACGACAGCATTACACGCAGGGATCTTGCATCCTATTCCAATGAAATTACACGCCTTGATGATTACATCGGGGATCTGTTGCGGCATCTGGAAGAGTCCTCGAGACTGGATAATACGATCATTATCTTTATGGCGGACAACGGGCGTCCTTTCCCCGGGAGTAAGACTCGTTTGACTGACCGTGGTATCAAGACCCCCTTTATCGTACACTGGCCACGAGGAATAAAACAGCATAGGCCGATTACAGCGCTGATTAGTAGTATTGATCTCAGTGCCACCATTCTGGATCTGGCCCATATTCCTGTTCCAGAGGCTATACAAGGCAAGAGTTTCAGTACCCTATTAAAAGATGATGCAACAGATCAATTTAGAGAATATATCTTTTCCGAGCACAATTGGCATGATTACGAAGCCTACGAACGTGCGGTGCGGACAACGGAGTACCTGTATATTGTTAATGAAAGGCCTCAGTATAATAATGACGGGCCCATCGATGCTAATCAGAGTCCGTCTGCACATTCCCTAAAAGCAAAATTGCTGACTGGTGGGCTTAGTAAGCTACAGCAAGAGCCTTATATAAGCCCTCGGCCGAGGGAGGAATTTTATGATCTTAAACGCGATCCCGAACAAGTTCAAAATAAAATTGATGATCCTTTGTACCACAATAAGTTGGCGCATTTCCGTAAGGTCTTAAAAAAATGGCAGGACGATACGGGAGACACATTACCCACTGTCCTGACGAATGACTGGTATGACCGAGGAGATGGACAACCACTGAGAGATAAGGGCAAGCGGGGCGAAATGCCGGGAAGGGCGACGGATGCACGCAATACCAAAAACAAGGGGCCTTTCCTGAAAATTTCAGATTAGGTTTCTATACGATAAAAAAAAGTTATAAAATATAAATAAATGGAAAAATTCTATAGCACATTATTTGCCAGACAGCAGGCTGCGCATGATATGCCCAGCAACGTTCGTATCTGGGAATGGGCAAGAGATGTATTTCGGCTAATGTTTCCAGAACGTAATTCGAAAAAGCTGCTTACCGTAGAAGCCGTTAAAGCAACTTTTACAATTTTGGAAAATGAGCTATATGATCTTTTGCTGAATAGCAAAGACTGTATAGGCTGTGATCATCGTGGAATTGTCCAACGTTTCTTTGAAAACCTCCCACAGATCTATCATCTCATGCTTGAAGATGCTCAGGCTATGCTCGATGGCGATCCCGCTGCCAACAATCTCAGTGAGGTCATACGCACGTATCCAGGTTTTCTTGCAATCTGCATGTACCGCATGGCACATCAGCTCTGGTTAGATCGAGTCCCCTTATTCCCCCGTATTTTGACCGAGTATGCCCATGAACGTACAGGTATAGATATCCATCCGGGGGCGACCATTGGGCGCCACTTTCATATCGATCATGGAACCGGCTTGGTTATAGGCGAAACAGCGGTTATCGGCGATCACGTCAAGCTATATCAAGGAGTCACATTAGGAGCACTTAGCGTTGACAAGGTTTTGGCCGGTCAACGAAGACATCCGATTATTGAAGATCATGTGATCATTTATGCGGGAGCAACAATACTGGGTGGGAATACACGTATAGGACATCATTCTGTGATCGGAGGAAACGTCTGGATAACAAGCAGCGTACCCCCAGACACAACTGTTTTCCATAAACCACAGATCCAATTCATCCATTCAAAAGTTGACCGATGAAACTTTTTTTGTAAATCTATTAGAGGGTATCAGCTATATGGGTTTGCAAGGATATGGTATGGAATCATGTTATTTATATAATAAAAAAAGGTTTTCAAACGGGGAGAGTGAAAACCTTCAATAACCAATTATAAACCTAAAATATTATGATATTTAAAGATAATTATAAAGAATCACAAATTCAAAAAAAAAACTACTTATTTTGTAGTCTTTTTTTTGTGACCCGTTTTTTGTTCAGTCCGTATCTGTAATGTCAATAACAATGATTTCATATTTTCTCTTGGCAAAAAGTAAAAATGAGTAATCCCAAGCTATATCATAAAACCATTGTGCCGTTTCAATTACAAACTCGTAAGAGTTAAATTTTTCAAATCTGTTTTCAAATTCATCTTTAATAAAATCTGAAGCAATTGTCCAAGCTTCTTTTTGATCAATATTTTTATAGGAGCCAACAAGTCCCATGATTCTTGAAAGCCGTCCAGTTACGGACTATAATCATTATTTCAAAATTAAGATTTTTTATTGTTCTTAACTTCATATGCCAACTAAGTTAGCAACGCCCAATATAGAATTTCCTTATTCGCTATCTTGCCTTAAGAGAGTTTGGTTTCAATAAGGTCAATAATTTTTTGATGTGCTATCTTTATATTTATCTTGTAATCTTCTTTATTATTTGCCTCTCCATCAATATTTATTACATGAATGTCAGCGATTCCAATTACATTGAAGACCTTTTTTAAATAATTAGTTTGAAAATCTATATGTTCATTGCAACCACCTTTTTCATAACCCTGTGACCCTCTTGTCAGTAACAAAACAACTGCTTTATTTTCTAATAATCCTATATAAGGATTTTGAATATTATCAGGATTATATCTCCAAGTTTCATTAACACGTACTACCTGATCGATATAGGCTTTTAAACAACTTGGTATTGACCAATTATACATTGGTGATGCAATAACTATGATATCCGCATCTTTTAATTCTTTAATATATTCATCACTTATTTCTAAAGAATTAAAATCGTCCAGTGTTCTATTTTCTAAAGGTTTGAATGCTGCCCTTATCCATTCCTCTGTTATATGAGGTATAATTTTATTTCCCAATTCCCGAAGCTGAATTTTAGAATTTATGTGATTTTTTTTCCAGTGATTTATAAAGGTTTCTGCCAACTTTCTACTTTGAGAACCTGTAGTTCTTGCACTTGAATTGATAACTAGGACGTTGTTTAGTTCCTTATTTTGTGAATTCATTTTTTCTTTTTTTGACAAAATTAGCGTGAAATTGGCTTATATTTGTACTCCAATAGATATAAAACATACAGCCCAGATGTTACCGTATAAATCCTTAATTCAAATTGACAGAACATCTACTATACCTCTATATATTCAGGTGTGTAATTATTTTATTTCATTCATTACTAAAGGTACTTTACAACCATCTCAAATGTTACCTAGTACCCGCATCCTTGCTCTATTAATTGGAGTCGATCGTAATACGATAAAATTAGCATATGAAGAACTAATTAGTCAAGGTTGGACGGAATCTATAGAACGAAAAGGCGTATATGTCTTATCCAGTCTTCCTATTCTTACTCAGAAGAATAATCCTGATATAAAAAATCTAGTGGAAAAACAGGATGCGTTTATATGGACAAATAAGTTTAGTAATGCAGTCCATAGTAAAAATTTGCAAAAAACTCAATTAGCAATAGATGACGGTTTTCCTGATGTTAGGCTTGCTCCAATAGATGAACTAATGCGTGAGTACAGAAGCATATCGAGAAAATTCTATGGCCGTAACTTCTTAAAGTATGGCGATGCGAAGGGTTCAGAAAATCTACGAGAAGCATTATGTAAATATCTTTCAACTACCAGAGGACTACATGTTGAAATTGATGATATGTTGATTACTAAAGGTAGCCAAATGGGAATTTATTTATCAGCTCAGTTACTTCTTGAACCTGGAGATATTATTGCATTAGGAGTGTCAAACTACACTACTGCTGATGATATTTTTAAACAAACCGGAGCCAAATTATTAAGAATTCCAATAGATGATTATGGAATGGATGCCGATTATCTTGAACAGATTCTTAAAAAAAAGAAGATAAAAGCTGTATATCTGATTCCTCATCATCACTGTCCCACAACAGTTACGCTGAGTATGGAACGTAGATTGAAATTTCTGAAGCTTGCCAAGGAGCATAAATTTGCAATTATTGAAGATGATTATGACTTTGATTTTCATTATGCCAACAGACCATTTTTGCCCTTAGCAAGTATAGATCATAATGAAAATGTAATTTATCTAGGATCGGTCACTAAAACTTTTGCTCCTGCACTTAGAATTGGGTTTATGATGGGACCTTCTAATTTTATTCACTCAGCCACTGCCTTGAGAGAACTTATAGACAGACAGGGAGACACTACCTTGGAAGAAGCTTTTGCTTCGTTATTCAATCAAGGAGAAATGAATCGATATTACAGAAAAGCTCTGAAAATTTATAAGCAACGTAGAGACATGTTTTGTGAATTATTAAAGGTTAATTTTCCCGATGAAATGGTATTTAAGGTTCCAGAGGGAGGATTGGCTGTATGGTCTGTCTTCGATACTAATATTGATTTGATAAAATTATCAGATAATGCGTTAAAGAAAGGACTTTACATTGATAACGGTTTGTTTTATAAAAATGAATTATTTTCTACCAACGGACTTAGAATGGGATTTGCCTCATTAGATGAAAGAGAAATGTCAGAAGCAATCTCCATCTTAAAAAAAGTTATACCGTAATTTGCCTTGGGCTGTCTATTATTACTAATCTGGTATGTTTAAATCTTCCAAATGTGTTTTAATTTTATCGGAAAATAATGGAACATGGAAAACATATTTGAAATCCAATCAATTGAATCTGATTTAGAAATTGAAAAATGCTTTGATATAGCCCTAGTACTAAGACCTCATTTAAAAAAAGAAATTTGGGTTAGTACCATCCGTGAAATGGTTGCTAATGAAAAATATAACCTCAAAGGAATTTATGATAAGGAAAACATTATTTCATTTGTAGGATATCGCATTATGACTACATTACACAGTGGTAATATTATTTATATTGACGATTTGTGTACTTTAGAAAGTTATAGAGGCAGGGGATTTGGTGGCAAATTATTATCCAATGTCAGAGCTATAGCAGAATTTAAAAAGTTGGACGCGGTTGTTCTGGATACAGGTTTTGATAACCATACTGCACAAAAATTATATTTTGAGAATGGCTTTGAACTCTCTGCTGTTCATTTACATGCTTATTTAAAATGATGCATTTTTCGCATTGAAAATTGTGTTTTAAAAGGTTTAAAGGAATTATATAAATTTAAAATGAAAAAAATGAAAAAACGTATTGATTTATCTAGTGTAGCTTCCAATGCCTATAAAAGAATTATAGCATTGGATAGTGCTGTTCAAAATTCAGAATTAAACAAAATTCATCTGGAACTTATAAAAATTAGAGCTTCTCAAATAAATGGATGTGCTTATTGTCTTAATTTACATACTCGCGATGCGATTAATCAAGGAGAAAGCGCCCAACGAATTTTTCTGTTAAATGCCTGGCGAGAAACTGATTTATTTTCAGAAGAAGAACGTACTGTTTTAGCAATGACAGAAGAAATTACTTTGATTAGTAATAATGGATTATCTGACGAAACTTATGAGATGGCAGCTAAGTTGTTTGACGAAGAATATGTTGGCCTGATTATAATGGCAATTATTACAATTAATGCATGGAATAGAGTAGCAATTAGTACTCATAAACCTTTAGATTAGTCTTTTTCCTTTTAAATGAGCAATAATTACTAACACTTGCTCGCAAGGGCGGGTAAGTAGTTTTTATTTGAACATTGGTTATGTATTTGGGGTATTTAAGCAAATCCAAAGATAGCTTAATTTAACTCCTATTTTTGAGAATAGCGTATTCTGTATGATAGATTTTAAAGTAAAGTATCACGAAGGTACAGGAAATCTTAAGATAGATAGACCTGTGAAAAATGATTATTACACTGTTTTAATTTGTTATACGGGTTCAACATCGATCGTAGTCGGTTTTCACAAATTCGAATTAAGTCCAAATGTAATAACTATTATTCCTCCAGATGTCATATTTTCTATTAGTAATGTCTCTAATGATTTAGATTTAAGACAGATCTTATTTGTAAAAACCTTCTTGCAAAAGATGTTTTTAAAGGAGGGCATAATTGATGAATTGTTATTACTCAATGCCAACTATCCTCCCTTATATAAATTAAACGAAAGATTTCAAATAGTAGCGGATAGATTTATAGCGGTAAAAAGAGAACTCGAGTTGCAATCTGCCTATCATTTAGACATTACTCGATTAATCTTGATGGAAATTTTATATGAATATAATCGTGCTTGCGAATATTGTCTATTAGGTTTTGAAAAGAATATGAATAGAAATTATCAACTTACCTATGAATTTAAAAGACTAGTTGATCAATATTTTTCAAAATGGAAGACTATCGGGCAATATGCATCAAAGCTTAATATATCAGCAAAACACTTAACAGAAGTAGTTAAAGAAGAGACAGGGCATACTGCATTACAGATTATCCATGAAAGATTGCTATTAGAGAGTCAATATTTGCTGAAGCACACTACAATTTCAGTAAAAGAATGTGCTAGTTCCCTAGGCTTTGAAACAGCATCGTACTTTTCACGATTTTTTAAAAGTCATATGACAATTTCTCCCAATGACTATAGAAAAAAAATGTAAGAAAATTATTTCTACAATTTAGATCATAAATTGGATAACAAATCCGTAAAAATTAAACTTAATTCCGAAAATCGGATATTGTTAATGGCTTCTATCTTTTTGAGCTTTGTAAAGTAATTTTAATACTTTATCAATGAGTAAAATAGATATAGCAGTAAATAATAAAGAAGGAGCATCTTGGTCAGACCTTTTCTCAAAAGGGAATTCCCTAAAGGCAATTATACTAGCTTTAGGAGTAATGTTACATGCGACCAATGTGTATCTGGCAACAACGATAATGCCTTCAATTATAAAAGAGATTGGAGGAATGGAGTATTACGCTTGGAATACCACCATATTTGTTGTTGCATCAGTAATAGGTTCTGTAATTTCCGCAAATCAAATGGTTAGATCGGGACCAAGAAAAGCATATCAAATAGGAATTTTACTTTTTAGTATAGGAACATTAATTTGTACCCTAGCACCAACGATGCCCCTTTTATTAATTGGTCGCTTTATTCAAGGATATGGAGGAGGATTGCTTTTTGCATTATCCTATGCTATGATTAGATTAGTTTTTACAGAAAATTTATGGTCTAGAGCTATGGCTTTAGTTTCAGGAATGTGGGGTGTAGCTGCTTTTTCAGGCCCCTTCCTTGGAGGTATATTTGCAGAGCATGGACATTGGAGATGGTCATTTGGAGTGTTGCTATTATTTTGCGTTTTCATTCTAATAACCGCTTCAATAATATTGCCAAAGGAAAGAAATGATCACACAATAACACCGATACCCTATTTAAAACTCTCGCTACTTAGTTTGGCTGTATTATCCGTATCTATTGGTAGTGTACAAAAAAACATATCAGAAAATGTAATGGGAGTTGTCATTGCATTGTTGTTTTTAATATTACTCGGACTAGCAGAAAAAAAGAAAACGATACGATTACTTCCTACTGGTGCATATAAAATTTCATCTGCTCTTGGCGCCACATATGCTGTTATGGCATTACTAACAATAGCTACTTCTGTCGAAATCTACGTTCCTTACTTTGCACAAGTACTCTACAAATTTACCCCATTAAAAGCAGGATATCTCACCGTTTTAATAGCGATTGGATGGACATTATCATCTATACTGTTTTCTGGTTATAAAGGACATTCGGCAAAAAAAATCGTAATTTCCGGAGCCTTTTTAATGTTTATTGGTTTAACCGGCTTGAGTTATATCGCCATTACAAACACTTTATCTCCAGATTGGAATCTAGTTCTAAATTGTATATGTCTTTTAGCGATTGGAGCAGGAATAGGAATGGGATGGCCTCATTTATTAACCAAAGTGTTTTCTTTAGCACCAGCAGGGGAGGAAGACTTAACTTCTTCTTCTGTAACCACTGTACAACTTATTGCGACTTCCTTTGGTGCTGCTTTAGCAGGTTTAGTCACAAATGTAGGCGGCATAACAGACGCTAATACAATAATCGGAGTAACTAACGCATCCATATATTTATACAGCAGTTTTGCAACGGCTCCATTAGTAGTAATTATGATTCTCATTTTAATCTCTCAAGTAGGTAATTTTAAAACAAATTGATAACTATCAGCAGACAAACATACCTGGGGTTTTTGCTTGTGGTGATAACTCCGCTTTTCGTTCTATTGCAACAGCTGTTTCAGCAGGTTCTCAGGCCGGTTCTTCGATTAATAGGGCTCTATCAGCCGAAATTTTTAATAATAAATAAAACAGATGAATACATTTTTTGAACTGATTATTTTTTCAATAATCATTGGTATTGGAGCAACCCTAATTATGGATATTTATGCCTTATTCCTGCGGTACATCTTCAACATCTTTTCCCTCGATATGGGCATCGTAGGCAGATGGATTGGCCATTTTAAGCATGGTGTATTTGTTCATCAAAATATTATACAAGCAGAGAAAATTAAAGGAGAGCGGATAATTGGATGGGTCGCTCACTATTTGATCGGGATTTCTTTTGCTTTCTTACTTTTACTGATTTGTGGTGTAAAATGGGCATATAATCCGACGTTTCTACCAGCCTTAGCTATTGGAATTTTAACGACAATCGCTCCGTGGTTCATGATGCAGCCTGCTTTCGGTTTTGGCATTGCCGCTTCCAAAACGCCTAATCCTTTAGTAGCAAGACTTAAAAGTTTGCAAGCTCATACAGTTTATGGAATTGGATTGTATCTGACCGCATTATTTCTAAGCATTATAGTTTCATAATGGAGATTCCGGTATCCATCCATATACATAAAATTGAAAAATGTCCGCTTTAAAACTTATGGAACATAATTTGGCGAGCGGAAATTGTCGACTGTCATCCCTGATGGCTATGCTGATCTTTGGAAAAAAGTGATTGCAGAAGACAAGGTTGAAGGGGTTCATATTTTGGTGTACTTCATTATATTATCATTGGTAAAGATGGAAGAATAATTGACAATGATGCACCTAGGCCCAGTTAGGATATTACCCAAACAAAAATTATGGAGGCTTTGGATATAAAGTAAAATTAGCTGATTTATTTGCCCTCTATTCATTCGGTACAGCGCAAGTTATACCGAATGAATAGAGGGCTTTAATTTTGAAATAAAAAAATCATAAGTGTCTTGTCCTGAAAAAAGTTTACATTTAGTGTTTAGGCTATCTTAGTTGACACGTTTTCTCTGTTCATCATTGGATTGGATGATTTTCTTATCTTCAAATTTCTTTCCTTTTGTAATCGTATAGGTAAAGGATAGCCCAAAAGTACGTGTGGGGCGTTTTTGATAGAAATTGATGATAGTACCTTCATAGCTTGAAAACTCACGTTCCCGCGCTGTATTGAATAAATCATTGGCTTGTAGTGTTATTTTACCTTTCCCATTTAAAATCCCTCTAGAAAACATTACGCTGGAATAGAATTGATCCGCATATTTAGTATTACCAATGTAAGATGCTGTTCGATAACTCAAATATAGATTAACATCAAATAGTTTACTAACTTTCAGAAAGTTAAATAGGCTTCCTTCAAATACTTTTTGAGAAAGGTTGATATTGCCATATTCAAACTCGGATTTGAAGAATGAAAGATTACTTTGAACCCTCCAAGAACTGTTTATTGTAAATGGGAAAAATGCACTGGAGCCATAGTCTTTGCCATTTTTGAAGTTTATAGATTGATATTTGATCTGCCTGTTGTTGACCTGTGTGGTAAATTGCACTATTTTATCCTGTGTATTGGAATAGAATAGATCGACTGAGATGCCTTTTTTTAGTGTAATCCCTGTTTCAATGCGGTGGATGTATTCCGGCTGTAGATTGACATTCCCCTGAATTAGCACAAAGTCGTCGATCTGAAGTGTATAGGGATTTAAATCCTTGAAAGAAGGCCGCCGTACCCTTTTTCCGTAGTTAAGATGAATAGAAGCACCCTTCTTTCCTATGTTCTGCAATAGAAAGATAGAGGGAAATAGATTGAGATAATTTTGTTTTACCTTCTCGGAACTTGTCACCGATAGTCCATCGATAAAAGTTTGTTCGGCCCGTAATCCTGCTTTAATTGAGAAGTTGTTGATTTTTTTATCCAGGGTGAAATAACCCATGATCAGATCTTCGTTGTATATAAACTGATTACTATATAAAGAATCGAGCTGCCAGTTATCCTCAATAAAATTATTTCTTTCGACGGTATTATTGCGTTTTGTCCGTACATATTTGACGCCTGTAGCAACACTAAAGTCCTTTTGATATTTTTTGTTGAGATCGGCCTGTATACTGTAGATATGTGTTGTACTGGGTGAAAGATTTTGATAGATGTAGGGGGCAGGGCTGTTAGGTGCCGTCATGCGATAGTGATTCGATTCCCGATTGTCATTGTACAAATAATCGGCGATCACTTTAAAGCTAGACTCTAATGTATCTATTTTCAACGAATAATTGAAGGTAGAGTTGACCATTGTCGGTCTATTCTTCCATACGTTATCCGTTGTTTTGTATAAAGTATCACCCTTTATGTGATGGGCATTATTGGTATGGAAGTCTTGGTCAGACTTAGAATTTGTCCAGATGGTCTGCAATCCAATGTTTTGGTTTTTAGCGATTTCGTAGTTGGCTGTTAACCGGGCATTATAGCTATTGAGATCCTTAAAACGTTGTGTATTGCTCAGGTATTTCGAGTCGTCAGGATACTGGATGCTATAGTCTGTCTTATAGCGTTGGTTATCTTTGGTATAGGCGATTGCTCCAGACAGGTAGAGTCGTTTGTTTTTGTAATCAAATAAGGTACCTCCGTTAAAATAAGGATCTTTGACATTTTGGATATAGCGAGCCAATAAGATTACTTTGAATCCATCACTTGTTCCCTTTTTCATTACTATTTTTACGATTCCGCCAAGGCCTTGAGCTTCATATTCAGCTCCCGGATTGGAGATAATTTCTATTCGCTTAATATTTTCCGAAGGAATTGAGCGGAGGTATTCTGCCAATTGTTCAGCAGACATCCGTTGTATAATATCATCGATCATGACGATCACAGATTGGTTACCCCTGATCCTGATATTGCCGTTGTGGTCGACCCAAAGATTAGGTGATCGCTGTAAAAGGTCGAGTGTAGATAGGCCGTTTGCAAGCATCGTCCCTTCTACATTCACGATCATACGGTCTGCCTGCCTGACATAGGGCGATCGGTTTTCCGTAATCGTTACTGTCTCCAATACGGTATTGTCGTTATCCAAGGTCAGCTTTAGTTTGCCCGTTCGATCAAGGTCGCCAAACGATTTTCTGACTGATTTATAACCTAGGGAAGAAACCTCGAGCAGCAGCAGTCTTTGATCAATGGGTAGAGCAATATTAAAGCGTCCTAGCTCATTTGCAACTGTAACACCTATTATGGAATCGCCTTTTAATACACGGACGGTTGCATAGGGCAAAGGTTGATTTTTTATATCACTGATCTGCCCTTCGATTTTATCTGCTCGCATTTGTTCTAATGTACTAGGAGGCAAGTCAGATATTACTAAAATTTTTTTGTCGAGAAATTGATACGCAAGATGGTAATCCTTTAATTTTTTGTTTAATAGATAATCTAGTGAGATTTGCTTGCTGTCTACCGTCAGGGTCATGTCTTCCATAACAATCTCATCGCTGTAAAATACAGTATAACCACATTGACTCTGAATCATATCAAAGACATTCTTTAATGGATATGTACCTGGTTCCAGGCGGATATGACGTACCTGTGCTAGACAAAACTGCAGGCCAACAAAAGTGATTATTAGTGATAAAATCGATCTTGTAAACATTTTCATATTTTTAGCGTAAAAAGATCACACTATCTCTTATCTCATATTCAAAAGGATAGCTGATTTTTAATGCGTGTAATAGTTCATTTATTTGAAGATTCTTACTTGCAAAAGCTCCAGTGAATTTGGCGTCCATCAATTTCTTGTTTTCAAAGATTACTTTCATATCGTAGTTTTTACCAACCTTTTCCATCAGATCTTTTAGTGGTTGATTTTTGAATATAATAGAATCCTGAGTCCATAGCCTGCTAAACTCCAGTTCACGGGGGCTCACTCTATTGATCACTAGATCAGGAACGCCTCTGTGCGCTTTTTGCTTCCATACCGCTTTTTCTCCTGGAGTGATGGTAAAAATATGATCCGGCGAATCGTTATGGAATAACTGAACCTTTCCATTGTATAATACGAGTTCTGATTCATCCTTGGACAAGTTTGGCTTGATGGTAAAACTCGTCCCCACAACATTTACTTTCCAATCTCCCACAGTGATGCGCATCGGATGCAACGTATCCTTTGCTACATCAAAAAATGCGGTGCCATGTAGGAGAAGTTCTCTGTTATCCTTTCCATAGTTGCTATTGTAGCTTAATGTAGCATGTTTATCCAAGGTGACCTTTGTCCCATCTTTCAATACAAGAGAGACTATTTTCGTTCCTGATTCTTGGATTACGGCTTCGCCAATATCTGTGGGGTTGAAGTATCTGATGCCAATAAGAACAAAAATCAGCAAGGCTGCAGCTATGCTCCCAAAAAGAAAAACCATTTTACGGTAGTTTTTGATTTTTGCTGTCGGGCTTTCCGCTGCATTGATTTTTTTCCATATAGAATCTAATTTGTCCTTATGGGTTGATTCGTTGCGTTTCGGTTCTAGGTAAAACCTTTCTAACAGGAGGCTTATCTCTTTCTCTTGCTTATGCTCTACTAGATATAGATCGTAATCGAGCTGTTCGCTTGCGGTCAGCCCATCAGCTAGCTTTTTAGCGAATAATCTTAAAAAATCATCTTTGTCCATTGTGTTTATTTTTTGATAACTGTCTAACTGCCTACCAGAAAAGTGATAGTAAAAAACGTTTGAAATTTGATTTGTTGATGATTGACTGCTCCTTCTTCCAATAGACTTCGATATAATTGGAGAGGTATTTGACCGCCCTGTAGAGTTGATTTTCCACTGTACGCAGCGAAATATCCAATAGCTCGGCGACTTCTTTCTGTTTTAAGCCATCTTCTCGAATCAATGTAAAAATGACTTTGCGTTGCATAGGCAGGGAATTCACAGCTTCCGTCAGTATGGCATGTAGTTCCTTGTCAATCAATGCATCGAGGGGGCTGGGAGTTTGAGAAGCAGTATATTCCTCCAATTCATAATCAATGGTTTGGCTAGCATAGACGTTCTTTCTAATCTCGTTTAAACAGGCGTTTTTCAAGGATTTATAGAGATATAGCTGTGGTTTTTGGATTTCTCTGATTAGGGCTCTCTTTGTCCACATTTGTACAAAGAGATCCGATACGATTTCCTCCGCCGTATTGGCATCCGAAAGCATTTGCTTTGCAAAATTCAGTAACCTTAACGCGTAGCATGAATAGAATTCATTAAAGGCTTGCTTATCGCCCTGATGGATCTTTTCAAATAGCGTGGACAAGTGTGAACTATGATGAGGCTGGCTATTCATATGCTAATCGTTATAATGCTCCAATACAGCCCGTACGCTACCGTATTTCTGCAAATTGGTTAATGCTTGGTATTCCGTACAGCCGAGTTCGTCCATGATAAAAAGTACGCCTCTTTTCATCAGCTTATCGTTTGAGATCTTCATATCTATCATTTTGTTGCCTTTGACCTTGCCCAACTGAATCATTGCTGATGTACTAATCATATTGAGAATTAGCTTCTGTGCCGTTCCTGCTTTCATCCGGGTCGAACCTGTGATAAACTCGGGTCCAGTGACTACTTCAATGGGAAAATCCACTGTCTGCGCGATGTGGCTTCCTGCGTTGCAGACAACGCATCCTGTTGTGATACCCCTGACAGCCACAGCCTGCAGTCCCGCTAAAACATATGGAGTCGAGCCCGATGCTGAAATACCGATTACAAAATCTGCCTCTGAAACGTTTAATTTTTTTAGGCTTTCCCACGCAGTACTCTTATTATCTTCCGCATTTTCGACCGCATGCCTTATAGCAGTGTCTCCACCGGCAATTAGTCCGACAATGACATCGCGGGAGACACCGAATGTTGGTGGGCATTCGGATGCATCTAAAATCCCAAGTCGGCCGCTTGTTCCGGCTCCTATGTAAATCAACCGACCATTGTTTTTAAGTTTTTTGACGAGTTCATTTACAAGCATTTCAATCTGTGGAATCACTTTCTTTACGAGCTGCGGTACCATATTGTCCTCATCATTCATATAGTTTAACAGTTCAGCGGTATTCAACTCTTCTAGATTGCTGTATTTTGATTCACTTTCAGTCAACTTTATCATATTTCATGTTGTCATTTACCTTTAAGACACCTAAAATAAAAAAACTACTCACTCTCTTTGGATAATTCTTTTCATACTGTTTATTGCATTGTAAGATATACCAAAAAGGGCAAATCAATTCGCTTTGATTTGCCCTTTTTATCCTCTTAACATCGTGTTAATTCTTCGAGTGTGATATACTACTATAGTCGCTAATCATCATGTGCTGTTGTTAATTCTTTTTATATTTCAATAGTTTATCCAGCCAGGATTTTCGCTCTTTAACGATACCGATTTTATTTTTATTAACATTCCAGAGCGAGTTGGTTTTCTTATTAGCATGAGTTGAAGCTGCGTGCGCATATTCTTTAGCTTTTGGAGTATCGCCCTTGAAATTTGCTAAAAAAGATAATAGTGAATACACCACGTAATTTTCTATGGGAAACTGGATATTTTCTTGATCTATTCTTTGTAATAATAAAGAATAAACGTCGTCATAAAATTCGGTTTTCTGAGCTTGTACTATTATTTCCGAAAAATCGAGGTAAGATATTGAAATTACATTTGGAAATTCCTTCTCGAAGTCGATTGATTTCTGAAAATAGATTAATGCTTTTTCGAGATCATTTCTTAGCCTATAGATATTTCCCAATTGATTATAGGTTTGGCTTCTTTCAATTCTATTATCGGAGTATTCTGTTAATACCCTATTCAAAAGCATTTCAGCTGCATCCAATAGATTGTTATCCTTTGCTTCGACAAGTGCGAGTGCTTGGATTCTTAAAATTTGAGGATGATTGTACTTTCTGGCTCGAATGAGTTTGGTAAAGAATTCCTGCTCGTCGGTTGGAGTCCAAGTTTTTCGTCTAAACCAATCTGTCATTTGTATTGCTTTCTATAATTTATTTTAAATATACCAAAAGTCAGATTTCATTTTGAGTGAATACAGCTATAGTTGAATTATAGAGAATCAATTTCTTTTTTATCCAACACAGTTCGCAATGCTTTATATATTCCTAAAAGCAGGATGATCAGGCAAGTCAGCGTTAGGCCAAGATATTGCACCACCCAACCGATAAGAATTGCAAGGATATGGATCTTGCCGTTCTCTGGTCTGAACATATTCCCTGTGAAAAGATAAAAGGCAAAGGTAATGAACACGCCCAACCAGATCAGCGCATAAACGTAATGCAGCGGATTTTTACTGAATTGATAATTTCTCAACATAGTCATCTTAAATTTAAATTTATAGAGATTTGCGTCTTGTTTATGAAGAGATTTACAATTCGCTTGATGAGATTTATGAATCGTTGGGTCGTGATCGATCAGCATCTTGTTTTTAGAAATCGGCAATAATGATCTTTTTCATTCCCATCATTTTTTTGAATGCGCCGGGTCTTTTGTTGAGTTCTTCCCAATTTTCAGGACAAACCTGCCAGCTTAATCCGTATTTGTCTTTGAGCCATCCACAAACGCTCTCTTGTCCTCCACCCGATGTCAGTGCTGCCCAGTAGTAGTCTATTTCAGTCTGATCTTTACAGGGGATCATCAGCGAAATAGCCTCGTTAAATTTGAATATCGGTCCGGCATTGATCCCAATAAAACGCATTCCCAAAATCTCAAACTCTACGGTAAGCACTTTTCCGGCAAAATCCTTCTGGAAATCAGCCAGTCCTTCGGCTTCAGAATTCGGGTAATACGTAATATTGATTATTTTTCCATCTTTGAAAACCGATAGGTAATATGCTGCGGCTTCCTGCGCATTGCTGTCAAACCAAAGGTTTGGAATTATCTTTTGCATAGCTTTATATTTTTTTTGGTTTTTTTTTCAGTATAGTCTACAATTGATACTCCTCTATTTTATTCTATCTGAATTTTGATCATTTGCAGTCTTACAAATCTAATAGATTTGCTCTTCGATTGACTTGACATAGGATAAGAAATAGAACTGCATATATAACGCATTGCATCTCGTTCGTGGTCTAATATACTGTTGAATAATGAACATTTGTTATATTTATCCATCAAACTATCGCTAAGTGAGTTTAGGATGAAAGCCTTATTAATTATAGATATGCAACAGGGAAGTTTTAAGCCCTATACGCTGCGGTATGATACCTTTGGCGTCATTGATCGGATAAACAAACTTTCTGAACAGTTCAGAAAGAGCGGTAATCTGGTTATTTTTATACAACATGATGGCACAAAGGAGAACTGTTTCCTTCCTGGTACAGAAGATTGGTCTTTATTGCCCGAATTGATCAGAGGTCCTGAAGATATATTTGTTTCTAAGACAACGAATAATTCATTTTATAAAACAGATCTTCAGACGATATTGCAGCGTAGGGGAGTGAAGGAACTGATCGTGACCGGATGTGCTACAGATTTCTGTGTGGATGCCACGATAAAATCAGCGCTAACAAGGGATTATTTTATCACCGTAGCTTCAGATGGACATACGACAGCAGACAGACCAATGATCCCAGTTAAGCAGGTGATAGCCTATTTCAATTGGTTATGGTCTGAAATGACAGCGACGCAGGGGATGATCAAAGTCGAATCCTGTCATGCTATTTTAGCGACTTAAGTATTGAGTGGATATACTATATGTGGTACACAAAAGAAAGAAAATTATCATTTTTTATTGCTTTGGCCTATGTAGGAATAGGTACATTGTCTGTATGTTCGATTCTTCCAGACGATCCGTTGTATAACGAATGGTTTCTTGTAGGTCTGGTATTTACATTTCCGGTAACGATTGTAAGTTTTGCCTATCGTTATGCCGAAGGGGATCTACTCCAAAAGATTATAAATTTTTCTCTTTTGTAAGCTTAGCTGCTAGGTGAACAGGTTTTCCCTTTCGTTTCTTTACTAAATATTTAGGTTTATTCACTCAATGAAACTCTTGTTTCGCTCATTACTGATTTTTTACAACTGAGCCAACAATATATTTGGGTAAAGTTTAAAAACTAATTATTCAAATGAAAGTTTTAAAAAGCATGTTGATGGTCAGTCTAGGACTGGTTATCTTTTTCTCCTGCAAAAAGGGCGACACTGGTCCGCAGGGAGCCGTTGGGGAAAAGGGCGAGCAGGGTGCCAGGGGAATTCAGGGGGTAAAAGGTGATGACGGGGCGACAATTTTTTCTGGGGATGCGGTTCCTGTCGCTACGCTGGGGAAAGCTGGAGATTATTATATCCGTAAAACGACTTCCGAAATGTATGGTCCCAAAACGGATGCTGGATGGGGCAAAGCTACTTCTTTCAAGGGAGCGACAGGTGCCAATGGAGCGGCGGGATCCAAAATCCTGAGTGGGACCCAAATTCCAGCAGTGTCGTTAGGTGCCATAGGTGACTTCTACTTTAAAGTGGATAGTTATCAATTTTTTGGCCCTAAGACTGCATCCGGATGGGGAACAGGGGTTAACCTGAGAGGAGCTACGGGTACTGCTAATGTACTCTACAGTGGTTGGCAAAGTGCTACAATGGTTAAAGATTCTATTATGGATGGTACGACGGTCAGAATTGGCCATCTTGCTGCCAAAGGACTGTCCACAACCATATTGAGTAGTGGAACTGTAATTGTTTATTTGGATTATGGGGGCGGAATTTTCCAGCTGCCTTATACTTCAAGGGCTGGAGGGAGAATGAGTACTATTTCCCACCATCCGAAAGAGAATAGGATCATTGTCTACCGGTTTGTCTACGATGGTGGAAATCTCGTGGCATTACCTGCTCAAATTATGTACCGTTATGTAATTATTCCGGGTGGAACCATGGCAAGTTTGAAACGTAAGGGCGTCGATCTAAACGATGCGAATCAGGTTGAGGCAGCATTAAAATCGGAATAGAAATGTTAAACTAAAAAAGTGCTGATCGAGAAGGGTAAACTACTAGCTGTCTTTCTAACATAGATGTCGGGAATGGAACGCAGGTGAAATATTTTGCTAAATATATTGTATATTTAAGATAACTATTCGATTGTTTTCGAGCTTATCAATGTAAACGAAATAGATTATGATCAAGGCAGTCATTATTGATGATGAGCTGAAAGGTGCCACTTTGCTCCAGCATAAACTCCGCGCTTTTTCTGATAGGCTTTCTGTCGAACGGATATTTAGTGATCCCTTTGCTGCCCTACAGGACCTTCCATCCATTAGTCCGGATATTGTTTTTCTGGATGTCGAAATGCCGCTGATGGATGGATTTAAGTTTTTGGAAAATCTAGGAAACATCCATTTCGAGGTTATTTTTGTTACTGCTTATAATGTATATGCCATTGAAGCCCTGCGCGCGGATGCTTTGGATTATCTGCTCAAACCAGTGGATACTGATGAACTAACGGCTGCAATTGAAAAATTATCCAAACGTATTGAATGGAAAAAACAGCGCCAGAAACAGGGTATTCATATGGGGAGCACCTGCGCATCGCGGTTGGCCCTGTCTACTGCAGAAGGGATTTATTTTGTAAGGAAAGATGAAATCGTCAAAATCGAAGCGATGAGTAACTACTCGGTGTTCTATTTTTCTGCAGGTAACAAGATCATTGTTTCCAGGACACTGAAAGAGTTTGAAGGATTGCTGGATGGTGATTGTTTTTTGCGGATCAACCGGAGCACGATCGTCAATCTTAGCTGTGTGATTCGTTATAAGAAAGGGGAAGGGGGGACCTTACAGCTTGTGGACGGATCAGAGCTAGAGGTTTCCCCATCCAAAAAAAGCCTGCTTATGGAATTGTTATCCCGTACTTAACCTGTAGTTATGGTTAACGTAAAGTTATTGATTCGGTTGTTTGTCGTTGTGATGGTTACCTTATCGCGGGGGTTGGCACAGGAACGGATTTATAACTTTCTTCATTTTACCAGTCGTGAGGGACTCCCCAGTGACAAAATCAGAGATGCCGCTGTCGATGAAAAAGGATTCGTATGGATCACAACGGGGAAGGGTCTGTGCTATTTTGATGGGAATAACTTTTTCCCTGTTAGTTCTACGCAACAATCAGATTTTTCGTATGATCTGGGAAATCTCAGCATAGGCAGTAATAATAAGATCTGGGTCGCGAGCTATAACCGGGGTTTAGTTTGTTATGATCGGTCCAAACCCCAGCATGAGGCTTGGACTAGTTATAGTGCTAAAGCGGCTGGCGGAGATGTTGAGAAACATGAACTTTATGCTGTTCATGAGTCAGGAGGCAAGGTGTTTTTTGGTGGGCAAGAAACAGACCTACAGATTCTGGATCCGGTATCGGGACGCATATCATCGATAAAACTGGCACCGGCAGCCTATGTAACTATTTTCCGCATCCAAGAAGATCAGCATGGGATTCTGTGGATAGGTACGCGCTATCATGGTTTATTTTCTTACGAACCCAATTCTGGGAAGACAGTTCATTATGATCTTTTGAACAAGGGTGAAAATGCGGTCACGGGAATCTGTATGGCAGGAGAGCAGGTTTTTGCTGCCTATTATAATCATGATCTAATACGGTTATTACCTCAAAAACAGTGGATTGCGCAACGATATATTCTTGGTATTGGTCCTAATGTTGCACATTATGATAACAATATCGCTGATGTCTCCTTTTTTTCGGACGAGAATAAAATATTGGCAGCCCATAATGGGGGCAAGCTGTACAGTTATGACCTATATAATAAGGAGGTTGTTGAGATACCGTGGAACAGGGCTGCTCCAGAGGGATCTGCTGTTAAAATTAATCGTATTGTATCCATACAGGGAGGATATTTTATATGTTCAGATCATGGTCTATTTTATTATTCGAAAAAGTTAAATTTAATTAAAGACCTCATACCTGTTCAAACTGACCCTATCCAGCATATATTAAAAGTAGGTCACAAGAAGTGGTATATCTCCAAGGCTCAGATCGGTGAATTGTCTCCAGATTTTCAACTACGTTTATCAGCCTTCTCCCTGAATAACCTTAAGATCAGCCAACTTACGGCTATAGGGATTTGTATTTATATCTCCACCCTAGACAGCGGGATTTATGTTTTTGATACGGTGAGTAAAGAGCTTAGGGAATTAAAGATTGTAGGAAACACTTTTGGTCTTGAACGAGCCGACTGCAATAGTGTGATTTGGGATTCAGTCAATGGAAGAGATATACTATGGATCGGCTCCTGGAACTCGGGACTATATCAATATGATCTTTCTACGAATAGGGTTGTATTGTACAATAAAGAGAATGGTCTTATTGATCATAAAGTAATCACATTAGGTAAGGATATTTCTGGCTCTCTATGGCTGGGTATGGATGGCTTCGGTGCAGTTAAAGTAGTAGATAAGGTGAATATGAAATTTATTAATTTCAAGCATCAACGGCAGTCTGGAGAAAGTCTTGCCGCCAATACCGTGTTTTCCTTTCTTTTGGATATCGATCGCCACTTTTGGTACAGCAGTAGCCAACAGGGTATAGGGATGATTGTTGAACAGCCGGGGAAAACACGTTTCCTACAGGCTAATGACCGTAATCGTTTCCCCTTGTTTTATGCCCATACGCTAAAAAATGATATAAAAGGACGAATCTGGATGAAAACTCAAGATGGAGTAATGATTTTTGATCCAAAGTCCAGAACGTTTTTACAGTTGGGAGCAGGACAAGGCATATTCCCGCCCGAGCGATTTTCGACCCATAGTTTTTATTTTGATTCGGATGTATTGGTTTGGATGACGGATAAAGGTCTGATCAAAGGGCCGATGGCTGAGATTGGAAGTAAAACCGAAAATATAACCCCTGTTATAAGTGCATTCAGGATACTGAACCGCGATAATACCTATCGGCTTGTAAATGGAAAGATCGCGCTCCAGCCTGATGAAAATGCCTTTTCTTTTCAGTTTGCTGTACCTGGCCAGCTTGCGGACAAGACCTTACGTTTTAGCTATAAACTAGAAGGGGTTGATCGGGAATGGATTGATTCAGACGCAAATCAACAGGCGGTTTACAGCAATATTGCAGGCGGAGAATACCGTTTTGTCCTTCGGGTTGGGGACGAGAATGGAAATTGGTCGAAAGCGCAACTGGATATACCTGTGTCTGTAAAACTGTTATGGTATCAAGGTTTATGGTTTAAAGTCGGTCTGGTGACTTTTGTTTTTCTTGCAGTAGTACTGATTTTGATCTATCGACTCGCGCATCAGGAGAAAATTAATCGGATGCAGCAGGAATTTAGCCTAACCTTACAGCATGAGCTGAAACAAAATGAATGCAAGATCAGGGAGCAGAGCGAGATCCTGGAAATAGAAAAGGAAAAAAAATTGGCCTCTGACTTCCGGCAACAATTATATGAAAGTGAACTGAAAGCTATTCGTTCGCAGATGAATCCACATTTTATTTTCAATATTTTGAATTCTATTGAGGCCTATGTAGTCGAAAATGATGCAATACAGGCCAGCAAGCTGATTCAGAAATTCGCCACTTTGAGCCGTATTGTACTTGAGAATTCTCAATTCTCCAAGGTGACCATTGCTTCGGAGCTTCAATTGGTCAGGCTGTATCTGGATCTCGAGCAAGAACGTTTTGATCATATATTTACCTATAGCATTCAATCGGATGAGCGCTTAATCAAAAGCAATAAAAAGATTCCGTCGATGCTGATTCAGCCAATTGTCGAAAATGCCGTACATCATGGTATGAGGAATCTCCATGGCAAAAAAGGCAAGATATTGATCCGGACAGCTTTAAAAGAAAAGGAAATTAGGATTGAAATTCTGGATAATGGTGTTGGTTTTGATCAGTTTCATAAAACTGGAAATAGCAATTTCAAAAGTACCTCATTTGGTTTAAAAGGAGTACAAGAACGATTACGTATGCTCAGTAGTGATGAGTCAGCAGAATCCGCTTCACTCACAATTGACAAAAAACCTGATGAGGATGATTTTACTGTCAGGATTACGATTACGCTTCCTTTATAGGCAATTACCTCCTTATAGGCATTTTCTCGAAAAACATACTTATGCATTTAAGCTTTTAGTCGATTTTTAGAAGCGCATCCGGCAACCTTCCTAAGTTTAATGGCCTTGGAAAGATTCTCTGTTTTCAATACCTAGCTTGTCTTCATTGAATGATGTATGATATCGGACGGTTGCCCCCCTGTCAAGCACAGGGTGACGCGTATATATGGTTGTGGTTGATAAAGATGTCGATTGATCTTGCTGACGAGTGCCGAGATCTTGGTAACGAGTTAAGGGTGACAGGTTGAACAGCTGCTCCCTAATTGATTCTCCTTATTCACACTGATTTTGCAGTCACTTACTCATTGATAGTCTGTAAAGGTTTTTTTAAACTTAACTTTAATCTGATCGTTACAATATTTTGATTCTTTTCCGTCCACTAGAAGAGAGAGGAACCAATTCATTCTTTAAACAATAAAAATCATGGAAAAATTAATTGCATTAAAAACCACAGGAAATGCAGTATTTAATGATGTTGGCACTTCCTCTTCGTTAAAATTGAAAGGAGACATTCAGCTCACCTCCACAAATGGAGATTTTAAAGTTAACGGTGGATATTTAGATATGGATATGTTTGTTAATTCAAAAGAATTGCAGTCATTTACCATAGAAGCGATGGTCAGCCCTAATTCGATAAATGGGAATAAGCAAATGCTTATAGAGTCTGATAATTTACTGGTTTCAATTTACATTGATGAATCTGGATTTCTGATGGCAGATATAGAAACAACGGCAGAAAAGAGTCAATTAAAAAGTACGCAGAAACTCGTTGAGGGAAGCCCTCAGATGGTTCGGTTATATCGGGATGAAAGTGGCGAAACGTATTTAGAGATAGATAATCAGGTCGTAGCAAGAAAAAAAATTACAGGTGAATTTAAAAATGCTTCATCTAGTGTATTTCGAGTGGGGGCTTCATTGAAAAGTGAAGACTCGACATTTAAGGGGACAATCGGTCAGATTAATGTGAGTGCCGGTGTATCCACATTAGCTTCCATACAACAAGATTTTAAGTATTCCAGAGAATTGGAGAAGACCTTATCCGAAGCATTAAAGGGTGTTGTCGTTCATGTAAATTATGAATCTTATGAGGCCAGGAAAAAACTACAACGTGTTAAACAGATTATGAATGCGGCGGGCGTAGAAAGTTTAAGTTCACTAGGAACAATGAAATTCACTTCAAATAGAACGATACAAAAGGGCAATATATGGATTCAACCTGGTTTTGTATTTAAGCCTATTGAACATTGGGCAACATTGGGTGTTGACCTGATCAAAGCTGATATGGCAACTAAACGTCGCTTGATGGCAACAGAACTGACCAATAAAAATAGCATAAACTATATAAAAATCTTGAAAGAAGGACCGCTAGACCAAAAAAAGGCAGATTTTGGTAAGTTGAAAAAATTGAACAAAAAGCTGGCGAATGGCGAAGTAAAGGGAGTTAAGGAAAGCTTGAATATGTTCACTAAAAAAGATGGTCAGTTATTTGTTTATGATAAAAAGCTATTTACAGAAAATCTAAAAGGAAATAAACCTCAAAACTGGCAACAATTGGGAACCTTGGATTATCATTTTCACACCTTAAATATCATATCACAAAATGAAGCTATAATTATTGCTAAGAAATTGGATTTGACAAATTGTAGATTAGAAGTGTCTGCAGATGTAGATAAGCTTATAATTTTGGCAGAGGAAGTGATATGTGGTCCTAATGCGGAGATTTCATGGAGACGACCTGGAGGTTATACCCAAGGACATGCTGATGATCCATATTTAGATGGGATCCCAAATCATAATACAGCACAACGTGAATTCAATCAAGATCAACGAAGTGGGTATGCTGGAGGTTATGGAGGGAAAGGAGCCGCTGGAATAGTTGGAGCAAATGGCAGAAAGGCGCCATCCTTAGAAATGTGGGTTAAGAACATGACCAATTTACCAAATATAGATTTAAATGGAGAAGACGGCATTACAGGAGGTATTGGTCAACGAGGAGGACGAGGAGGAAATGGGCAAGGAGGAAGTGTGGGTACATATTGGCCAATAATTAATGAATGTAAAAAAAATGCGGGAAATGGTGGTAGAGGTGGAAATGGTGGAAATGGCGGCGATGGTGGTCGCGGCGGTGAAGGCGGAAATGGTGGCAATATTAGCATTGGTGTATTGCAGGGTACATTGGAAGGAACGGTTACCAACAACAGCTTTCGTTGGAAAAATCAAGGAGGACAGCCAGGCCAAGGAGGTGCAGGCGCATTGGGGGGCGATGGAGGATTGGGTGGTCGAAGTGGAAATGATAAAGATTATTGTCATAATGCGCGCAATGGCGATGTTGGTGCAAACGGACAACGCGGTTATGACGGACAAGCGGGCTATAATCATGGCTTAGATGGTGTTAATGAGTTTTTTCAGTTTTCTTTAGATGCTTGGAATGAACAGTTAACAAGGCCTTTTATTACATCTGTTAGTACATATGAGGCTTTTCCAGGAGATACAATTGTGGTAAAAGGAACTACTTTTGCGAATTCAGATAAAGTTATTTTTGATGGTTCTATAGAACTACAGCATCATGTAAACGCTGATGGAAGTATGAATGTCGTTTTACCGTTGGATACTTCGGGAGGTTCTAAAGCATTATTTATACTTCGAGTAGCAGATAATTTTGAAAGCAACCGGGTAAATATTCGAATAAAACCGCAATTAGACGTATTTGCCGATCAGATGATGCCTGGAGTTTTAACAATATTGAGAGGTAGAGCATTTGTGCCGGGAGCATCGGTACTGATTAATAATCAAAGTATTGCAGCAGAAGTGGCAGCCTCTGGCAAAGAATTAACATTTACTATGATAGGTTTTCTTAATCAAGGGAATTCATCTGTAGTTTCGGTACAGGTCAGAAATCCAGATGGTATGCTTAGTAATGAACGCAGTGTCTCTCAAGCTGGAGTTTTAGAAATACCCTATCGCTTTGGCAAAAACAACCTATCATTCCATAATCCGAATATAGGAAAGCCCAGCTTTGATACGTTTAAAAAGACATTTGGTTCAAGTGAAGTATGGCATGAATCTTTCGACCCGATATTTGGCCATCCGATGTTAACAGCCGCTTTCTTTGTATTTTATACCTACTTTTTAAAAGGTAAAGGAGATGGAGGATTGGCAACGGGTTTCTGTACAGCCATGTCCGCTAAAGTTGCTGATAACCTTTGGACAAATAATGTGGATATTACAGGTATTCAGGAAGCAGACATCATAGAAGAACTAACCGCTATACATGGAAAGTTGTTAAGCAAAGAGTCTTTGATTCATTTTCATGATTGGGGTCGTACTTTCGCCGATAATGTAGATTATGCGATTCGTTCAATTGAGACAACTTTCCTTAGAGGCTGTGATCGGAATAATACGCCTTTATTGTTTTTTATACCAGCAGGTGAGGTGTGGGACAGTGGATATTTTGATAAACTTAGCGATTCTCATTGTTTATATCCTTATCGATTTGTATACCCAGCAGGTCATACTGGTCCTAAGCTTTCAGCAGATGCATTGAGTACCGTAAATAGCTTGGATGGCGTTAAATTGTACTGCTATGATTGTAACAACGAAACTAATCCAGACTGCTTCTTAGAGTTTAGTACCGTAGATGGTAAATTAACCTATACCTATAATAAAAAGCCAGGATTTAGGCTAGACAAGCAGATTACGATAGGCATTATGGCCAACGGAGCCTTTACACTCGCTGATCATGATATGCCATTTAATGGTCCATTTGGTGTATTGGGCTTTGCAATGGACTTTATGCTGAGTCCTGCAGATATTGAGATCACCGATGAGTTAGGTTTAAAAGCAGGGCATATCAATGGAAAGATTTATAGTGAAATTCCTGGTAGTCACCCATGTTACTTAGTGCCAGGGGCATATTTACTTCCGACAGGAAAGAACTTAACACGAAAGATCAGAGGAACAGCAAGCGGCACGTATACTTTCAATAGTGTTATGCCTAACGGCGCTATGATAAAATTGGAAAATATAAAAACTAACATAGGAGATGTGGATACCATACTGGTAACTGCGGATAACTCACAAGTGCGATTAACGACACAGCAAAATAAAGATATTGCTTTAACTATCAGTAGGATAGTAGACGAAGAGATTAGAGCTTTAACGATTAAGGGTTTATCTTTAGCAGCAAATTTAGATATGGATATTACCATCTCGCCGGATTTAAGTGTATGTAGAATAGGAAATCATCAAGCTGTAAACCACGTTTCAGTCATAGCAAGTGTAGCTAGAGAAAAGGACAACATAAAATCAACAAATACTCAAAGTATTCCATTGCAAGTAAATAGCGATTTGTTGGTTGCGTTTAATGATTGGAAAACTACAGATTTTCAATTGAACATGGTTCCTTTTTAAAATACGTTACTGATCACTCGTCACTGACAGAAAACGCGCCTCCGATTAAGAAAATGATTTTCGAAAATGTTGTCTGGCAGGAGTGAACGATGGATATCGGATATGAGCGGCGTGCTCGGAACTCCCAGTTGAAATGCTTAAGTCTAAAAGCGGTTTTTAATTGTTTTCTGGAAATATGTTATGCTAAAAAAATCATTAAAAATTTTCTATTTTCGCATTTGGAATTAATCCGAAATCTAAGTTAAACTATACCCCTGAACATATAATTTTATGAGACTAGCATTTCTCGCTTTAGCTTTGCTATTAAGTGGACAATTGTCGTATGGACAACAAAATTATTTTACTATTGAAGGAAAGCTGACCAAGAAAACCGACTATAAATATATTTATCTCAACTATGAAAGTACAGCAGGTTTTAAACAAGATTCATCTCTTATTAAAAATGGAGCTTTCTATTTTAAAGGTATTCCCGTATATGGAACACATGCCTATATTCAGCTAAAAGATGCAGGTACAGCGGATCCGGATGATGGAAATCAGTTCGATTTTTCGATTGAGCCCGTAAATTTTAAGATTCATATCAATGGAAATCTGAATAAATCACGTATAGAAGGGTCTCCGATCGACAAAGATCTTCAAAAACTTAATCGGATATTAGAGCCGGCCTATTTAGCACGGGAAAAGTGGTATGAAAGATATGATCAATTCAAAGCTACTGCCAGTCAAGATAGTATTGAGCTGAATAAGTATAGTATTGAATATAAAAAACTCGAACAGGACGAAACGGATCTGGCCGTTGATTACATTATTAACCATCCTGGAAGCTTCCCAAGTTTAATGACGCTGGAAAGATTCTCCCGTCGATTAAAATTAATACAAATAGAAGAATTGTTTGATGGTTTAGATGATAGGATCAAACAAACATTCGATGGCAAAGAGTTTCGCAAGCGGATCGATCGTATGAACGCTGTTCAAATTGGGAGAATAGCACCTGACTTTAGCGCAAGGGACACCGCTGGAAATATGGTGTCGTTAGACAGTTTAAAAGGAAAATATCTGCTGTTGGACTTTTGGGCAAGCTGGTGTGGACCCTGTAGAGAGGAGAATCCTTATGTGGTGAAAGCCTATGAAAAATTCAAAGCTAAAAATTTTGAAATTTTAGGGATTTCTTTGGATGATGAAACTACGAAAGAAAAATGGCTCAAAGCCATTAAAGAGGATCAATTAACGTGGTTACAGGTTTCCGATCTTAAAGGCTGGCAAAGTGAGGTAGCTGAATTATATCATGTGAGAGGAATTCCCCAAAATTTTCTTTTGGATCCGAATGGCGTGATTATAGCCACTAATCTTAGGGAAGAGGAGCTTTTAAAAACATTGGAAGATATTTTAGGGAAATAACTGAGTAAGTTAAAAAGATTCCTTTAGAAACATTTAGCAGGCAAATAAAAGTGAAGCATTTTTATAAGTGGAAAAAATATGATAAAGTATCTAAAAAAACAACGAGTACCATTTTTTATTGCTCTATAGTAGGTAGGTATAGGTACTTTATCTGTATGTTCGATTTTTCCTGATGATCCGTTTTATAACGAATGGTTTGTTGTCGGTACGGTATTTACGTTTCCGGTATCGATTATAAGCTTTGTATATCGCTATGCCGAAGGAGATCTACTTTACCCAGTATTTATCATTCAGGCAATTATGTTTGTGCTTACTTTTTTTATCCTGAGTCATCTATTAAAGGCAAAAAGCAAATAAAAAAGAGCGGTTGACAATGAGGGTGAAAAAGCGTTGATAATCTCTATAACAAAAGTGCGAGATTAAAATACACATCTAATGTGTGTACTGTCTGCAGTGATATCGACTACCTGTCCGCTACCCCAAAACCTAAATGCAAATTCATGATTGGATTTTTTTAGATCTGAAAGTATTAATTTCTTTGACAGCGATACTTGCTGAATATCAATTGTAGCACTATTAACCGCTATCTTTTTAGATTGCGGATATACTTGCTGTAGCTCCAGCAGAAAACATACCAATAAGATAGTCGTTCGAATCCGTATCATGTCAATGTTTTCCTGTTTTGAGAAACTATTTGTAGATAAAATCACTATACTCAAACGTCTTTTTGTGATACTGCCTGGCTAGTTCAGCAAATCGATTATTCCTTTTTGCGCTTCCCAAAAAACCATTTACGCTTTCCACTGTAGGGTTTTCAAATACTGGTAAATAAAAATCTGCATTTTGGCTTCCATCCCAGATGATGAATTCTTTCAGATTTGGAACATCTTTTAGTGAAAATACATCTGTCAATCCACTCATGCTTTCTAGAGAAATCCGTCGCAATAATTTACTTTTGGAAAGATCAGGCAATGCAGTTACCTGTTTAAGTGATTGAATAAATAGATTTTGCAGAGAGGGCAGTGCTGAAATAAATGAGAGATCAGAAAGCCCACGTACTTGCCAAAGCTCCAGGTACTTAATTGAGGGTAAGTTTTTTAGTGGTTCAAAACTTTTTATTCCACCGAGTTTAATATTCACCGACCATAAATCTTCTAGTCCCTCAAGAAAATCAATGTTAGGGGTTGAGATCGAACGTAGGACAATTTTTTTTAATTCCTTTAATTTACTGATCGCATTGATTCCGTTTTGCTGGCGTTCAAGATAGAGGTATTCCAGATTTTTGAATCTTTCAATACATTCAATATTCGGTTTTTTGGATCTGGTTTGATACAAGAATAGCTCTTTTAGATTAGGGTTGATTTTTTCTAAAAAGTCAAAATTGTCCAAATTTAGAATTCCCACCGCCAGCGTTTCTAAGTTTTTGAGCTTGGTAACCGTATTGATTCCAGTCGCCTTAATTAAACAATCTATTGAAACCTTCTTGAGGGAGGGAATACGCTCCAGAAAAGTCAGGTCACAGGCTGTGGTATAATGTCCAAATATCCGTAATGCAATATCCTGTCTTTGGGAGAAAACAATCCTTTCCAATAAATCTATTTCATCATTTGATAGTGGAGCGGAAAATTGGATATATTTTGTACTGCTATCCGCCGCCAGAGCCCGTAAACCAGCTTCTTCAAAACCTGTTGAAATATTATAGTGTCCGGATCCTCTATTTATACTTTGTATGCTCATCATAAAATAACTGGCAAATAAATATAGGGAAATTTTGATGTAGATGCTAGAAATACGGATCTTTATATTGATCTAAGAAAAATAAGGCATAGGATGGTGAGAAACATGAAAAGAAGACTTACTTCTGCAGAAATAAAGCTAATTTCCTATTTGGTGCGCGACACGCGGAGGGAGCCAGCATTATAGCTTCATTGGAAGACCTTTGTGTTGAGGAAATGGACGACAGTGGGATGGGCAGCCTCCAAGTAATTGTCGAAGGAAAAGACCATAGACGTTATGGAGGCACTGTAGCTGATATGGATTCTCATGATGTCGACGGAATGTATCTGCTTATCTCTGTCATAGTGGATACGGATGATAATTTTTATAAATTAGATATTTTCAAAGGTGATTTTTCTCCTTTGCTAAAGATTCTAGATGTATCAACAAATTTATGATGCGGTATTTAAACGAAGATGAAATTAAATCCAGATTGAGACTTGGGAAATCTTTAGAGCAATGGTTGGGTGTTGTTCAGGAAACAGATTATACCATACTCAGGTGGTTGAGCATTGATAAGGAAAGCGATGAAAGCTTTTCTGTGACTTATTTCGAATCATTTGACGAGGGAAATGAAGATTTCTTGGACATCTATGCGTTTTCGTTGGTTGATCCAGATGAGCCATTTGGTGTGATAAATACTTTTTCTTCAATTTCTGAAGTGTTGGGATTTGCAGAAGTGACCTACAAAGCGTCTCCTCACAAATATACTGCTGCAGGAATGATTCAGGAAGAGTATAGAGATTATATAAATCGATAATTTTGCGTTAATGAGAGCCTTACTAATAATAGATATGCAATTGGGGAGTTTTTTTATGGGATCTCTAAAATATTAGCATTTTGAAAAAGATATATTATTATATTTTCTATGTGCTCTATAAATTAGCTACGAGAAGTAGTACAATTTATCCGAAGGATTATGTGGCAGTATGTCTTCTATTAGCATTGACATTATGGGGAGGAGGTGGATTAATGAATGAATTGTATGTTATGGCTAAAATAAGAATTTGGCCTATTCAACTTAAATGGTACTATTTGTTATTTACGGTATTACCTCTGGTATTATTTAATTGGTATGTCTTTTGGCATAATAATAAATGGCGTAGTATCGTACAGTCTATTAAGGAAGAATCTTCCGAAACACGAAAGAAATATATCATTGTAGCTTGGATAGTAATTGTGCTTGTATTGGTCAACCTTGTCTTTTCTATATTTTTGCTGAAATGGAATTATGAAAGAGTAATGGGAAAATCTTAATTACATCGTTGGAGGATTCAATAAAAATGGAAACTTTTATTTCCCACAGCCCATGTCTGTATTTTCAACCCCTGTTAAGATTTTTATTTTGTCGCAACCCAATAAAGATTGATGTCAGTAATACGACACTGTACGCCCACATGAGCCAAGAACCAAACGTTGCAGCTCGGCTTGACGGCATGTTGGGGTAGAACTGTTCAAAAAATTGAATAACGAACGTATCGAGAACCATTCCTGGTAATACCAATAGCACGCCAGCGACTATATTTTCAAGGCCTGAAAGTTTAAATTTTTGTAAATATTCTGGACTTTTGCCATCAAGGCTTTGTATTCAATATCGTCAATATAAAAATTCCTCAACTAGCTAGTCGAGATATCTAAATCGTTCGAAAATAGCAAGACCTTTAGTAAATATTAACTATTTTAGTTGATAAAAAATAGATCGAAGTGCATCGATATATAAGGATTGTGATACTGCATTGACGCATAACGAAGATCCTTTAAAAAACCTTTGTTAGAAAATGTAATTTTATGACAAGACAGCAAAACGACTTAAGATCAGACATCAAAATCGGAAAGCAGATTTTTGAAAATATTCCAAATGAGGTTAGACCGGGTTGGTCAGGATTTATTTTGTCGCGTTTTGACCGCTATATTAACCAAATCCCCTTGTCGATTCTAGAGTTATATCAAATCATCGATAACAAGGACCGATGGAAAGAGGCGCACCAACAATTTAGCGAAATCAGAGTATTTGGGCTAGAAAACAAAAATTATACTCCAGAAAACTATTTAAGACTAGCCGAAATTGTTGCCAAGGTAACTTATAATGCTTCTGGAGAGCCTGCTCCATTTGACAAAGACAGTGGGCATTATATCGCGAGTTTGGCCTTAGCTATCACGGCATATTTTGGAGATCATAGACTTGAACAAGAAGTGAAATCTGCAATTCTCTTATTTATTCGCAACAAAAAACTTAGGAGAAATTTAAAAACAGCTGGAGACTTTTTTCTTTATAAAAAGATTAATGATATCCTTTGGTTGGATTGGGATCCCATTGGTGTTAATGATCTTGCGCCAAGGGATGAATATCAACGTTATGTTCCAGAAATTTTTACTTTGGTAAGGGCAAAAGCAGATCGATTGGAAATAGCCAAAAGGCTTCACAAACTTCAAAATGAGCTTATGGGTATATCTACTACCATTGACAATAGTCTGATTATTTCCGATAAAATTTTAAATATAGAAAAGTAAAACATTATAGTAGGATACCCTATTGATTGATCAGTGTTATTTTTTCAAGCCGAGAAATTTCCAGAGATTGAATTTGGATTTTTTCTCAATTTCCTTAATATGGTTTACGAATATTTTTTCTAAATCTAAGTTGGACTTGATTTCAACTTTTTCTCTATCTGTGACAACGGTTCCATCATGACCACCGATTTTCGAATGGATCTTTTCAAATTTTCCCAACGAGACCATCTTTTCTATTATTCTTAACCCGTCAGCATATTCTTCAAAGAGGGGAATTGGCAGTGGGTGATAGTCTGGTGAAGATAGGATAAACTTCACAAAAAAATACGGATCTAAATCCCCAAACTCAAGCCCGAAAACAAGAGGAACTTCAATATACTGCCCGGTTATTATATTTTGAAAACCACAATGAAAACCATGGACAAAATATTTCCATTCTGCAACTTTTCCGATCTGTCGTTCGTCCCTCTTTAACTCATTAAAAGTATCCAGTGGAAAATCCTTGTTTAAATTTAAATCAAGTTTGTCAACCAGCATAAATACTAATTTTTGGCCTAGTTGTCTGTAATCTTTTGCACATTGCTCAAAAAAGTTTTGATGATCTTCAATTTCTTTATCCGTAATGAGTTTTACAATGTTTAGTTCAGGGTCGATCTTATGTATCAAGACTAGAAAACCAGAAAGAGTATCATCAAGATATTGGCCAATTTCTTCGCGCTGCCTGTTAATATTTTCTTTAAAAACAAGTTTTAGGGCTCTTTCTCTTGAAATGGATTTGATTTCATCTACTGATGGAAGTTGGTCAATTGACTTAATAATAATTATATCTGTTGTTCTGTCCACAATGCTAATTTAAAGAAAGTTTTATGCAACTAGTGGCCATGCAGGGAGAATAGCCTTATTTTGAATTTCGTCTGTTATTCAGTAATTGCGTTGAAAATATTGTACCCTGCATAGGAATCTAGCTGAGTTTTGCCTCCCTTGTTAGTTTACTTTTGTCTATCCCTAAATCATTACTGAATAAATCAACCAGTATTTTTTCAATTTCGCTTTTATTAAAAGTGCTCGAGTTGCGTCTAGATTTGAAATAACTTTCACTTGTCATTTTTTTTGCTAATTGTCCAACTGTTTGCAGGTTAAGTATGTTGCCGAATTTTTTTGCAAGCCAAAGTCCGGCATTTGAAAAAGCAAGTCCTGCAAGTCCGATCTGCCAATTAAAGAATAGTGCGGCGCAAGATGTAACTAGTAAAATCGCAAGTGTCACGGATGCCCAGTAGGGCGGTCGTAGGATATGAAGTTTAAAACCCAAATGCACTTCCAATTTTTTTACCAGAGAACGTCTGCTTTGTTTTGGCAGAAGGGCTAGGAGAGCAGAGCTGGTCATGATTGTTTTGTAGTCTATTTGAAGTATCGATGCCATTGCATCACGCAGTTTATAAAAAGCCTGTTGGCTTGTGCAGTCGTTCAAATGTGCTAGTTGAATTTTATTGGCGATGTGATCACATAGTTCACCAAAAGTGATAATGTGCATCAGTTCGGTGCTCTCAAACTTCATATCAAATGACTTTTCAACTTTAACGAGTAAATCGCTAATGTCGTCTGGATCTACATTTTCAAGTTCGTCGTCTGCCATCATATTGCTCTTACCAATTGGTTACAAAATACAAATTTGCTGTAAAAATAGCATTTAGTATTTTTTTTATAAGCAATTGAAAATACTGTTTTCATTTAATAATCCGATAATCTATTCAAGCCGTGTTAGTGATCACCCAATATTACTATTGGTCTTAAGCTTCCCAAGTACCCTCATATTTAACCACCTTCCATTTGCCTTTTGTTTTGTCAAGAATAAAATACCAGCCCTGGCCACACAATCCACCGCAGATATGATCCACGGATACAAAGGCTTTTTGACCATCATGTGTCAGAATAGGTAAGTGAAAGATCAACTTTGTTAAAAAACGTTCTTCCATAGTCAATCTATTGCTGTCTTTAACCATATACTTATGAACGATTGCTTGGGGAATATGAACCGTATCCCTGGCTCTTGTCTGATTGAGAAAACCGATGGAATCCTGCTTACTATAATTAAGATGGTCAAACAATTCCCTGATTCCAATAGCATCTCCTGAGGGATAATCCTCATTGTAAGCCGTATGTATCATATCTTTGGTAAATCTGTTTTCAATATAAGTCTCAGATTTTTCTGTTATGATCAATCGACTGATATAAGTGTCATGGGTGAGTATCGCTTCCAGTATTTCTGCATAGTCTTTTTCAAAAGCGGAATAATTAAAAATTTTTTCCGGCGTTTTTGTTTTAGGTGTTTTTTTAATTGTGCTTTGACAAGCTAAAGCAAGAAATAAAACGGGTATTAAGAAGTATTCTTTCATAAAATAGCGCGAATGATTTAACAGATGATGTCAAAATGTTTTCTTTTCCATAATGCAATTTACTAAATTCATTTATCAGGTTTTTATTTATGATCTCATTGGTAAATCACTAAATATGAAAGCAGCAATTTATTATCATACTAGCCTCTTGTAGTTACTATACTGGCGAAATGATAGGAACTTATAGTCCTGCTAACTATACAAACACCTATGATACAATTCAGCTAGGGACTAATAATATATATTATCGCCGGGTGTATGATCGGAATAAAAAGCTAGTGCTGAAAACTAAAGGAAAGTGGAAAGTAGATCACGATTTAATAGTGTTCGAACCCCCTTATTTTTGGAATTTGGATGGAGATTTAGTGAAGTTTCCTGAGCTTTTAAACGATACAATAAGTAATGGGATTGGATATATAGGTGTAAATAGCGGTAGGATAGAATTTTGTGTTGGCCATTATTCTGCTGATATCCCAAATCAAAATTGTTATAAAAAAGTAGCAGCGGAATAGCACCGTCCATCCCAAAGGGATTCGCAACCTTATTCTTTTTTCGACTGTTCTATTATTCTCCTTTTAACATCATGATTGCTGCTGTATTTAAGCTTATTTGAACCACATATCCCGCAAGCCCAAACTGTATATCTAAATGGTTTTTTAAGCTGAAATTTATTTTTCGTTATTGGGCTATTAAGGTTTTTACAAGTCTCGCAATAGCATTTTTCACGTTGTTCGCGGGGGATATTTAAGCTTTCCATTTCGACGAAGATTTTCATTTCCTCCAAGATGAATTCTTTTGAATTCTCAAGCGTAAGTCCTGTGTTAAAAAGGGTTGAATTGTCATATTTCAAATAGTCCAGATCCTCGTCAATTTCATAAAAGGCGATATACCTATAGTCATACTCGCTCGCAGACACAATTTTCAAGATTTGGCCAAAAGCATATTCTATACTGACCTCTTTTTTGAGTGCTTTTTTTGCGATTGTTAATGCATAGTTTTCCATTAAATCTTCTTCGCTTTTCTCTATATTCAACTTTAGATCAGCAATTGATTTCCAAAAATAGATTTCGCGTTCTTCCGTAGATGCGTTATCCAAACCAGCTAAAATATACAGGTTGTCACTCTCATATCCCAAGGTTAAAACATTTACGGCCCATGTAACGAGGTGTTTACTTTCAAAATAAGTCAATGCCCTTTCCGCATAAATTTCAAGTGTTAATTCTTCAAGTGTCATATACTATAATTGCTAATCCTCATTTTTCTAAACAAATATATTCTAAAGGTATGCAGGGTATTTGCGCAGTATATTTATTGCGATATTTATCTCGAGACTTAGGAAAATTCGCTGTGAACAATTACTATTGTAAATAAATGGAAGTCAAATTTAAAATAATGACCTTGGGCTATATTGTAGCTGAGATTTCATCCGAGACCAAACGATTCAAAATAGGTCATAGTTCAGATTATGGCGATAAATTCCAAGAGCTACTTAACAAGTTTTTCTTTATTTATGAAATCGTAAAAGAAAAAGATATAGCGTATTTTCCCTATTCTACCACTGTATTGTGGGAGGACGATTGTGTTAATTATAACTGGACCATCAGTATGAATTCTGTTGATTCCCATATCAATATCAAAATTGATCAATTATCGCCTTCTAATTTGGGTTATAAAGAGATGCTAATTCATGAAGATATTGAAACAAGAAAATTGTTCGATGCTATTTATCAATCGCTGGAGGAGATGCTAGCAAATTTTGGCTTCGTTGGCTATAAGAAAAAATGGGAGGTAGGTAATTTTCCTATATCTGAATATATAACACTTAAGGCAGTTAGAGAAGGGGTGGATCTACGAAATGAGAGCTGTTTAGAGGAAGAAGAGTGGAGGCAAAAGATAGATCTCAATGATGAACTAGGGGTTATTAAAATGTAATAAAGCGTGAAGCTATAAAAATGCAGAATTCGAAAGAACTTTACTTTTTTTGTATAGATCCCAGAATTCGGGGTAATAAAATCGGAATTATTTATCTTCTCTCCAACGCTTAGATACTTTAAGAGATCTATTGTAGTGGTTGATTGCAGGCTAAATTATGCTAACGATTTGTTATCAGCGATTTCTTTGGTAAATAGTTTGAAAGCACAGTTCAACGCCAAACTAACTGAGATCGCAATAGTGGGCAGCAATCATCGTACTTTGAAACATATCCAACTCGTATCTGTGGATATATCGGAGAAGTTGAGAAAGAACATACTTTCCTGAATTCATGACCACGTTTTTAGGGTGGTAAAGCTACAGCTTAATGTAAAATAAAAAAATAAAAGAACTTGTGTGTAATACGTTGATATGCATGTGTTTATGGTTATTTTTTGAAAGTTAATAAATCAATGGTAAAATCATATTATGAATTATTTCAATATTTATTTTGATTTTAAAGATATATTTTTTTAACTTGACATAAATAACAATCGTTTCGTTGTAACCAATGTTAGAAATACTGATTTGCATCATTATAAATTGTAAACTAGATTATTGTAACAAAATGAGCATTAACCAAAGAAAGAAACTATTTACGATTGTTATTGCTTTGATTTTTTGAACAGCGCTTCTTTATTATCGATTGATATTGAAATTAGATATAAATTATACTTTGAGTTCGGTTCAGTAAGAAAATCTATTGCTAGTACCTAAAATAAGAGAATAACAGTAAAAAGATTTAATTATACACTATAATACTAATTGGCTTGGCGATTTGTTGTTGTTTAGCCGACCTACGTTTTTGAGTACGGACTCCAATTTATTTCGTCCTGTTTTGATGTTTTGTATTATATGATAAATAACGAGATATTTTACGTGTCATTTAATTTAATGTATTGTATTTATAATAATAACTTTAAACGTATTTACCTTCTTAACCTGATTATGTACGCGCCCAAATTAGTAATAATTATACCCTGCTTTAATGAGGCTGAATGTATATCGGATACAACTGAGAAAATTTCAGCAGTCTTATTTAAGCTAATAACTAACAAGATTATTTCCGTTTCAAGTTTTATACTATTCGTGGACGACGGAAGTGACGACGATACTTTTATAATCCTAAAAGAAGAAAAAAAAATACATACAAAAATTATTAGACTCGCTAAGAATAGTGGGCATCAAAGCGCCTTATTAGCAGGTATCCAATTTGTTAAAGAAGAAGCTGACTGCATTATAACTATTGATGCAGATTTACAAGATGATTTATCTGTGATTGAAAAAATGGTGGAAGAGTATAAAAGTGGTGCTGATATTGTATGTGGTGTTAGAGAAAATAGAAATTGTGATTCTTCTTTTAAAAGATATACCGCGAGAGCTTTCTATAGGTTAATGAATAATTTCGGGGTTAAATTGATCGAGAACCACGCTGATTTTAGATTGTTATCTCAATTTGCCGTAAAAGAAATTTTAAAATATGGAGAAAGTAATATATTCTTGCGCGGACTTTTAACTTTGGTAACTGATAATGTAAAGATTATTTGTTACAAGCAAAATAGAAGGCTTAAAGGTAAATCAAAGTATAATATTAAACAGATGATCTCTTTAGCCACAAGAGGTATTACATCATTTACTACAACTCCAATTAGGATAATAACATACCTCGGCATTTTTATATTTTTTCTATGTTTATTTTTAAGTTGCAATGTCTTATATGTTTTTTTAACTCAAAATACTGTTCCTGGTTGGGCTTCAATAACGTTGCCACTGTATTTTTTAGGAGGTGTACAACTTCTGGGTATAGGTGTAATCGGCGAATATATTGGTAAAATATATTTTGAAGCAAAAAAGAGGCCTCATTATCATATTCGAGAAGTAATTGAATAGATCTGTTTTACGTTAACCAATTAATTATGAAATTAATCCTACATGCAGATGACTATGGGATATCTAAGGAGATATCTGATCGAATACTCGAATGCGCCAAAAACAATAAGATTCATAGAGCAAGTATTGTATGTAACACGTCATATATAAATGAAGCATCCCTCAATTTAGGCAAAGATACTGCCGTTAAATTAGAGACAGGGTGTCATATAAACCTTGTGGAGGGGAAACCTGTATCGGAAAAACAAGATGTATCCCTTTTAATAAATAAAACTGGAGAATTTAAATATAGTTTTATTTCACTATGGGGACGCTATATCTTTTCAAGTCGTTCGAAAAGAAAATCACTTAAACAACAAGTATCTTTAGAGATAAAAAAGCAAATAGAAGTATATAAAGATATATTCCCATCATGTGATGACGAAATTCACATTGATGGACATACCCATATCCACATGATTCCGTTTGTACTTGATATAATATTAGAGTTATCAATTCATTATAATATTACTTCTATGAGGTACCCTAACGAGAAATTCTATTTTAATATACAATCTTGGAGAAATTATATTTCTTCAAATATACTTAAGTATTTGATATTAAAGATTTTGTGTTTGACCCAGAAGAAGAAAATAGAAGATAGGAACATTGTTACTAATGATTATTTCATCGGTATCCTGGCCTCAGGAAGAATGGATAGACATGCGGTTAAATCATCGCTTGAACGATTAAAATATTCAGGTAAAAGCAATGCAATTGTTGAAATATTATTCCATCCGGGAGGAGTAAATTCACATTTAAGTATTGATTGGACTGATAAAAAAGGCTTTATAAAGTACTACTCTAGTAAATGGCGAAAGAAGGAATATCAATTTGTAAACAGTTTTATAATAAATAAATTAAACTAAAAGATGTCAAACAATGAGAATACTTTTAGTAGTCGATGAAACATGCTTTTACCAGCCGGATTTTGTTGCAGATTTACTGAAATTTAAACGGGAAGAAATTATTGGATGTGCTTTAGTGGTGAAAATTTTACCGAAAAACAATATAACATCATATATGATTCGAAATTATAAATATTTAACACTGAAAGAGATGTATAAGCTTTTAAAAAAAAGGATAGTGTTTTTTGTTAAAAACACTATAAATCAAGATATTCCACATCATTTCTACAGTGTAAAATCAGTGTTGAAACATTTTAATATCCCTTATTTTCAAGTGAAATATAATATCAACAAAAGAGAGTATATTAATAAGATAAAAGCTCTTAAACCAGATGTTATAATCAGTTCCAACTCTCTCTATTTTGGATATGAAATTTTGTCAATACCGCGTTTTTGTTTGAACCGACATAGTGGTTTATTACCCTCTTATGGTGGTGTTTGGCCCATTTTTCAGGCTCTTAGAAATGACGAGTGCGAGGTGGGAGTCTCGGTTCATTTGATGAATACACAAATTGACAGAGGACTTGTTTTGGCTCAATATAGAGTAGCAATTAGGGAAGAGGATACTGTAGATGCCTTGTATCAAAAATGTTTCACAAATAGCGCACAAGTTTGTATTGATGCTTTAATTAAGATTGAAAATGGTACAATAGCTGATTGCAGTAAAGAAACACCATCATACTATAGTTTTCCTACGCAGCAGCATTGGAGGGAATTTCGGGAAAGAAGAAAAAAATTTATTTAAACCAATGTATAGGTAGTATAAGGTTGTTTTTCGAAAATTATTATTAGTACATAACTTAAATTCTTCATTGTAAATGAATCATAAAGCATATACCTACTATTTTATTTTTGCAATTATAACATTGACCGTTTATAGTTCCTTTGTTTTTGTGGGTTTTTGTAGTGCCGATGATGGATGGATGCTGTTAGAAAATTCACTTGTACAACAAAGGGAATATTCCTTTACTTTTTTTAAGTCCGTATTATCCCAAATTAATGATATACAGTATTCTCCGCTAAATACGATTTATTATATATTGTTAAATAAGATTGATGGATTTAACCCATCTATTTACCACATTGCATCAATAACTATTCATATTTTTAATACTATTTTCGTATACCGATTAATAAATTATTTCGTGCAGAATTACGAGAAATCCTTTATTTTGGCTTTGATATGGTGCGTTCATCCTCTAAACGTTGAAAGTGTAATATGGATTTCTGCTTCTAAAATTCTTCTCTCGTCATTTTTTTCGCTGAGTGCAATTTTGATTGTTTTGAAGCATAATCAAAGGAATATTCGTTCTCAGATGACGATTGCATGTCTTGTTATATTATCATGTCTTTGTAAAGAGCAAAGTGTTATTCTTCCAGTGATCTTTTTTCTATTAGATATTTTTTACCATAAAAATGACAGCCTAAAGAAGATCAATTTTTTTGAGTATGCTACATATTTTACAATCGTTGTGATATTTTCATTATTGACACTCCAAATCAACGCAGAGAGTATGGAACTAGTTCGCTATAATTTTAGTGAGAGAGTAATTCTTCTCTTTTATTCGTTGTTTTGGTACCTTTTTAATTGTTTTTTTCCTTTTAATCTACATTATAATTATGGATATCCTTTTCAACCTGGAGAGTCAATTCCTATAGTGTTTTATTTCTTTGTTATTTTTTGGGTACTGCTGTTTTTTTTATGTATAAAAAAGAAGTGGTATGCTAAGCCTTATTTTTATTTGATTCTTATAAGCTTATGTTTATTGTTGCCATGTTTACATATAGTTCCAGTATATAGACCGTCCTTTTTTGCGGACCGTTACATGTATTTGCCGTTGATATTTATCTTACTCCTATTTTATAATTTCTTAACTCCGAAATTATATCAATATAGAAAGTGGATTGTTCTTATCTATGTAGGTTATTTTATCGTGTATTCTCATTTTTTAGTTTTTAATTGGTTTTACCTAAATATAGAATAATATGAAGTTAAATTACTTGTTCATGTTGTTACCTTTTCTTAGTTGTACTCAACAAAATAATTTGGAAAAAAATATTCTTGTCGAAACACCCATAAATGATATTATTACATTAGATAGTATTCAAAATGATATTTATTCGAGGGATGTGTTTGAAAGTATAGAATTCATACCCCTAGAAACAAATCGATCAAATTTATTTTCCGACATAAGTGATATGTTAATCATTGGAGACCGTTATTACATATTAAATCGTTCTATTAATCAAGTGCTTATTTTCGATAGCGAAGGAAGATTTTTAGGTACTTTCGATGGGAAATCTGATGTGGATGAAATTCAATTTTTACAATTGAGAAAAAGTAATAAGCCTGACCTAATATATGTGAGAGATGGTAATACAAGTAGCATTATTTCTTTTACCGGAAGTGGTAAGTATATCAGCCGAAAAGAAGTTAAATCAGATTTTTATTCTTTTGCGCCAATTGGAAACAAATTCGTTATCTACAACCATTATTTGACGCGAGAAGAGATTAGTAAGGGAGATGATAAAAAGTACTTAATTGATCTTATAGATACATCGTCTATGAAGACGGTTGATAGCTATATAGGTTACAATGAAAAAAGCATTTATAAGGGCGAGATTCCTAACAACTGGAAAAATTTTTATGAGTGCGGTAACGAACTTTTTTTGACAATTCAGGGGCAATTAAATTATTATAAAATTTCAGAGGAAGGAATTTTATCTACAACCGAAATAAAGTTAAATCGACCGAATCTGTTCCAAATACCGAATGATTTTATTGTGAATCCAGAATATTTCGGAAAAAGAAGCGAGTACTTAGACCGAAATAAGAAGGAGTTCTATAATATTAGGTCTATTTTCAAAACTAAAAATGGCGTTATTTATACATTGGGGAATAGATCTCGTCCAATAAATTTATTATCATTAAGCGGCAGAGGTAATATTCTTGAATCTGATATTAAATATGAAAGTGATACAAAAACATTGCCGCCGATTTCCTATTTCGTTTACGGCAGTGATGAAGAATATTTTTATTCTTATTATCCGAGCAAGCAGTTTTTAGATGCAATGAATGAGGTGCCGAACAGGAACTCGATCTTGAGCGAAAATGAGAATCTAAGGTCGGTCTATAATAAGATCAACATGCTTTCAAATGGCGTTATTGTAAAATTTAAGCTAAAGGATGTAAAAATAAATAAATTATGAAGAAAAAAATGTTTATTGGTATAGGTGCATTGATGTGTATCCTACACCTTGTGGTGATAAGCGGGTATTTTACTCCAGCTATCTCTCAGACGAATTTATCGTCACCCTCTTGTACATACAAACAATCAGGTGTTGCTGGGAAGAAAAGTGATGGAGAAAGTGAAGTTCTTTGTGTTTCATGTAAATGGATATCCTATAAAGCCCAAACAAGCCCAACGGGAATCTATTATTTGAAAATGCAAAACGAGGAAGATCTTTTTTACAAAAGAGCTGAGTGTGTTACGCAAGCTGGAAGCTCGTGTACTCAAATTGAAGTTTTAAGTAGATTTTGCCCAAGTGATGAGAGTGCTCCAGGGCCAATAGGTAGTGGATCAGGGACAGGATCATAAATATTAACAGGTTAATCAAATTTAATAAAAAAATCTTTTAGCTTATTTTGTTTCTGCATAAATCAGTTCTAATAAAATTGGTTTATGCGGAAATATTAATTTGAATTCACTTGAAATAATGGATATATAAATAGCGATTTATGATTGGAAAGAAAGCGTTTATTGTACTATTGAGTATATTAAACATCATATTATTAAGTACGATTTTTTTGAGAGGCAAAACCTGTATTGAGACCAATAAGGCCATTGCTAACGAGAAGGTTAAGGATCGGACGTCTTCTAGGGGATATGATATACTCCTTGTTACTTTAGAAAATGAAGGCATAAAAATTAACATAGAAGCTACATTGATAGATGCTTTTGGAAATAGACTAAGTCTAAAAAATTTAATCAAAAAATATGGGAATGATGTTGTATTTGTGAGATATTCTGCTCTCGATTGTAATACATGTGTTAATACGATTATCTCTGTGATCAAAACATTACCAGAAAGGAAGAGAAATAAAATCATATTGTTAAGTGATAACTTAGACTTTACTGATTTTATAGCGAAAGAAAAAAATCGCCAAATTCCCCTTAAATCTTACTCTTTTTATACCTCTGAAACAAACAAACTAAATTTTTTAGATATTCCAATCGAAGGAAAGGGAGTGCCATTTTGCTTTACTATTAATTCCAATTATGAAACGGATAAAATTTTCTTTCCTGAGATCACGTTACCTTCAGAGATTAAATTGTATTTTAACGAAATAATTAAATAATAAAATGAACCGATTATGTTTAATGGTCTTATTACTTATTCATTTTAGTAGTTATTCTCAAAAACTGGCCTTACCAGCATCTCTTCCTGTGGAGGAGATCCGGATTTCCCCATTGGATGCATTTAGTGGAACGGCTTCTGATCTGCTGACAGATGTAGTATATATAGAACTCGACAAGCCGAAAAAGGGGTGGGTAGAGAATTTTAACCGATGTTATATCATTGGTGATCAATTATTCCTTAAAGATGACCAATTAGAAGGAAGTATCTGGACCTACAATTTAGATGGTAAGTTCCAATCTAAATTTGAAATCGATAACGAAAAAATCCGTTCGAATACTTTAATCAATAATTTGGACAACGCCTACTTTTATTTGTCCGATATTGACAAATTGGGAGAAGGCAAGCAGGAAGCAGACGGGATAAAATATTCATTGAAAGGCGAATTTATAGAACAGATACCCGTAAGAAATCAGCTTATTGACCAGAAACTATGCTATGTTGATGGGATGGTTAAAATTGGGACTACTGAATACTGGTATTCTAATCCATACAGAGCACTAACGCGAGGTGATCGCACTATTCTCCACCGTAGAGACCACAAAGGAAATATATCATCAGTATTGAAACTTGATGAAAATAACTACAGCAAAGACGGACTGTTTTCCACAATTCAATTTTTTACAACCTTTGCAGACAGGGGATCTTATTTACATTACTCAAATCCTTTGACCTATGAAGTGATTGAAATTTCAGAAAAAGGACTGGAAAAAAAATACCAGTTTATTCTCCCTTTGAAAAATACCGGTTCTCTGGATCTATATAAAGATAAGCTGTTCACGTCAGACAGGAGCATGTTTTACAAAAGATTTCCTGATGTGGTAATGGCCATTAGCAATGTAATAAGATATGGAGATTATCTGATCTTTAGTTTTGTCAGAGGGCTTTCGGGCCAATATGCATATAATCTGCAGACCGGAGATTTAATTAATCTCGGTAGTGTCATACCTGATGAGAGCAATGCGTTTATGCCGCTTTTTTCATCAACGAACGGTTCCATTTTTTCAGATGGAACATATTTGTATAGTATTGTACTGAGTAGGGATATTAACCGCTGTATAGAAGATTTCTATCAGCACAAAGAACTTCCTGAAAGAATAAAAAGGATGGCAAATTCCAAAAATCCCATTCTCGTAAAGTTTAAGCTTAAATAAAAATGTTTTTAAGGCTATTTTTTTTGTTAGCCATTAGCGTGGTAATGATGTATGCCGGGTATGCACAGACCAAGGTATCGGGTGTCCTTATCGATTCCTCGCGTAATTCTGTACTAATTTCCGCTACCGTTGCTGTTTATCCTGAGAACTCGGAAACTGTTGAAAAAGTAACTCTGACTGATCGGTACGGTAGATTTGAGATTAGTGAACTTCCCTCGGATATCAACTGGAAAGTAGTGTTCACATTTCAAGGATTTGAGAAGAAAGAGATTAACGTCCGATTGAAACCGAAAGAAACCAAGCGCATTGGCAATATCAATATGTTTAAAAAAAATGTGATGCTTGAAACAGTAGATATCAAGGCGCCGGTTACGATGAATGGAGATACCATAGAATTCAACGCAGATGCATTCCGTTTAGATTCAACCGCAGTTATTGGTGATCTCCTTTATAAATTACCCGGCATAACAGTTTGGGGAGATGGGAAGATAACTTATAAAGGTAAAGTGGTCCCCAGAGTAATTGTAAACGGGAAAGAGTTTTTTGGCAGTGATAAAGATATTGCCCTTCAGAACATTTCTAAAAATGCTGTCGAAAAACTTCAGATCTATGACACGAGGGATGCTAGTGCAATATTAAACAATCCAAATGATCAAAATTTTGAGATGAATATTGTGTTAAAGGAAGGCATGGAGAAAATGATCTTTGGAGCGATATCCCTAGGATTTGGAACATCCGACCATCACGATAGCAACGCCAATTTGAATTATGCCACCCGCAGGCTGCAAAGCACGGTCGCCTTTTCCCGTAATAATACCAACAAAACCCTAAATAGCATTGAGCAGCTTTTGCGAAGCACAGTGTATAAAAATATCAGCATCATGAGCAACTTTGAGCCTGATATGAACAAATATGGGCAAAGCTCCCAGAGTGTTCTAGGAGGCAGAGCCCAGTATGATTTCGCAAAAGATAATGACAGACGAAAAAAGAGCTTGCTGAAGGCCGATTATCTTGTGGACTGGAACAGGGAAATTTCTACCGATACCTCAAGGACACAATTGACCTCCAGTGAAAAGGATCTTACCAATGAAAGAGCTTTTAAAGCTTCAACAGAAGCAAAAAAAGTAGTGCAATATGGTATGGCTGATTATCAATATAACAATGAGATCGAACAGCGAAAAATTTCGATCAATACTAGATTAAATTTGAAAAACCTGAGGGAAAATAATAATTCATCAGTTTTCAATACTTTCAATTATCCCAGTAATAATGGCACTCAGGCTAGTTCCTCCCAGCATACATCAGATGGAACCGAAGGACAGATGCTCGTTGATGTCAACCTATCTTCTAAAGACATATCATCGACGATGTATCAAGAAAACATGAAAGCTAATTTTTTTGATGGTTTGTCCTACTTTTTGAAGTGGACCCCTGAATGGTCAGCCCAGTCTACGGATAAGCATGTCCATAGTGAATACAGAAGTTTCGTCGATCCGTCCTCAGATAAAACAGATAATAGAAATTATCAAAATACAATTGACAGAAATGCAAATAGGCTCCTCTTTGGTGTTCAATGGCAAAGATGGAAATGGAGCAATAATTTTCAAAACGAAGTAATCAAAACGAATCAGCATACTTTTGATCTGGTAGACAACAAGCAATCGGTAAATCCATTTCTGACATATGGGTCTGATTTTAAGAAGCGCACGATTGAATCATCACTTAATTATCAGCTAGATCTTGTTAGAAAGATTCTCATGGGTCGTGAAGAAACGTATTTGACATTAGGGAGCGAATTGGGAGGAAGGATATTTAACCTAACCAATAGCTCAACACTGGGGGACATGATGGTCTCCAGAAGATTTCGGACATTGCTGCCAAAGTTAGCGTTGGACTATAGTTTTAATAAATTAAGTAAATATCGATTTAACATTGGGACAGCATATTTATATGATGAAAACTACCCAGACTTAGATCAACTGGTCCGGATTTATGACGACTTAAACCCTTCTTTCCGTTATTTTGGAAATAAAAACTTAAAGAAGGAGAAGGTCAATAAAATAGCTGTGAATATCTCTTATAAAGAGTGGATGTCAAACGGCTATGATATAAATTTCAGTTCATCATACAATATTGTAAAAAGCGGCATCATTGATAGCATTATCTACGATGAGCAACAGAAGATCTACACTGTGAATACACCTATGACTGGCTATCTCTTTAAAAATACGCTTAGTTTAAACAAGTCCTATTCGTTAAAAGGAGGCAGATCCTTGTCATATAATACCAACATAGATTTTAATTGGAATAAGAGTTACCAATATTTAGGAGACGAACTACTCAATTTTTACTCCAATAGCCAAACCTATGATGTTAAGATATTCTATGCATATAACAATAGATATTCTGTTGGGGTGCTGGGAAATTATAATCTTTTTCGGAGGAATGTCCCTACAAATAATACTATTAATTATAGTAGCAAAGATCTTTCCGTCGGAGTTGGAGCTTCATATTTTATTACAAAAAAACTGGTTTTTCGTTCAAACCTGTCTTCAAGGCATATCAGCTTTACTGCATATAATAAGAGCTTGGTCCTCATAAATTCTTCCGCAAGCTACCGGTTGGGTAAAGGAAATTCCTTTGAGGTGAAAATTGCTGGATATGATCTACTGAATCAAAATAATGGTATATATATAAATAGTTCACCAACAGAATTGACCTATGGACAGCGCAACAACCTAAACCGATATTTTCTGCTGTCATTAACTTACTTTCCAAGGAAGTTTGGTCTATAGTTTGAGATAAAGTTTTTCCAACTATCTCAAATTTCTTATAGTGCAGCTATCAACAATATTTGACATGACCACTAAATAGATCAATGGGTAACGTAAATTGGAAAAATCCCTGGCGGCTGTTGGAAAATTGGAAACTCACAAGTCTTATGCAGCGCTATTGAAAGATGAGGAAGGGATCTTCTTATGTAATTTACGAGCAAAGCAATATTTAACAATAAACCCGTCAGATTCGACGGGTTTATTGTTGAGTATCTATTTCAAGGAAGTAAATCGCTGCTATCAGTTCTATTTTAAATTTGGCTTGAATTGATAATTTATTGAAATTAGACAAACAATAATCCTCATTTTTGATAGCTAAATTGACGATGATCATTATGCGAGAAATGCAGTTTAAATTATTTTTTACTCACCGGGTAGCGGATATTTTTAATGACAATATCGATATTCATATAATACTGAGTAATGACGACGTATATGTTGCTACTTTGTTTACGTTAAAAAACATTGACATGTTGATGCGACGTGATGAGGCTTCCTATTTCTGGGCTTCCGATATGATTATCGTGCCGGATTTATCTCATTCGACTATCCGTAAAGCTATTCAAGACGCATTGGATGACGGGTATTTTGAAAATGCCTGCTCAAAAATAGGCACAGTTAAAACAGTGTTTGATTATGAAGAATGGCAATCCTATTCCAACGTTGATAAAACTTATATATAACTGAATGATTTTAAAGAAAGACATAATCATAGCACTCAGCAAAAAGTTGTCCCTGCCTTATACAGGGACAGAGCAGGATTGGGATATCGAAATGGCAGACTCCTCGCGGATAAATGAATTTATTGATTTGTATCACGAATATGATTTAGCATTTGAGGAAAGGATGACATTAATGTCTCTGATTGTTGCATCCTATGATGATTATCTAAATGAGTATGACGTATCTGTAGATTATAGATGGGATAGAATTAGAGCGATGTTATCGAAGGATAAAAGATATTTTGTCGAACTGATAGATTATTGGTCATTGGATAATGAACACGATGAAGATCACATTTTTAAAATAACACCTCTTATGAGAACTGTCTAATCAATATGGATGGCAATAAATTAAATGAAGAGTTTGGAGACTTATTCGCTTACAATCTAAGTGTGAATTTTCAAAACAAAGTCACGGAAATATATTACGGTGAGTATATAACAGAAAACGCGCCTCCGATTAAGAAAATGATTTTTGAAAATGTTGTCTGGCAGGAGTTTTCGGAGTTTGATTTTGTCAATATCTTTAATGTAATAGAAGTCGAAAATAGCTTTGAAGTATTTTTCAATAGCCATTTGCGCTATTTTAATCGCATGAAAAATTATATTGCTGAGGATAAAATGAATGCAATGAAAATGCCAGATTTGTTCTATTACACTTTTCGTCAAACGAGTGGTTTCAACTGCTTCATAATTACCAAGACAGCATTGAGAATAGAATTTCTATAATGCTATTATCCTAGCATATTGGAGAATAAAATTCTTGTTATCCTCAATATCTAAATTCTTGAATATAATACCAATTGCATTGGTTTTTTCTATTTCTAAACCCTTCGAATTCGACGGGTTTAAAATTGGGGGCAGTACAGGGAAATACATTCATTCCTCATCTGAACGTTGGGCATCGGATATGAGCGGCGTGCTCAGCGCTCCCTTTTGAAATGCGTAGGTCTAAAAGCGGTTTTTAATTGTTTTCTGGAAATATATTATGCTAAAAAAATCATTAAAAATTTTCTATTTTCGCATTTGGAATTAATCCGAAATCTAAGTTAAATTATACCCCTGAACATATAAATTTATGAGACTAGCATTTCTCGCTTTAGCCTTGCTATTAAGTGGACAATTGTCGTATGGACAACAAGATTATTTTACTATTGAAGGAAAGCTGACCAAGAAAACCGACTATAAATATATTTATCTCAACTATGAAAGTACGGAAGGTTTTAAACAAGATTCATCACTTATCAAAAATGGAGTCTTCTATTTTAAAGGCGTTCCCGTGTATGGAACACATGCCTATATTCAGCTAAAACATACAGGTGCAGCGAACCCAGATGATGGAAATCAGTTCGACTTTTCAATTGAGCCAGCCAATATTAAAATTCATGTGGATGGAAATTTTAATGAGTCCCGTATTGATGGATCGCAGATCAATAACGATTTCCGAGAACTTAAACAGGTATTAAAACCAGCAGAGCTAGCACGATCAAAATGGTACGAGCGATATGATCAATTCAAAATGACAGCGAATCCAGATAGTAACGAATTGAATAAATTTAGCATTGAATATCAAAAAATCCAACAGGACGAAAGAGATTTGGGAATTGACTATATAAGCAAACATCCCAGAAGTTTCGCCAGTTTAATGGCATTAGAATATTTTCTCCGTCGATTCACATTAAGACAAATAGAAGATTTATGGGGCAGTCTGGATGAGGCTCTCCGACAAACGCCTTTAGGTAAAAAGTTTCGCACGCAGGTCGATCGTATGAACGCGGTTCAAATTGGAAAAATAGCACCTGATTTTAGTGCTAGGGATACATCCGGAAATTTGGTATCTCTGAGCAGTTTAAAAGGAAAATATCTGCTGTTGGACTTTTGGGCAAGCTGGTGCGGACCCTGTAGAGAGGAAAATCCTTATGTGGTAAAAGCCTATCAAAAATTCAAAGCTAAAAATTTTGAAATTTTAGGGGTTTCTTTGGATGATGAAACTACAAAAGAAAAATGGCTTAAAGCCATTAAAGAAGATCAATTGACGTGGTTACAGGTTGCCGATCTTAAAGGCTGGCAAAGTGAGGTAGCTGAATTATATCATGTGAGAGGAATTCCCCAAAATTTTCTTTTGGATCCTAATGGTGTGATTATAGCCACTAATCTTAGGGAAGAGGAGCTTTTAAAAGCATTGGAAGATATTTTAGGAAAATAACTGAGTAAGTTAAAAATATTCCTTTAGAAATATTTAGCAGGCAAATAAAAGTGAAGCATTTTTATAACTGGAAAAAATATGATAAAGTATCAAAAAAAACAACGAGTACCATTTTTTAATGCTTTGGCCTATGTTAGTATAAGTACTTGATCAACTTTGTTCTGACGAGGTATCAAACGTGTTCTAACCTAGAAAAAAAATAAATGATTTCTTTTAAATAAAAGCTAATGTATTTTAAATTAAAATTATCAAGTGATCCCAAAATTATCGGTGTGCGGAACGGGATCTATCAAGTTGAATTGATGGAAAAGGTTTTTACAAAGGAATACTTAAAGAAACTGGATTCTTATTTCCATACGGGAAGTTCTTGGACGTTGAAAGACGCATTACCCGATTTCTCTGTTTATTTTCAATTTAAAAAGTTGAAACTGACAAAAGAAACGAATTTCATGAGCTTCTGCCCTCACTTTAATAACTGCCTTTTTCTAATTGACGATAGATCGCTTAAGTTATTGGAATCATTTAATATTCAATCACATCAACTTTATCCAAGTATTATCTCTGACCCTATTAATTCAGAGGAAATTCATTCGTATAAGATGTTCTTTGCCTTAATGCAAGATTATGATATCGTTGACTTTAGTAAATCGGTCTTTTATACGGGAGGATATGGAAATGTGGCTCTCACTGACCATCAATTTTCGAATGGGGAGGAAATGAGAAATTTCAGGCCTTTTCCTCAAATAAAAGTATTAGCGCTGAATAATGAATTTGATTCAAAACTGGACCTTTTCTATTCTCGCATAGGTGGAATTTTCATTTCTGCGAAATTGAGATCTGCCCTTGAAGAAAATGGCATTACAGGTCTTGAATTTGATAATTCCGTTGAGGTTATATTTTGATAGACCAAATATATTTCTTTTTTAGGTAGCTTAACTGTTGAGGATTATCGCTTGGAGAGCTTATATTGTAAATAACTAGATTTTGACAAAAATGAATTGTGGTAAATTGTATTTTAATCTTGAAAGGAAAGCAAGTCCTTACGAAGAGGAGTTACCGCCCAATGAAGTTTGGGGGATAATCCAAATATGCTATGAATTTGATAATACAGTCGAATATATTCTTGATTGGCAGTGGGATATTATTGAAGTTAGAGACTGGTTTGACGAGGCAAGCGATAGATTAGCAGTGAAAAAATTGGACGTCTTAAATGATGAAAATCAATCCATTGCTGAATTGCGAGCTCTCGGTTATGAGCGGTCATTCTTCTTCAGCGAAGATGAAATGTTTTTGTACCATGCCAATTTGGAGGAATGTTTTTCGGACTTTAAATTTCATTTGAGAGGAACGCCTACACCTACATATTATATTGGGTTGAATAATGAACAAGGTGAAATTTCATATTATTCTGCTGAACAAAAGATCTATAAACGATACTGTTTTAACATGGATGAGTTTCTGAAGAGTACAGCAGACACTTTATTGAACTTTCGCTAGATCTTAATTTCATTATCTTTCACCTCGTCATTCTATTTTTGAAAATATGGGCCCTGACATCATTTTTATCTTTATTTTATTGTACATGCTGGCAATCTATAGCGTTTTTTTACGAAAGAAAATGGTTCGGGTCGCAGTTGATGAATATATAGATTTTGATTTGGAGCAGCATAAATTCGAGCTAATATCCTACGAAGTGCTACCATCATGGTCTATTGGTAATTTTGCGAAACAGCATCAATCTATTTTTGGATATATGTTTGCCATTACTAAGCCTCATTATCCTCTTCATACCTATTTAAACCTCAAAGTAAAGAACAAATTTAATGAAATCCGAATCATTACAGCTAAGGTCTCCTATGGTCTTTTTGATGGAATAAATGACATCCAATATGAACCCTCCTTATCATGATGCATTCCAATTTATTCTAGCAGCTTCTCCGAAAAGCGATGGACTTACTTACAACCCCACCGTTGGTCAATGAACTGAAAACCCAGTTTAATTTAAAACTGGCATCTGATTGGGTTAGTGGGCGACCGGCCAATTTTCATTGTTTTACACATGAGTGCTTCATGTTGAAATATTCATGATAACCGACTTTTCGGTATCTCGCCACTACCGCTTACATACACCTTATTTTCCTCAAATAGCGGTACCAGCCCGCCTAATTTTGCTATACACTTTAAATCAAAGAAATATGGCAAATCAGATTTTAATTAAAAACACGATGCAAGAGATGAGGGAACTCTCCTCAGATGAAATTGCAGGACTACAAGGAACCACTCCAATCTATTCAGGCGTAAAGCTACTGGGCTATTACAAACAAGGAGATACACAAGCACCGATCGTATATTATTACGCTGCTACCGAACCCGGAGGCGATGATGGAGGAAGCGTTATTGCTGTTGGAGGTATCAAGCTTGTTCATCATTTTACCGATGGAGTCGATGTTTTATATTTCGGAGCTCATTGCGATGGCCTGACCAATGACTTAGATGCATTTTATTTCTCAAGCGTCTATGCCGGAAAATATAAAAAAGAAGTCATACTCAGCCGTGATACATTGATCCAGGCGGCAGGACCGCGAGCTACAATGGGCGGATCTTCACTTAGAGCGATCAACGGAGCCAAACTGATCGTTGATGGTGACATTCAGATCAACACCACCAATGTGAAGCGATTGCATGTTACAGATCTTGAGATCGAACTTCGGAATAATTTTGGGAGCAATACAACAGCGCACAACTGTCGTACCCTTTTCTATTCCTCAGGTACAAAGACAGATCGATATATCTATTACCGCAATATTATTTGCCGGGCAATAGTTCCTGAGGAGAATGGTAAATACCGAGCAAAAGGACTTCTTGAAGAGTCGGGAATGATGGGCGGTGAAATCAGCAATATTGTCACTTACAACATCCATGCAAGTATTACGACTGACCGGAATGTTGGCGGCAATCTGTCACTTTCCAAGGGCTTGCTTATCGCGGACTGCAAATTCTACAATGCTGCTTCCGGTGTGGTAAATAATACCTGGAATAGTTACATCCAGAATATCGAATTGATCAATACGCGGGAGCAAAGCGCAAATTTTGTTCAAAAAGAAGTGCCCACCATACCAGAGCCTTATGGAATGGATTGTGTTCTGAGTTCAGGGAGTTATACCACCTATAACAATATCCGGGCGATCAATCCTATTGAGCGATGTATCTATGTGCAGGCAAGTCATGTCTATGCCGAAAATCTTTATTCGGTCAATGGCGATGGATTTAAGTTTGTGGGCTATGACGAAAATAAGCTCGTTGAAAATATTAGGGTCAAAAATACCACTTGGGTCATCACCGATGAATATGAAGATCTACGAAAATTTATGTCGCATACACAGTTATATTACGTCAAAAACATTTGGATCGAAGACGTCAAGATCATCAATCAGTCATCCACTTCGAAAGCCTTGCTAAAGGAATTTGGCAGTATCCGTGGGTATGCGGAGAATGTGTATATCAAAAACGTACAGCATATCGGGACACCTATGGCCGTTGGCTTTATGCGAATGGCATTGCCAGACGAGCCTGTCGCCGGATCTTGGGAAGTCTATAAAAATATCAATATTGAAAACTGTAGCTTTTCTGTATATAGAAATAAGGTTAATGGAACGATCCTACGTACAGGAGACGAAACAGGGGAAGTAAAGAATAGTTGGACGGGCTATACAAAGGCAGATTACATCGCCAACGGAGTCAATATCATCAACTGTAGTGTAGAGAATAGCCAGCGAAAGGATAAATCACCTTATTACTACCGAGGGATCAAAAATTTCCATGCGGCAGGTAATACGGCTACCTCAGTGCTTGAGCATGCCTCGGGTTTTATCGATCCAGCTTTAGCAGCAGAGCTCAATAAACTGTCCCAATCTGTTTCTATTCAGGATACTTTCCGAACAGATGATATCGGACTTGCACTTAATGCTGCTGACGGATTTAGATTCAAGGATCAGTCAACGATAACATTTAATGAAAACAAGACGAATGCGCAATTGGTTGTCACTAATCACAAAGACGGATTGGTCTCCCTCTGTTCCCTTAAATCTTGGTCACCGAGTAAAACAGTAAACTCGGTACTCAATATCGGTACTCACAATGCAATTGTGACTTCAAAATCTGCCTATGGCCAATATATTGGCGAGATTAAATCAGGAGTTTTGGCAAATAGGCTAGGGGATATTACACCGACAGGATTTATCGCTTTCAATCCACAATCCAAAGAGCTTTCCATTAATTCCTTTGACGCAGACCGGATTATGGATGTAGAAGTTTTATTGACCGCCGATCAGAGTCCTTCGAAGGTGATCCCTTCCTTGACAATGTCTGCTATGATCAATGCGTCGGGAACGACTTCAGCTGCAACAGCGCTTTGGGGTGTCAGTAGCTATGTAGATCTGATGGGGGCGAAGAAGATCCTTTACAATGGCCGATTTGGTAATCAGGGCAGTAGGATTGCATTTTATAGCAATAATGGTGCAGCTGCCTTTCTATCAGCTTATCCGCAGACGGATATGGTTATCACCAATCAAGAAATAACTGTTCCCGATGGAGCTTTATATGCTCGGTTTAGTTGTTATGATCCACAATCGAATAATTTTTATCTGATCTTGAAAGATGAAAATGGGGATATTATTCGGTAGAGAGAATGTGATTTAAAGTTATAAACATCACAGTCCCATCAGATTTAGGAGAGTTTCTAATGTGCTCCTATTGATCTTAAAAATAAAAAGAGTTCAGCTATCTTGTTATAGCTGAACTCTTTTTAACCCTACTTCGAATCCCCAGGTTTGTGCTTGTGCGGTTTCAGATCCGGATGTTTGGGTTTAGTGTCGGGTGTTACCCGTTGTCTTCTATCGGGAGTGCCATCTTGTTTCTTAGGCTTTGGTCCCGGTTTGATTGCTTTAATTGTTTCCATCTTAAAATATTTTTATCTAAAATACAATTAGATGAGGTATGCCATTTATTGTATCCCGTAACCTGTAAATTATAATCAATGATATCTTGGGTAGTGTCATTTTTGGATGAATTTAAGTTACCGTTATAGGCAACGTAAAGCACAATGTCTTGCACTATCAGTTTCATAACAGGAAATTTGGGACGTGGGACATAAATTAATATTGACTTTAAATATTCCAAGGGAATTACAAGGTAACGAAAACAAATTAATAGAGTATCTTGAAAATAGAGAAGAGTATATCGCAAAAAAGCTTAATTGTTTCGGCGCATCCTTTAAAGATGTTATTATACAATCAAATGATCGTTGTTGCGTTATATACAATTTGATTCATACAGAAGATTGGTAATTAAAATTAGATGTAGGATTTAGAGGTTTTTTGAGGCTATAAGACATTAATCCGCCAAAGAGGTGCAAAGGTAAAAAAAAGTATATTTTATAAAAAAAATAACTGGCTAAAAATGATAGTTTTTTTTTAAGATAGTACAATTGTAAGATAATTTTCTTAGTGAATTGATAAAGTTATCCACATTCATATGTGTCATGTTATTAGGTAGTTACTATTCGTTTCTGACAGCATACGCATCCTATGACAAACTTTTGCCCAAAATGTTTAAAAGTCAAACTACCGCTTCGCAAGAAAATCATTGATATTTGTTGTAGAAAGATAAAAGCCACACTGCGAATGTGGCTTAAAATCTTTGGGACAGGTCCAAGCCCGTCTTCATATTCGGTTTTTCAAATGTAAATATTAACGCTAACTCGTAATAATTTATCTGAAAAAATGACAATTGGTTTGGCTCCCGTAATTTAATGAGTTTAGTGACCTCTTAACTCATATTGTTCTAAAATGATTCGTAAGAATATAACGGATCTTTCAAAACGAGGTTTTGGAGGAAATGGGAGGAGTCTGCATGCCTCAATTGCAGCAAGTTTGATGGTGGATGTGATAAAAAAGGAGGATGTAATGAAATTGTCATGTAGACAGCTAGATTTTGCACAGGAGAATCCGAAAGGGATGGCGCAGATGTTAAAACAGAACAACTTTATTAAAGGTGGTTTTAATAAGGTGACACAAGAAGTGTGTTATTCGCTTGCAAAGGGAATCGTTGATTATAATGATGCAAAGGTACTTCTTGAAATCAGGTTGCGAGAGTCGTTTAAAGATAATAAAACGAATCGTAAGAGGAGAGAATTGTGCCAGGTTGTATTGTATAATTTTTATACGTTTCTAATGCAAGAAGGGCTCTCTATTGTCCTCAACTACTCTGAGATTAATTTAAGATTGAAGGACGGACATATGATTGGTGGTCATAGTTGCTGTGTATATCGGTTATTCCGGGCCAAGCCTATCGCTTGAATATGGGCCACCCGTATCGGTGATTACGGGCCAACAATTATAAGATTATTTTTTCA